>PQAN01000371.1 GCA_003105285.1 Methylocystaceae bacterium
GCTCTACGGCCTTCATATCCTCGGGCGAAAGCTTGCCGAGTCGGCCCTGCAGTCGCTCCTTGGACGCGGTCGTCAATTGGTCCGCCATCGCTTTGCTCTGCCTGCCGTCGATCGTCACGATCGCCTCGCTCGGGTAGAGGCGCCCGGCGTTGCTCGTCAAAGGAACGACTTGCAATCGATTCAACGCTGCATTGGCCGCATCGTTGCTGATAATGACGGCAGGCCTTTTCTTACGGATTTCGCCGCCCCGAGCGGGTTCGAAATCCACCCACCACACTTCACCGCGCCGCATTTGCGGCGTCCGCGATCAAAGCGTCGCTCCACTCCTGCGCCTCGCGTTCGCGTTCCACGTCGTCGGCCATGGCTCGATAAGCCGAGGCCAGATCATCCTTCAAAACATGCGGACGGGCCAAATCTTCGAGGAATTGACTGATCTTGCGACGTCCGACGACGCGCACGAGACCATCATACACCGCTTCGTCGAGCGTGATCGTCATTTTCTTATGCATTGCCGTCGCTTTCGATACGTATACGTATAAAGATAGCACGGCCGAGGTCTGTCGCACATCTCGATTTCGGAAAGCCGACCCTCGTTTTTCGAGGAGAGGCTCTCTTGCGCCAGCGCCCGACTATTACCAAAATTTAACCCGCCCTTCATTCCCCGCTTAGCGAAAAGTCATCTTTCGGCCATGCTGCGGTCGGTCTATATTAGCCCGTTGCGGCCGGCGTATTGCGGCCGCCCATTGCGGGCTCGCCGAATTCGGGAGTCCGCCAGGAGGTGAATATGGCGAATGCCCTTCCCATTGTCGCGGGCGAAAGCGGCCTCGCGCGCTACCTCGCCGAGATCAGGCGGTTCCCCATGCTGGAGCCGCAGGAAGAATATATGCTCGCCAAGCGCTGGCGCGAGCACCAGGACCCGCAAGCCGCGCAGAAACTCGTCACTTCGCATCTGCGGCTCGTCGCGAAGATCGCCATGGGCTATCGCGGCTACGGCCTGCCGATCGGCGAAATCGTGTCCGAAGGCAATGTCGGCCTGATGCAGGCCGTCAAGCGTTTCGAGCCGGAACGCGGTTTTCGCCTCGCCACCTACGCCATGTGGTGGATCAGGGCCTCGATTCAAGAATATATCCTGCGCTCCTGGTCGCTCGTCAAAATGGGCACGACCGCCAGCCAGAAGAAGCTGTTCTTCAACCTGCGCAAGGCCAAGAGCCGGATTTCCGCCTTCGAGGACGGCGACCTCAAGCCCGAGCATGTCGCCACGATCGCCCATAGGCTCGGCGTCACGCAGCAGGACGTCATCGAGATGAATCGCCGCATGGGGGGCGACGCCTCGCTCAACGCGCCGCTGCGCGAGGAGGGCGAGGGCGAGTGGCAGGACTGGCTCGTCGACGATTCGACCGATCAGGAGCGTGTGCTCGTCGAGCAGGAGGAGACCAACAACCGGCTCGACGCGCTGCGCGGCGCGTTGACCGTTCTCAACCCGCGCGAGCGCCGCATCTTCGAGGCGCGGCGGCTTTCCGACGATCCGGTGACGCTCGAGGATCTGTCCGARGAGTTCGGCGTCTCGCGCGAGCGCGTGCGGCAGATCGAGGTGCGGGCTTTCGAGAAGGTGCAATCGGCGGTGCGCGCCGGAATCGCCCGGCTCGAGGCGCTGCCGGCGCCCATATGATCGAAATAGGGATGTGATCGAACCGGGCGCGCTTCCGCGGCGCGCCCGTCCAGCCGCTTCAGCCGGTCACGCGCCAGCTTCCGTCCGGCCGCTTGCAGGCTTGACCCTTGGCCTGCTGCGGCCGTCCGTTGACATAGATTTTATGGGTGTAGTCGCGGCAGCCGCCGGAGGCCGCGCTTTCCGGTCCCGGCTCGATGAAGCCATAGGAGCCGTGCGCGCCGCGCCAGCTCTTGCGGGCGCCGGAGTCGACCGCCTCCTGCTGCGCGGCGATGGCCGCCTCCTTCTCCGACGCATTGAGTTCGCGGCCGATCGCCGATCCGACGACGCCCGCAGCCGGCGGTTCGGGCGCGACCGGCGCCACAGAGGCCGCGGGCGGGGTCGTCGAATTGCAGCCGGCCATTACCGCTAAGCCGCAGACGAGCCCCATGGCCGCAATCGCTCTCACGCCCGCCGACATTCGCGTTCTCCAATCCATATGCGTCGATCGCCTCGTCATGCCGGATCGCCCCGGCGCTGTCAAAGCCCGGGCAGGCGCACTTCGGCGCGCAGGCCCCCGCCAGGGCTCGCCGCGAAGCGCAGCGAGCCGCCGTAATCGGCTGCGAGATCGGCGACGATCGAGAGACCGAGCCCAGAGCCCGGCTTGGTTTCGTCCAGTCTCTGCCCGCGCCGCACGGCGGCCTCGCGCAGATCGGCGGCGAGGCCCGGACCGTCGTCGTCAATGGTGAAGGCGAGGAGGCTGCGACCCGTCGCCGTGTGTTCCAGAGCGGCGGTCAGCCGCACCTCCTTCGCCGCCCATTTGCCGGCGTTGTCGAGCAGATTGCCGATGATCTCCTCGAGGTCCTGCCGTTCGCCGAGAAAGCGCAAGTCCGGCGGCGCCCCGCCCGAGAAGACGACGCCGCGCTCGCCGTAGATTTTGCCGAAGGTGCGGAGCAGCGCGTCGACGACCGGGGCGGCCGGCGTCGTCGCGCCGATCGCTCCCGCACGCGCCGCCGCCCGCGCCCGCTCGAGATAGAACGAGAGCCGGTCGCGCATCAGCGTCGCCTGCTCGCCCACCTTCTCGGCGAGCGGCCCGGGCGCGGCGTCGGCCTCGTTGACGATGACGCTGAGCGGAGTCTTCAGCGCATGGGCGAGATTGCCGACCTGCGTGCGCGAGCGCTCGACGATGTCGCGATTGGCGGAAATCAACAGATTGAGTTCTTCGGCGAGCGGCGCGACTTCGCTCGGATAGCTCCCGTCGATGCGCTGGCGTTCCCCGCGGCGAATGACGGAAAGCTCCCGCTGCAGCAGCCGCAAGGGACGCAGTCCGAAACGCACCTGAAAAGCGGTGGCGAGCGCGAGCGCGATGGCGAGCAGCGAAAAAGCGATGATCAGCGACAGCCGGAAGCGCGCGATCTGATGTTCGGTCTCCTCGGTCGTCGCGGCGACCTGCACCAGATAGACGCCGATGTCGCCGACGTCGATGACGCGCTCGACGATGCGCAGCATCCGGCCGTCCGGCCCCAGAGCCACGCCGCGCCGCACGCCGCCGACTTCCGCCGGCACGCCGAGATCGGACAGTTTCGGCAGCCGCGCGGCGAATAGCGACCGCGACGCCTTGATCTCATGCGCCTCGCTGTCGAGCCGCGTGATCTGCCAATACCAGCCGGACCGAGCCAGCTCGAATTGCGGATCGCCGAGCTGCCCCGGTCCGCTGCGCCCCTCCTCTCCCGACTCCGAAACATCGGCGACGATGGCGCGCAGATAGACGCCGAGCCGCTGCTCGAACACGTCTTCGGCGGTCCGGCGATAATATTCGGTCAGCGCCAGCCCGGCGAGCATCAGCACGGCCGAACTCAGCGCCGCCGCGGTGAGAAACAGGCGCGCGGCGATCGAACGGGCGGGAAATTCGAGGCGGCGCATCGCGCGAGGTCAGCGCTTCCCGTCGGCGCCGGGCGGCGCCACGATATAGCCGAGGCCGCGCACCGTCTGAATGACATCGACGCCGAGCTTCTTGCGCAGCCGCCCGACGAACACTTCGACCGTGTTGGAATCGCGGTCGAAATCCTGATCGTAGAGATGTTCGACGAGCTCGCTGCGCGAAACGACGCGCCCCGAATGATGCATGAGATAGGCGAGCAGCCGATATTCATGCGACGTGAGCTTGACCGCCGCGCCRTCCACCACGACGCGGCCGGCTTTGGTGTCGAGCCGYACCGGCCCGCAGACGATCTCGCTCGTCGCATGGCCGGCGGCGCGGCGCAGCAGCGCCCGGATGCGCGCCAGGATCTCCTCCATGTGGAAGGGCTTGGCGACATAATCGTCGGCGCCGGCGTCGAAGCCCTGCACCTTGTCGCTCCAGCGGTCGCGCGCGGTGAGGATCAGCACCGGCATGACCCGCCCGGCCTTGCGCCAGTCCTCGAGCACGGTGATGCCGTCCATCTTCGGCAGGCCGATATCGAGCACGACGGCGTCATAGGGCTCGGTGTCGCCGAGAAAATGCCCCTCTTCGCCGTCGAAGGCGCGGTCCACCGCATAGCCCGATTGCTCGAGCGCCGCGACGATCTGTCGGTTCAGATCCTTGTCGTCTTCCACGACCAGCAGTCGCAACGCTCTCTCCCCCTTCAGCGACCAGGATGCGGCTTGCCGGTCGCGGCGTCGACATAAATCCTCACGACGCGGCCGTCGCGACGCAGCAGGCTGATCTCATAGACCAACTCCTCGTCGGCGCGACAGAGCTTCGCGCCGATCGGCTCGCCATGCGCGGCCGCGCTCGCCGCCTGCATCGTTGCGAAAGGGTCGGCGAGGCGGCGGTCGACGATCAACTGGCGCGTCTCGGCGGTCGGGAAACACGCCAGCGACGGCCGATCGGCCGCGCCGGCCCGCGGCGCGGGCGACAGCGCGGCCGAAGCGGCCGAGAGCGCGATTTTCCACCAATTCGACGACATTCACGCATTTCCCCGAGACTTTTTATGAGGTCCGTCGTGTGAACGACGCGTGAATGCGTCGAAGGCGCCTCCCGGCCCGCGAGCTTTCAGGCTCGCTCTAGCCGATCCGGCGTCGGCGGCGGCTCAGGCGTTCTTCTCCGGCGCCACGACGGCGAGCAGCCCGGCGACCGCGGCGCCGACGGACAGAATGCCGTCGCCGAGCGCGCCCGGCGCAGCCGAGTGAACGATCGACGCGACGACGCCGGCGCCCGCCCAAGTGCTCGGCTCCTTGGCGCGAGCGAGCAGCCAATGCAACGAATTCGAGATATCGAAAGCCATTTGGTTCGTCCTTCTTCTTGCCGGGAAACCGCCCGGCGCGGTCTGTTCGGGCAGTCGGCGGATGGGCAGTCGGCAATCGAATAGCGCACTGCCTACCGCCTACTGCCGATCCTCACCCATGCACGCGTGCGGCCTGCACATGCATCGCGTCGACGCCGTCGCCGGCCCAGTCGCCGCCCCATATCCAGCCTTCGCGCTTGAAAGCGCGGATCAGCGGACTGTCGTTGGTGAAGAGATGCTTGCGCGCGCGCATTTGATTGTCCGGCGCGTCCCAATCGATCGCCGCGCCATAGGCGTGCATCGACAGCGACGCGGCGCCGCGTTTCTTTCGATAGACGAAAGAGCCGGAGAACACGTCGTAGCGAAGCTCGTGTATCTTCGCCTCGCTGCGGCCGACCTCGTCGAAGACGCGCGCCAGAACGCGCGCGAGCGACGGCGCGGCCTTCTTGTGAATCTGGATCGCCGAGAAATGATGCTCGAGATCGGTCAGTGACCAGGGGCACGAAATATGGACGAGATTTTCCTTCGCCCAGGCGACATTATAGGCCTCGTGCACATTGCGCGGACGCGGATCGCCATAATAGGCGTCGCATTGCGACTGCAGCGGCCATATAGGCGCCGCGCCGGCGCCGAAGCTCTTCGTCAAAGCGACTTCTGTCTTTCCCATCTCGCCTCCTGTCGAACATGAAAAAGCCCGCGCGAGGCGGGCGACGAACCGTCTTGCGATTTCGCTGGCCGCCTATCCGGGCCAGCCGGCTTCGATGTCGATCGCGGCCATGGCGGCGACATCCGCGGCGGCCCGGATCTGCGCAGAGAGCGCCGCCTCGCGATCGAAGCAGGACTGCACATGCGCGCGCACGGTCTGCGCGACGGCGATGAGCAAGGCGTGATCGAATCGAACGAACGAGCCGTCCGCGAGCTTCCATTGCACGGAATAGGCGTTGTCGAGGACGGACGCGACGACCGCCGCCGTCAGTTTCGACTGCATTTTCTCATCGGTCGGCAGACGCATTCCGTCGACGCTCGTCCCGCTCGCTTCGGCGCGCCGGCGGCGCTCGGCCAGCGCGGCGAGCTTTTCGGCCCTGAGCTCTTCGAACGTCGGCGCGGACGGCTGCGCCGGCGCGTTGCCGGCCGCGACCCATTCCAGATAGACGCGCCAGTCGGCGTTACCGGGATCTTGCGGAATATTGGCGCCGTCCGCCTCGCGGACGACGCCTCGGGCGTTGTTGGGCAAGAGCGAATAGGCCATTCGTCAAATCTCCGCCGATGCGAGAATATGGCCGGACAATCCGCCGGTGACAGACGTGTTGTTGACGGATACGGAGATCGAGCCGGCGCCGCTCGTCGACACATAGGCGGGCACGTCCGTCGCGCCGCTGTTCAGCATTCCGCTCGCCCCGCTATGCGCGCTGTAGATCGTGATGCTCGGCGACGCGCGCATCGTCGTCGGAAGGTTGAAGGTGATCGTCGCCCAGTTCGATGCGGCTTGAACCCAATCATAGAGCGGACCGTAATCCGACGTCGCCGTTCCCGGCGGCGTCCCGGCCGGGTAGGTCGAGAACAGATAGGCCTGGCAGAGCAGCGTCTCGACGCTTCGAGGCCGCCGCTCGAACGTCGTCGGATAAGCGCCCGGCTCGAACTGCGGACGCAGCACCGTTCCGGTCGCAAATTCGACATTGGTTTGAACATCGGCCGCGAGGCCCGTCACCGTGAAGGGCGCGGACGCATAGGCTCCAGATCCGGTCGCGCCCGTCCCCTGCCACACGCGCGCCTGCGCCGCGCCGGCCTGCGACAGCGTGTAGGACCCGCCCTCGATCAGCGCGGCGTCGATCGGCAGAATGAGCGAGCCCGTCGAAATCGTCAGCGTCGTATCGAGACCGGACGTCGAGAATGTGTAGGTCGCGCCGCCCGCGCCGGCCTTGACGCCATCGTGGCCATAGGCGCCGGCCACGAGCGTCACCGTCCCCGAGACGGCGCGCTGATTGATCGCGAAACCGGCGTTTCTCAGCCTGTTGCGAAACGCCGAAAGCGAACCGTCGCCGATCCCGCTCGGAAATGAAACGCGCCCGGTCGAATTGTCGATATGGATCGACTCTTTCCACGTCGAACCGTCGGCGGAGACCTTCACGCGAAAATCATCGTCGCCGATGAGTCCCGTCTCGGCGCGGCCCGACCAGTTCGTCTGATAGAGCTGCGACGCCGTATCGCCGGCGGCTTCCTTCTCCAGCGTGAAGCGCAGATCGCCGGAGCCGCCTTCGCCGAGCGTCTTCGCGGCGAAGAGCGCGGCGTTCAATTTGGCCGATAGAGGATTGGCGGAGTCGGCCGTCGCGCCGACGCCCAGCAATTCGAGACCCTGCAGTTCGCGCAGCGCGAGGCCGGCGTCGCGCCACCCCGCGCCGTCATGAACGAGCAGCGATTGCTCCGCCGCGACATAGGCGGACCAGCCCGCTTTCGGCACGAGGAAAATCCAGCCGCCCGCGAGCCAGGTCGCGATTTGCAGCGTTTTTCCGGCAAAGGCGCCGGTCGCGCCGGCGCCGACCAGATATCTGTCGCCCTCGCCCGGCGAAGCCGGCGGCGCCGTCTGATTGCGCGCGATCACGCAAAGCTGCACGAGCGCGTCGAGACGCTGCAGGGCTTCATTATGCGTGACATGCTTTTGCGCCTGCGCCGCATCGATGAACGGCAGAGCGAGATGCGTCGTGTCAGTCATACGGGCCTCTTGTGCTATTCATCGACCAAGCGTCACTGTGCGCGCCCCTACCCCCTAAGGGAGCAGGAATAGGCGAACTTTTAAGAGAGTGGCGTCGCCGACATTCACTCCACCGCCAGCGTCCCGCTCAGTGGAAAGCCGCGTCCGACATTCGCGCCGATCTGATAAATCTCGATCGAAAGCGTCGCCTGCGGCGCGCCGAAATCGGCGAGTTCAGCGCTTGCCGGATAGAGAACCGAAGTCGTCGTCGCCGTGAGAACGCGACTGCCGCCGGGGAGCGGAATCACGATTTCGTAAGCCTCGCTCGCCTCGCCGAGCGGGATGTCGAGCGGCTCCCACGCATCGGCGCCGATGCGTCCTCGCCGCAAGAAGGAAACGATCACGCCGTCGATCGTTCGTCGCGCGCGGACATGCGTCGGCGAATAGGGCATGAGCGCTTTGCGCGTCGCGGCGACGCTCGCCTGCGCGTAAGTCGGATCGCTGTAGTCGCGGCTCAGGGGACCGATGCGATAAGTCCTCGAAGATTCGAGTTCGGCCAGATTCGTAGCCAGCGGAACGACCGCGTCGTCGAGCAGCACGACCGTCGCGCCGGCCGGAACGCTCCGCGCCGCGAGCGCGTCCTCGCCGCCGATCCCGCGCAGCAGGCGCGACAAGCGATAAGTGTTTTCCGCCACCAGTTCGGCGTGCGTGAAGGCGAAGACCTCCCATGCGCCGTCCGGCCCGCGTATCGCCATCGCCGAACGCAGGGCGAACGCGCTCGCGTCGTCGACGGAAGCGAGCGCGCCGCAGGAGAGCTTCACGGTCACGCTCGCGCCTCTATCGAAGCGACCGAGCGGGCCGGGCGGCAACATGTCCAGCGTCTCGCCGATCGTCGCGCGCTTCTCGATGACGCCGACATGCTCGTATGTCGCGCCGATCCGCCGCCAGATCGCCAGCGCGCCGGGCCAGGGATCGGCATAGGCCGCGATATGAGACAAAGGCGCCGCATCGGACTCCGTCATCGCCAGATCGAGGACGACGACTCTCGGCGGACCGAGAACGGCGGGCGGCTCGAGCGCGGGACGAGGCAATGCGCGCGCCGTCGAATCGTAGACATTCGGATCGACGCCGCGCGCCTCCACGCTGCGCGCGGCGCCGTCGGTGATGCGCGTGATCTGGAACAGCTTGCCGGGCGCGGCCGCGAGGGCGACCACATCGCCCAGCTCCAGCGCCGCGAGCCCGGGGCGCAGCGAAAAGCTCGCCGTCTCGCGGCCGGCCCAAATGTCCTGCAGCCAGATGTCGGCGAGACGCTGCGCCGAGGCGCGCGTGATCGCCACTGCCGCCTGGGCCTCGCTCTGGCGCAGGGAATAGCCTTCGAGGCGACGCGACAGCACCCTGCCCGTCTGGTAGTCGAATTCCGAATCCGAGAAGGACAGAGCGATCTCATGCGGCAGCTCGCTCTCCTGCGCGCGCGTGACATTGATCAGCGATCCGTCCTTCGCCGGAACGAGATCGTCGTCGCTCAGCTCCCGCGCCGGCTTCGTCGCGCGCGAAGCGAAACGCAGCGAACGCTCGGACACGATCGCCTCGACTCCGAACAGCGCCGCGAGCGGCTCGATGGCGTCGCGCGGCGACATGGCGCGATCCAGCACATAGCCGTCGACGAAGCCGAGAATGTCCGGCCGCTCGAGAACGAGGTCCTGCGTGGGAGCCGCCGCCGCCAGCTCGTTCGCCAGCCGATCGAGCGGGACGCCGTCCAATCGCCCGTTCAGCCAATGGCCCGTCTCCCAATTCGGCGCATCCGCCCACACGCCGCCGCAAGCGGGAAAGGCCGGAAAGGGCCGCGCGTCCCAGCACCAGATATGGATGCGCGCCGGATCGACCATTCGCTCGCCATAGAGCGGCGACACGGGATTATTCGCCGCCGCGTCCGACCCGCTCGGATCGAAATGCGCGAGCGTCGCCTCGATGAAGCGCTGCTGCATCAGATCGTCGCGCCCGCCGCGCGAGTAATAGGGAAGTCCGCCCTCCGACGAATGCGCGTCCGGAAACACATTGGGCGCATTGGCGCCGCGATCGACGGCCGGACATCCCGTCTCGACGATCCAGATCGGTTTCGAACGCGGCGTCCATGCCGTCGGCGCGGCGAGCTCGACGCCGCCGACGCGCTCGTAATGGGGCTGCGACCACCACGACACGAAGTCCTTCTGGCGGAACATCCACGGCTTGCCGAGTCCGTCCGTGATGGGCGAACGAATCTGCGCGTCGCGATTCTCCGCGCCGGCGTAATGCCAGTCGAAGCCTTCGCCCGACGTCATGCGCGCCGAGAGATAATCGAGATCATAGACGCTCGATGCGATCTGCGCATCGAGATGATCGAAGCCGTCGCGCCAATCGGAGAGCGGCCAATAGACGTCGACGCCGACGAAATCGATCGACGCTGACGCCCATAGCGGATCGAGCGGAAAGCGCACGTCGCCATTTGCCAAGACATGCGCGTTATATTCCGTCCAATCGGCGGCGTAGGAGATTTTCGCGCCCCCGAGAACAGCTTTCGCATCGGCCGCGAGCGTCTGCAGCGCGCCGACGGCCGGATAGACTCCGGCCGCCGATTGCACGCGCGTCAGCTCGACGAGCTCCGAGCCGATGAGAAAAGCGTCGACGCCGCCGGCTTCGACACAGAGATTCGCATAATGCAGAATGAAGTCCCGATAGCCGGCAAAGAACGCGTCGACCTGCGCGCTCGCAGCGCTCGTCCCGTCGACCGTTCCGCTGCGGCCCGGCGCGGGATCGCAGGTGATGCGGCCGCGCCAGGGAAAGGCCGGCTGCGGCGCCGCGCCCGTGTGCGGATCGG
>PQAN01000372.1 GCA_003105285.1 Methylocystaceae bacterium
CATTTACCCAATTGACGGAAGAAATATTCCATTCCCTTGCGACTTCCGCAATTGACAAAGCACCATTGCCCTTTCGGGCGCAACCACGGAACGTAAGCTCTGAATAGGCGCGATTAGAGCGGTTTTCTGTCTGATTGAATCGCGAGGGATTCTCGAATCGGGCCTGATCTGATTCAACATGAGCGCTGGCGAAGGAGGCCTGCGCTCATGTCGAAGAAGACCCTTTCGCTCGATCTGCGAGAACGCGTTGTCGGAGCCGTCGCGACTGGAATGTCTCGGCGGCAGGCGGCCGAACGTTTCGGCGTCTCCGCGGCGAGTGCGATCCGTTGGTGTCAAAGGCAGAAGGAGACCGGCAGTCCGGCCTCCTACAAACGTGGCGGCGACCGCTGGTCGGCGCGCATCGACGCGCACAAGAGCCTGATCCTCTCGCTCGTCGACGCGACCTGCGACATCACCTTGAAAGAGCTTCAGGCGCAGCTCGCGGAACGCGGGCGTCGCTTCAGCATCGGCTCGCTGTGGCGCTTCTTCGCCCGCCACGACATCACCTGGAAAAAAAGACCGCCCATGCGAGCGAGCAAGACCGCCCGGACATAAAGGAGCGGCGCGAAGCGTGGTTCGAGAGCCAGCTCGATCTCGATCCTTCGAGGCTCGTCTTCATCGACGAGACCTGGGCGACGACGAATATGGCGCGCAAGAATGGACGCGCGCCGAGGGGCGAGCGGCTGCGCGCCGCCGTTCCGCACGGCCACTGGAAGACGACGACATTCGTCGCCGGCCTGCGCGTTTCGGGACTGACCGCGCCTTTCGTGCTCGACGGGCCGATCAACAGCGCATGGTTTCAGGCCTATGTCGACCAGGTCCTCGCGCCGACGCTCAGTCCCGGCGACGTTGTGATCATGGACAATCTCGGCAGCCACAAAGGCGCCGGCGTGCGCAAGGCGATCGAAGCGAAAGGCGCGACGCTCCTCTATCTTCCGCCCTACAGCCCGGATTTCAATCCGATCGAGAAGGCCTTCTCAAAGCTCAAAGCCCTGCTGCGCAAAGCCGCCGAGCGAACTGTCGACGCTCTATGGGACAGGATTGGAGCCTTGCTCGGCGAGTTCACGCCGAAAGAATGCGCCAATTTCTTCGCTGCCGCCGGTTATGAACCGCTTTGAGAGGAAATCGCTCTAGGCGGCGCGGGGCGGGTTCACCCCCGCTCCACAAAACTCTCCAGCACCATCTTCCGCCCGGCCTTGTCGAAGTCGACCGTGAGCTTGTTGCCGTCTATGTTCGCGACCGATCCAGGCCCGAATTTCTGGTGAAACACGCGCGCGCCGATCGTGAAGCGTGAGCCGGGTGACGATTTCGCCAGCACTTGGCCTTCGATCGTCAGCGGCGCCCTGCGGGGCGGCGCGCTGCGCGAACTCGCGCTCGTTTCTCTGGCGGCTTGCGCGCGCTTCCAGCCGGGCGTCGAATAATTCGAGCCGTAGCTGTCCATATTGGAAAAGCGCGACACGCCATATGAGCCATATTGCGAGGCGCCCGCCGCCTCCACGACCTCGACGTCGGCGGACGGCAGATTGTCGAGGAAGCGCGAGGGCAGCGTGGTCTGCCACAGGCCGTGAATGCGCCTGTTGGTGGCGAAGAAGATCTTCAATCGCCGCTTGGCGCGCGTGATGCCGACATAGGCGAGGCGGCGCTCCTCCTCCAGTCCGGCGCGGCCGTTCTCGTCCAGCGAGCGCTGATGCGGAAACAGCCCTTCCTCCCAGCCGGGCAGATAGACGGTCTCGAATTCGAGCCCCTTGGCGCCATGCAGCGTCATGATCGACACGCGCTGCCGATCGGCCGCTTCGTCCGTCTCCATCACCAGCGAGACATGTTCGAGGAAGGCGGCCATGTCGGGAAACTCCTCCATGGCGCGCACGAGTTCCTTCAAATTCTCGAGGCGTCCGGCGGCTTCCGGCGTCTTGTCCTGACGCCAGAATTCCGTATAGCCCGATTCGTCCAGCACCATTTCGGCGAGCTCATGCTGCGGCCGAGAGTCGAGCAGGCCGCGCCAGCGTTCGAAATCCTCCAGCAGATTGCGCAATGTCGCGCGCGGCTTGGCCTTCAGCTCCTCCGTCTCGGCGAGCACGCGCGCGGCCTGCGTCAAGGGTATCGACTCGCGCCGCGCATATTCGTGCAGCACCTGCAATGTCGCGTCGCCCAGGCCCCGCTTGGGCACATTGACGATGCGCTCGAAGGCGAGATCGTCGGAGGGCTGCGCGACGCAACGCAGATAAGCGAGCGCGTCCCTGATCTCCAGACGCTCGTAGAAGCGTGGACCGCCGATGACGCGATAGGGCAGGCCGAGCGTGATGAAGCGATCTTCGAATTCGCGCATCTGGAACGACGCGCGCACGAGAACGGCGATCTCGTCGAGCGAATGTCCCTTGCGCTGCAACCGCTCGATGTCTTCGCCGACGGCGCGCGCTTCCTCTTCGCTGTCCCAGACGCCCGTCACAGTGGGCTTCTCGCCCTGCGCGCCCTCGGTGAACAAAGTCTTGCCGAGCCGGCCTTCGTTATGGGCGATGAGATGCGAGGCGGCGGCGAGAATATGTCCGGTCGAGCGGTAGTTGCGCTCGAGCCGGATCACCTTCGCGCCCGGGAAATCCTTTTCGAAGCGCAGGATGTTCTCGACCTCGGCGCCGCGCCAGCCGTAGACGCTCTGATCGTCGTCGCCGACGCAGCAGACATTGTGGCGTCCCTGCGCCATGAGACGCAGCCACAGATATTGCGCGGTGTTGGTGTCTTGATATTCGTCGACCAGAATATAATGGAAGCGCTGCTGATATTCGGCGAGCACATCGGCGTTTTCGCGAAACAGTCGCAAGGCCTCGAGCAGAAGATCGCCGAAATCGGCGGCGTTGAGGATTTTCAAGCGCTCCTGATAGAGCGCATAGAGCTTCTTGCCTTTGCCCTCGGCGAAGCTCTGCGCCTCACCGGCCGGAACTTGCGCAGGCGAGAGGCCGCGATTTTTCCAGGCGTCGATCTGATGCGCCAGCGCGCGCGCCGGCCAGCGCTTGTCGTCGATGTTCTCGGCCTGCAGCACCTGCTTGAGCAGGCGGATCTGATCGTCCGTATCGAGAATGGTGAAATTGGATTTCAGCCCGACCAATTCGGCGTGGCGACGTAAAATCTTCGCGCTGATGGCGTGGAAGGTGCCGAGCCATTGCAGCGCCTCGGCGCCTGGACCGGCGAGCGTCTCGATGCGCTCGCGCATCTCGCGCGCCGCCTTATTGGTGAAGGTGACGGCGAGGATTTCCCACGGCCGCGCCCGTCCGCTCGACAATATATGAGCGATGCGCGTCGTCAGCACGCGCGTCTTGCCGGTGCCGGCGCCCGCCAGCACGAGCAACGGGCCGTCGATCGTCTCCACGGCGGCGCGTTGCTCCGGATTGAGCGCGTCGAGATATCGCCCGCGCCCGGCGAGCGCCGCCGCGCGGGCGCCGATGCCGTTTTCCGGCGGCGCGAAATCATCCAGAGGCGACGGGCGTGACAAGGTTTGGAGGCTCCCTTCGTGAGCGGTCAGGATATACGAGAACGGAACGCGAATCAGCGACGATCGCGAATCCATTCACGCCAATGTGGAGGTCGCGGCGGCGCATGTCACCTCGCGTGCGCGAATGAGGCTCTCTTCCAGAGTTGAAAATTCCGATACGTACGACAATAGCATACGCATCGGAATCATTACTCATCCGCTCGACGACGAGGTGCGCGGCTTTTATGCCCGGTGGGGCATCCAGGCGCTACCTTTCGACCCGCGCCGCGCCATGATTTTGCGCATGGTCGATTTACGACAGAGCTTTGGGCGCGACATACGAGAATGGTCCTGATCAGGCCGCAGTCGGGGCGCGCGCCTTCGTTTGCGCCCGCTCCAGCGCGAACACCCTGAGCGCCGAGGACAGATTCGCTTCGCCGCGCCCGGCGTCCACCCTCGCCACCAGGGCCGCGAGCGAGCATCCGTCCTCGGCGGCGGCGGTCTTCAGCGCCTCCCAGAAGGCCCGCTCGAGGGACACGCTGGTGCGGTGCCCGGCGATGACGAGGGAATGTTTGGCGACGCCTGCGGAACTGGAGCCTTCCGGCTCGCTGGCGTGAGGCGAGGCTGAGGGCTCGGGGCCTCGGCTCGAGTTCACGTCTCGACGTCGCGCCGGGACGGCGGACCGCGCTCGAGCCGATGCGCCTCCAGTCTGGAGCGCTCGAGTTCGGCGGTCGCTTCGCTCAGTTCGCGCTCGGCTTTACGTCTTCCGAAAGTCAGCCGGTTCGCCTCGGCTTCGGCCTCGCGCCGGCGCTTGTCCTGCTCCTTGCGCGCGCGGCGCAGATTGACGATCTCGCCCATCGCGCGAGCTTTTCTCAGGTCTTCTTACGGAAGGCGTCGATCGAGACGATCTTCGTCTCCCCTTCCTCGCCGGCCGGACCGCTCGGCTCCTGCCGCTTCTCGCTCTTGGCGGGTTTGGCGCCGACCTTGGCGGGTGTCGTCTCGGCGGGCGGCTGGGGCTCGGCGCTGGGGTTGATCCGCGCCGGGAAGCGCGCGGGCGCTTCGGCCGGCGGGCCTTGTTCCTCGTCCTCGACTTCCCATTTCAGGCCGAAGCCGACCGAAGGGTCGGAGAAGACCGTCACGGCGTCGAAGGGCACGTAGAGCTGCTCGGGAACGCTGCGGAAGGAGAGGCCGACCGAGAAGCCTCGGTCGTCGACGACGAGGTTGGAATATTGATGCTGCAGGATGATCGTCATCTCCTGCGGCCATTGCTCGGCGAGCCGTTTCGAAATCCTGACGCCCGGCGCCTTGGTGCGAAAGCTGATGGTGAAATGATGCTCGCCCGGCAGGCGTCCCGTGAGGGCCGCGTCGGCGAGAACTTTCCGCATCACGCTGCGCAACGCGTCCTGAACGAGAAGATCGTATCGAATGAGATCCGTGGACATGTCGACCGCGATGAGGAAATTCGTGTTGCGCTCCGCCCTGCCGGCGCCGAAGAGAAAGTGGAGGCTTCTGTTGCCAGGCGCCTCCGAGCCCCGCCTAGAGGTGCAAACCCCTAGGGCTTTGAACCCAGTACCAGCGCTGCATTACGCAGCGACGGCCACCGGAGCATAGTTGTCGTTGGCAACTATAAGATTGACCCGATAACGGCGGTATCATGCCGAGCGAAAAATCACCCTTTACGCCCTCGTCGATCCTATTTCGCCCCCGCCCCAAGCCGCCTTGCGTCGCAACGGCCTCGGGTGGAGGCGCCGGGTACCGCCCCCGGGTCCGATAGGTTTATTCCGATGTTCGTTTATCGCTATAGCCGCCGCGAACGACGGCAAGGGGTAATATACGCATTGAGCGAGGTCGCGGAAAGGGGCAGGGCGGGGAGGCAGCGTCGATCTCCCCGACTTTCTTCGCATTTTGCTCGCGGGAAACGAGCAGGAGCGCCCGTCGGCGGGGCGACGGGCGCTCGATGCGCGGCCTGGCGGGAAAGAACGGCGGCGATCAGTCGTGCTTGACGGTCAGCCCATTCTTCGCCTGGGCGAAGACCGCTTCCGTCAAGATCTTGTTCTTCACGAGCTCGTCCGTGCTCTTGTAGGGGCGGCCCTTCACGATCGCCTCGGCGAGCGTCTTGTTGAGACCCTTGGCGACTGTGAGCTGCTCGATCGTGGCGGAATTGATGTCGAGCGGCGCAGCCTCCGGCGCGACCTGCCTGACGGTGGTGGGCGCCACGGTCGGGTTGGCGGGCTTGGCGGCCGGGGAGGCGGCGGTCTGCGCGAAAGCCGGCGCGGAAGCGAAAAGAGCGATAGCGAGAATGGCGTTGGGCTTCATGACTTTCTAGCTCCTTTGATCGGGTCGATGTTCCCGATCGACGAGCGCAGAATGCCCGACCTCGACTGAACCGCCTTTGAATGCGGCGTTCACAGGGAATTCATGCCGTCGCGGCCGGCCGCGCTCCGGCTATTCGTCGCTCTTCAGACAAGCGACGGCGGCCGGCAGGCAGGCCATTCCGACCGTCGAGCAGGCGGCCGAACCGTCCGCCTGCCGCGCGCAGACTAGGCAGCCGTCCGTCCATTCGCGACAGGAGGGGTGATCCGCGCCGAAGGCCTGGACAGGCTTCTGCTCGGCCTCGGGCGGCGGCGCCTCGGCCATCGCACAGGGCGCGAGGAGGAGCGCGGCGCCCGGCAGGACGGCGCGAAGAAGCATTCGGACGGCGGCGGCCGGCTTCGTCATGCTTCGCCGACGCGCTTCGCCTGACCGAAGCCCGCCGCGTCCATGGCGAGGTGGGTCTTGTTCTGCAGGCCGGCGTCGTCTCCCTTGGCGATGAGCGCCGCGTTCTCGGCGAGCGCGTCGCAGAGCGTCCGCACCCAGGGCTCCTCGCTCTTGGCGAAATCGTTCAGCACATAGGAATGCACGAGGGACTTGTCGCCCGGATGGCCGATGCCGAGCCGAATGCGCTTGAACTCGGCGCCGATATGCGAGCCGATCGAGCGCAGGCCATTGTGGCCGGCGGCGCCGCCGCCGGTCTTCACCCGGCATTTGCCGGGCGCGAGATCGAGTTCGTCGTGAAAAACGACCACGTCGCCGAGCTCGATTTTGTGGAAACGCAGCGCCTCGCCGACCGAGCGGCCGGATTCGTTCATATAGGTCTGCGGCAGGAGCGCGACGACGCGCTCGCCGGCGATCGTCCCCTCGCGCGCAAGTCCTCGAAAACGCGTCCGCGCAGGGCCGAAGCCATGGCGATCGGCGATCGCCTCGACGGCCATGAAGCCGATATTGTGCCGGTTCCTGGCGTAGGCGCGGCCGGGATTGCCGAGGCCGACGAAGAGCAGCATGGGCGAGGCTCCGGTCTCGTCGTCCGGACGAGGGCGTTCGGCGATCGGCAGCCGGAGACTTTTTCCGATCGCCGACCGCCGATCCGTTCGATGCCGAAGTTATTTCTTCCCGGGCGCTTTCGCCGCAGGGGCTTTCGCCGCCGCGCCCTTCGCCGCCGCGGCCGGAGCGCCGCCTGCGGCGGGCTCCTCGGCCGAGACCAATGGCGGCGCGATCGACACCACGGTGAAGTTCTTGTCGGGGTTCGTCGGCCGGCAGTTCGGCGGCAGGGTGAACGCCGAAATCTGCAGCGAATCGTTGAAGTCGAGCCCGGTGAGATCGCCGGTGATCGCCTCGGGGATATTGTCGGCCGGAACCCACATCTCCACGGAGTGATAGACGATGTTGAGCGAGCCGCCGCGCTTCAGGCCGGGCGCCGCGTCATGATTGACGAAATGCACCGGCACCTCGACGCGCAGCCGCGAGCCGGCCTTGAGGCGCAGGAAGTCGACATGCAGCGGCGTGTCCTTGACGACGTCGAGCTGATAGTCGCGCGGAATGGCGCGTTCGGACTTGCCGTCGATGTCGATCTCGAAGATCGTCGTGAGGAAGTGCCCGGCGAAGATGAGCTTCGTCACCTCTTTCTTGTCGAGCGACAGAGGCTGCGGCGCGTCGCCGCCGCCATAGATGACTGCTGGAATACGGCCCTCACGGCGAACGCTGCGGGCGGCCCCCTTGCCTGTCCCGCTGCGCACCGTGGCCGCGAGCTTCTTGATCTCGGCCATTTCGGTGTCCTTTATGTAGAGAAACGCGCGCCTCTCGCCTCCAGGGGTGTCGGAAACACGGCGCGCCGGCGCAGCTTATAGGGGAGCGGGAGGGCCGAAGCAAGGCGCGCCGCTCGGCGCGAACTACTGAATCGGCTATTTTGCGATCGTGGGCGTTACCGCAGCGAGAACATTGCGAATCCCAAGGGAGCAGATTTTGAGTCGGTTGATTGGAAAGGTCGCCCTCGTGACTGGCGCCTCGCGTGGGATCGGCGAGGCGATCAGCCGCAGATTTGTCGCCGAGGGCGCCACTGTGTGGCTGACCGACCTCGATGCCGGTGACGACTGCACGCTGATGGAAGATGTTGGTTCGGCGGCGCGTTTCGCGCGACTCGACGTGCGCGAGGAAGACGAGTGGGAGCGCGTGATCGCGTCGGTGCTCGAACGTGACGGACGCCTCGACGTGCTCGTGAACAACGCGGGGATCACGGGGTTCGACGACGGCTTCGTCGCGCATGATCCCGAGAACGCGAGCCTCGAAAATTGGAGAAAGGTTCATAGAACCAATCTCGACGGGGTGTTTCTCGGCTGCAAATATGCGATCCGGGCTATGCGGCCGACGAAGACCGGATCAATCATCAACATCTCGTCGCGTTCGGGTCTGGTCGGGATTCCAGCGGCTGCAGCATATGCGTCATCGAAAGCGGCAGTGAGGAACCACAGCAAGACCGTCGCGCTGTGGTGCGCGCAACAGGGGCTCGCGATCCGCTGCAATTCGATCCATCCTGCTGCTATTCTGACGCCCATGTGGGAGCCGATGCTGGGGACGGGGCCGGATCGCGACGAGCGCATGGCCGCCTTGGTCAAGGATACCCCCTTGCAGCGTTTCGGGAGAGTTGAAGAGGTGGCGGCGATGGCCGTCTTCCTGGCGTCGGATGAGGCGCCCTACGTCACCGGTTCGGAATTCAATATCGATGGCGGATTGCTGGCCGGATCAGCGGCGACGCCAGGGTAGCGCCAAGACGGAGGGCGGCAGTCGATCGACGACCTTGCAGGGTCTCGGGTCGCCGTCACCGCAAATCCTTCTCCAGCCCGTCGATGCCGTCGGACAGGGCCGCATGCAGAAACTCCGCGAGGCCCGGCGCGACGTCGTCCGCCGCCTCGATGACGACGGTCCAGGATACATCCGACCGCCCGTGTCCCGCGTCGCGAACCTGCACCGTTCCGAGGTAGCTCTCGACGGGAAAGGGCGATCGAAAGCGCTCGTAACGAAAGCGCCGTTCGGCGTCGGCGATCTCCAGGACGCGGTCGTGGAGCTCCCCGCCGTCGGCGAGGCCGAGCACGCGCGTCGCGCCGACGCCTTCGCCCTCGACACGGCTCGTCTCGATGACGGGAAACCAGCGGTCCAGGCCGTCGATGGCGCGGATCGCGCTCCAGACCTTCTCGACCGGCGCGCCGATCGTTTTTGTCACGACAATCGTTTCCATCATGTAGTTTCTCCATGAAATGAAATTGCATCTGGATGTCTGTTTCTACGCGTTTCCAACGCCGGACCGGCGTCCACTTCGGCTGGAAGCGCTCTAGCGAGCGCTCTGCTCCTTCATCTGCTTGACGATGAAAGCCTCGGCTCGTCTCCAAGCTTGGTCGTCGTCGCCCCGGAATGAGAGACGGCGATCGTCGACGACGATATTCTTTTCGATATCGACGACCTGCACGCGCGCCACCTGAACCAATGTGCTGATCTTGTGTATGCCGCCGTAGAGCAGAAGCCGGGCTCCGGCTCTGCGCCCGGCTTCGAACAGTTCCTCCGGGGTGAGCTGTTTGACCGAGCAAGGCTCAGCGCCGCAATCGAGGGCGACGACTTTGAAGGCGCCGCCCTGTTCGAGATCGCGTCGCAGCGAGACGACGAAATCTCTCAGCCGCGATTCGTGTTCGGCCTTCTGGTTTTTCGGCTCGCCGGACGTGTCGCGATAATCGAAATCGAGAACGCCGATCGCCGTCGCTTGTCCCGCCGCGTCGCCGCGCGCGAGGGGCAGAGGGCAGAGTCCCAATGCGGCGATGGTCGCCGCCACCCTCCCGAGCGCCGCCGAGCGGGTCTTTCGCCACGTATTGCCGGACATTGCATTCCTCCCTTTTCGCGCCGCTCGCCATTAGAGCGCGGCGGGCCGTTTGTGGAAAAGGAGAATTGCCCGACGAGACGAGGGAGGTTTGCCATTCGAAATTTCGGCTGGCGGGCCTGTCGCGGGCGCCTCCGTCGCGTCCCGTCGCCTCGCCTTGCCACGGTTTCGGCGTGGTCCTAGAAATAAGGGAAAATCGGGTCCCGGCCAGTGTCGGCAAGACGGCCGCCCGAAACCTCATGGGACAAGCATGATCGGCGATCGCGAAGAGAAGGCTCCACGCCCGCCTGCCGAAGGCGGGCAGGCGAAGAGCAGGAAGAACGCAGCCGCGCTCTCTGCCGCTCTGCGCGCCAATCTGCAACGCCGCAAAGCGCGCCAGCGCGCGCTGCGGGAGACGGAAGCGGCGCGCGAGCGCGATGGCGGCGATGCGGACGAGACCGTCGGCGAAGCGAACAGCGGCGGTCGAAACCTTCCCATGTGATTGCCGGATTGCCGGCTCCGGCGTCATTCCCGGCGGGCCGCAGGCCGGACCGAGAATGACAGCGCGCATCGAGCGCCGAAAATCTGCGCCCTTCTACTCGATCGTCACCTTCACCACGCGCGACACGCCGGGCTGCAGGGGCAGCCGGGCCTGAAACCGGTGCACGCCCGGCTGCATCGGCCAGAAGACGGGCTTGTCGGGCTCGGCCATCGCGAAGGGCCGGCCGTCGACATACCAGACGATCTGTTCGACATGCGGCGAGGCGCTCGCCTGCAGCGCGAGCTTGTTCGACGCCGCCGGCTGTTCGAGATTACGCCAGATGTGCACATTGTGTTCGGGCGTGGTGACGGCGAGAGTGATCGCGTCCGGCGCGGCGCGAGGCGGCTCGGGTGAGGGAGCGCCCTCGGCCGGCGGAGCGGATCGCGCCGTCTCGAGAGATTGCGCCTCGTCGGGCCTGACCCATTCGATCAGCGTTTCGCCGCAGGCGCCGCCGTTGCGGCCGCCGGTGAGGCACATTTCGACAGGAACGCGGCCTCGAGGCGGAGGAAAGGCGTCTTGCGCGAGATCGCCCGGCTTCGTCCCGTGAATATGAGCGAGGATCGCATGCGCCAGCCGCGCGCTGGAGGCGGCGCCGCTCAACTGGTTCATTGTGCCGGCGTCGGCGCGGCCGAGCCACACGCCGACGATGGCTTTGCGCGAATAGGCGATCGTCCAGGCGTCGCGATAGCCTTGCGACGTGCCGGTCTTCACCGCGACGGCGAAGGGAAACTCCAGCGGCCCATAGCGCGGAAAGCTCGGCAGCCGCGCCAGAGGGTCGGCCAATATGGAGGTGATCAGCCGCGCCGTGTCGCTCGACATGACGCGGATGGAGGGACGGCGCTTCTGTTCGGCGGCGAAGACGA
>PQAN01000373.1 GCA_003105285.1 Methylocystaceae bacterium
GCTCCTCCGACAGGAAGGGATCAAAGGCGATGACGCGCATCTTCAGACCGAGCGCGCGCGTCGCGACATTGCCGCCGACATTGCCGCAGCCGATGACGCCGAGCGCCTTGCCGGTGAGCTCGACGCCCATGAAGCGGCTCTTCTCCCATTTCCCCGCCCGGGTCGAGGCGTCGGCGGCGGGAATTTGACGCGCCAACGCAAAGAGCAGGGCGATGGCGTGCTCGGCGGTGGTGATCGAATTGCCGAAGGGCGTGTTCATCACGATGACGCCCTTGGCCGTCGCCGCGGCGATGTCGACATTGTCGACGCCGACGCCGGCCCGCCCGACGACCTTCAGGCGCGACGCTCGCTCGAGGATATCGGCGGTCACGCGCGTCGCGGAGCGTATGGCGAGGCCGTCGTAATCGCCGATGATCGCGGCGAGCTTCTCCTTGTCCTTGCCGAGGCTCGGCTGGAAATCGGCGTCGACGCCGCGCAATTTGAAAATCTGCAGGGCGGACGGAGACAGAGCGTCGGAAATAAGCACGCGTGGAGACATCGGGCGACTCCGATCGGCTTCGAGACATGGCGCTTGGACGAAGACGATTGGTCGGCGCCGAATGGCATACGTCATGTAATCAGTTCGGACGCGGGAGCGAGCCCGAGGGCTCGCGGTCCGAATATCGCGGCCGGTTGTCACGCTGCCTGGACGAGCCCTGCCTTGGCCTCGGCATAGGCCCAGTCGAGCCATTCCGTCAGCGCGGCGATGTCGCTCGCCTCGACTGTCGCCCCGCACCATATGCGCAGGCCGGGCGGCGCGTCGCGATAGGAGCCGAAATCGAACCCCGCTTGCTCCTTCTCGACGAGAGCGACGAGCGTCTTGGCGAAGGCGACCTGCGCTTCCCTCGATTGCGTGGAAATCGCCGGATCGACGATGGTCAGGCACACGCCCGTGTTGGAGCGCGTCGCGGGATCTTTCGCGAGGAAATCGATCCACGGCGTCCTCGCCGCCCAATCGGCGACGACTCTCGCATTCGCATCGGCGCGCGCGAACAATGCGTCGAGACCGCCGATCGACTTCGCCCAATTCAGGGCGTCGAGATAGTCCTCGACGCAGAGGAGCGACGGCGTGTTGATCGTCTCGCCTTCGAAGACGCCCTCGTTCAGCTTTCCCTTCTTCGTCAGGCGGAAAATCTTCGGCAGCGGCCAGGGAGGCGTATAGGTCTCCAACCGCTCGACGGCGCGGGGCGAGAGAATGAGCATTCCATGCGCCGCCTCGCCCCCGAGGACCTTCTGCCAGGAATAGGTCACGACATCGAGCTTGGCGAAGTCCAACGGCTGCGCGAAGGCCGCCGAGGTCGCATCGCAGATCGTCAGCCCCTTGCGGTCCGCCGGGATGAAGTCGGCGTTCGGCACGCGCACGCCGGAGGTCGTGCCGTTCCAGGCGAAGACGAAATCATTGTCGAAATCGATTTGAGAGAGATCGGGCAGTTCGCCGAAGGGCGCGACGAAGCTGCGAGCGCCTTCCGGCTTCAACTGCTTGACGATGTCGGTTACCCAGTCGGAGCTGAAGCTCTCCCAGGCGGCGACGTCGACGCCACGCGCGCCGATGAGCGACCACAGCGCCATTTCGACGGCGCCGGTGTCGGAGGCCGGCACGATGGCGATGCGATGGCCGGCCGGAACGCGCAGCACCTCCCTCGTCAGATCGATCGCCTGCTTCAGCTTGGACTTGCCGGCCTGCGCCCGGTGCGAACGTCCGAGCGCCGCGCCGGCCAGATTTTCCAGCGCCCAACCGGGGCGCTTGGAGCAGGGGCCGGAAGAAAAACGTGGATTGGCCGGCCGCGCGCCGGGCTTCGCTATCGCCATGAACTCGCCTTTCGGGATGCGCGCCTTCGTGCGAGAAGGCGTCATATATGAAGCGCGCAATAGACGCGGCCAAATGGAAGGTCAATCCTCGAGAAAATCGGAAGACGGCCTTCGTCGCGGCGCGACGAAGGCGGCGGTCGCTTTTTCCGTCGTCAGTCGGTCGTCACGCGCACGCCGAGCCGAACCTCGTGCGAAACCAGATTGGTGGACGGCGCCGACGCGCCCGAGAAGCTCGGCAGCCCCACATATTTCCCCGAATTCAGATAGCGATAGCCCAAATCGACCTTGAGATTCGAGCCGATGTCGTAGCTGAAGCCGGCGAGCAGGCTCCAGGCGAATTTCCAGCTCGCTTTCGAGAGCGAGCGATCCCAATACTGCTGGGCGAAGGCCACTGCGGGCTGCGGAACGAGCGCGGCGCCGGTCGATCTGTCGACCCACATGAGCGGAAAGCCGTCGACGGGGGACAGATCGGCCGCATAGGGAGTTCCGTCGGACACCCTGTAATAATTGACCGCGCCATTCGACCTCACATAGCTGAGACCGACTCCCGCGCCGACATAAGGCGTGACGCCGAACCAATCGCCGAGGTCGACATAGGCGTTGAAGAGGCCGGTGGTCCGGCTCGAGTTGGCCGTCGTCCTCGGGACGCAGGTCTCGTTGGGATCGACCCCGTAGCCGAGCCTCGTGACTCCGTCCGCCGAGGTGAGCGGATGATTGGCGTAGGGACACCAGACCGGCGCCCCCACGGCGTTCGGGCGAATCACCGACCTGTCGATGGCGATCTCGGCGCGCAGCCAGGAGTCATATCGATAGCCCGCGCCGAGGCCGCCGGAGACGGAGCTCGTACGGAGGTTCGAATTGAGGAGATCGGCGATGATCCTCGGCGACGATATGTTCGCGTAGCCCACGTCGCCGCGCAGATACCACCCCGTGCCGAACTCCGCCGGATCGTCGCTCAGCGTCGGAGCGGGCGGAAGGAACAGCGCCTCCGCGACGGCCGCGGGCGAGGCGAGACAAGCGCCGAGCGCGGCCGCCAGCGCGGCGGCGCGGACATCGAAAGCCGAAGAAGCCATTTGCCTGATCCTTGCGCCGGTCGGTCGAAAGCGTGCGGGCGCGGATGGAGAAACAATCGGCAAATACTTAGGCATTTATGCTTAATGGACGCTTAATCCGGCTTTCCGACCATGCGCCGCCGCGTCGCTCGCGCCGACCCGCTGGGCGCAAAAAAAGCGGTCGTCCATGGACGACCGCTCGTCAGACGTCTCTCGAATCGAGACCCGATCGGCTCTCTCGAGGCTTCAGATGCGTTCCGAAATGCGCACGATCAACGGAGCGATGATGAAACTCGTAATGCCGATATAGCAGGCGGCGACCGCGAGCGCCGGGATGAAGCGCAGCGAGGCGTGCCGATAGAGCCAAGTGAACACCGTCACATTCCAGATGACGAGCGGGAACAATATGAAGCCGACAAGCTTGCTCGTGGGCAGCGGCGGCGGGAACACCTGCGCGACGAAGAGATGCAACAAAATCGTCGCGATCGCGACGATCGCGCCCGTCGCGCCGAGCGCGGTGAGGGTCTGCACGAAACGCTCGCGCGCGCCGACGAAAAAGAGCACCACGGCGGTCACCGCGACGAGGAGCGCGGCGGAAACGACGCCGTAAGCGACGGCCGGCGCCACGTCATGATCGAGCAATTGCAGGCCCGCCTCGCCCAGGCCGTAGGCGGCGAGACTGGCTCCGGCCAGCTTGCTGGACAGCGGCAAGGCGCCGGGCCCTGCCTCCAGTCGCAGAATATCGACCAGGGCTTTCGCCGAGGGCGGCAGGCTGATCGCGGACAGCGAGATCGACATGTCAGGACTCTATCGGTTGGAGCGCGGACGCAGGAATTCGGTCCCGAGGGCCGCGCGACGTGCTGGCGAGGAAAGAATGCAGCTCCCTCCTCGGAGAAAAAGCGCAAATTCCGTTTTTTCCCTTAGCCGATCTCTACCATGCTTTCGGGAGAAGCGGAACTAAAGAACCGATCCGCGCCGAGGCGATCGGGGGAAGGCTTCCTCATGCTTTTAAGACGCGCCTTTCAGGCGCTCCTCGAGAGGGGGAGGACTATGGTCCTTCACCATGGCCCTGCGATCCGCCCGACCATCGCGGCAAATCCCGAAGTCGACGTCCGGCGTTGGACGATCGTGACCCAACTCACCGTCGGGGGCTTGCTCTTCGCCGCCTTGCGCTTCGCGCATCGAGCGACGCAAAGGATCACGGCAGGCGCCAACTCCAGTCTTCGTCCGCGATGACATGGACGATGCGACGCGCCGCCTCGGCCCAGGAGGAGCGGCTGACCTTGGCCGTGTCCGTCGCGACGCGTCCCGCGAGCCAGCCCGTCACGCATTCAGTCAGCGCATGGGGGTCGTTGACCCGAAAATAGGCGGCGCCTTCGCCGCCCACTTCGCGAAAGACAGGGATGTCGCTGCAGATGACCGGGCGATCGCGCCGCGCCGCTTCCGCGATCGGCAGGCCGAAGCCTTCCGCGTAGGACGGCGCCAATATGGCGGCGGCCCGGTCGTAGAGAAAGGTCAATTCGTCGTCCCCGACGTCGTCGAACCAATAGAGGCGTCGCCCATGTTCGGGATGCGTCGTGATTTCCGCGATCACCGCCTCTTCGAACCAGCCGCGCCGGCCGACGAAGATCAGGCGCGCGTCGAGTCCGCCGCGCCACAGCTCGTCGAAGGCGCGCAAGGCGGTGCGATGGCCCTTGCGCGGCTCGATCGTTCCGACGCTGAGGAAGGCCGGCGCCTCTCCCGCCACGGCGGCGACGATCTTCGCGCGCGGCGTTCCCGCGGGGCCGGTCGAAATGTCGGAGCCGCAATGGAACCAGCCGATTTTCAGCCCCGGCCGATAGCCGAGTCCGCGCTCCTGCACGAAGGTCGCGAGCTCGTCGCCGACCGTGCGCGAAATGGCGATGAAACTGTCGCTCTCGACGAGCGCCTTGCGCAGCCATGCGTCATAGCGCGGCACCGTCACCTCGTGGCAGGCGTGGGGATAGAGCTCKGGAATGAGGTCGAAGATGCAGGAGACGATCTCGCCGCCGCCGGCGCGAATGCGCTGGAATAGCGGCGCGAATTCGTCGAAGGCGTTCCATGTGTCCGACAGCATGAAGAATCGGTCGCCCGCTTCGACCGCCAGCTCTCGATCCGCCACCGGCGACACGTCTCCTTTCAGCGAGGCGACGAAGGCGTTGCAGGTGAACAGCCGCCCGCCTTCGCAGCGCACGGCGATCGCCGGAATGGCGAGAGAATCGTCCTCATAGAGCGCCTGCGTGACCTTCTTCACCACGCGCTGAATGCCGGTGCCGGCGTCCCGTTTCACCGTTCCCGTCACATCGACGAGCAATCGCCGGGCTTTCCTGGAAGGCGCCGATGCGATCGAAGCGCTCTCGCTCGGGGAGACGAGGGGCGGCGTGACCCGCGCGGACGAGAGCTTGTCACGCAGCGACAGGAATCCGTCGACGAGCCTGGCCTCGAAGCCGCGCAGCGGGCGGAAGATATGCCAGGCGGCCGAATAGACCATCTTCTCGCGCTCATGCACGAGATGCAGCAATTCGGCGCGCACATAGTCGAGCTGATGCTCGAGCAGCCTGATCCGTTCATTCAGGCGGGCTTCCGATTCCGGCCGGGGCTCGCCGCTCATCGCGCCGCGTCTTTCACCGCTTCCGCCTCCGCCGCGCGCCAATGATCGAGCAGGGCGGCCAGCATGTCGTCGACCGAATGGAGCGGACGCCATCCGGTGAGATCGCGCAGTTTCGACGCGTCGCCCGACGCCGCCTGAACCTCGGCCGGGCGCAGCCGCGCCGCGTCGACGACGATGTCGAACTCCCGCGTCGCGAGCCGCCGCAAAGCGTCGAGCATCGACGCGAGCGAGCGCGGCGTTCCCGACGCGATGTTGAAGACGCTGCGCGGATCGAGACGCGGCGCCGCGTCGATAAGGCGCAGATAGGCGTCGACGACGTCGCGCACGTCGAGAAAATCCCTTTGAATCGTGAGATCGCCGACGTCGACGCGCGGCGCGGCGCGCCCCCGCTCGATCGCCGCGATCTGCGCCGCGAAGGACGGCAGCGCGAATCTCCGATCCTGCCCCGGACCGGAATGATTGAATGGCCGCGCGACGATGAGGCGGGACGCCGGCGGCAGAATGTCCGCGAGCATCCCCTCCGCCGCGACCTTGGATCGCCCGTAAGCCGTCAGCGGGCCGAACGCCGTGCCTTCCGTCGCCGGGCCGTCCCGCAAGCGCGATCCGTAGACGTCGGCGCTGGAGACGAACAAGACGACGGCCGCCGGCGCATGGCGCGCGACGCCCGCCGCCAGATTGAAGGACCCCTGGAAATTGACGCGCCACGTCGATTCGGCGGCGCATAGCGATTGAGCGGCGGAGGCCTGAGCGGCGAGATGCACGACGAGGTCGGGCCGCGATTGAGCGACGGCGCGCCCGACGGCCGCCTCGTCGACGAGATCGGCGACGACCGGCGTCCAACCCCGACTATGATTGGCTTCGCCCGGCCGGATCAGAATATGGCGCTTCGCGTCCGGATAGGCGCGCGCCAGCGCATCGACGAGGTAAGGACCGACGAAGCCGGTGCCGCCGGTCAGCAAAATCCGCGCGTAGCTGCTCATGTGCCTCCCGATGCGAACGAAACGCGCCTCGCCCCGAGGCGATCAGACGGCCGGCTCGCGCTTCACGCGTTCGATATCGGCGTCGACCATTTCTCGTATCAGTTCCTCGAGCGGGACTTGCGGCTCCCAGCCCAGCGCCTTGCGCGCCTTGGACGCATCGCCGAGCAGAATGTCGACCTCGGCCGGCCGATAGAACTGCGGATCGATGACGATATGGGCGTCCGGGTCGAGGCCGGCATGCGCGAAAGCTATCTTGCACATGTCGCGAACCGTCGTCGTGCGGCCCGTCGCCACCACATAGTCGTCCGGCTGCTCCTGCTGCAGCATCAGCCACATGGCGCGCACATAGTCGCGCGCATGGCCCCAGTCGCGCTTGGCGTCGATATTGCCGAGCCGCAACTCCTTCGCCTTGCCGAGCTTGATGCGCGCCACGCCGTCCGTCACCTTGCGGGTCACGAATTCGATCCCGCGCAGCGGACTTTCGTGATTGAACAAAATGCCCGACGAGGCGTGCAGGCCGAAGCTCTCGCGGTAGTTCACGGTGATCCAATGACCGTAGAGCTTGGCGACCGCGTAAGGCGAGCGCGGATAGAAAGGCGTCTTCTCGCTCTGCACCGGCTCCTGGATGAGCCCGAACATTTCCGATGAGGACGCTTGGTAGAATCGAGCGCCCGGCGCGCCGATGCGCGTCGCCTCCAGCATATTGGCGACGCCGACGGCGGTGATGTTGGCGGTCAGGATCGGCTGCCGCCAGGACGAGGCGACATAGGATTGCGCCGCGAGATTGTAGATTTCGTCCGGACGCACGTCCTGGACGATGCGCAGCAGGCTGGAGAGATCGGCGAGGTCGCCGTCGAGCAGCTTGACCTTGTCGGCGACTCCGAGCCAGCGCAGGCGGTGGTCCTCGACGCCGCGGTGCGACGAGCGGCGGATGACGCCGAACACCTCATAGCCCTTCGAGAGCAGGAGCTCCGCGAGATAGGCCCCGTCCTGCCCGGTGATCCCCGTCAATAGAGCGCGTTTTGTCATCGATGATCCTTGTCGTGGCCGGGGCGGCCTCCTCGGAGCGGAGCGCTCCTCATCGCGTCGAATGTTTCGGCGACGCCCGCTTCCAAAACTTCAACGACAAATCAAGTCTCGAGGGAACGGGCGGACTCGGCGACGGACTTGCGCCAAGCGTCGCGCTGGCCTGATCTGCTCGGCCGATCGATCGCCGCTTGCCGGAACGCTCGCGAGGCGGCCATGCGCGTCCTTCGGGGATTACAAAATCGCTCGCGCCCTGGCAAGCGCCTTCGCCTCGCGGCAAAAGCGCCCGGCGGCGCATTTTCGGCTCCCTCGTCCGCCTCTCGCGTCAAAAAAGTCGCGCCCCGTCGGGAACGGGGCGATCGGGAGAAAATAGCACGACCTCCCCGTCCTCGTCCGCGAAGCCGAGCGTCAAGACCTCGGACATGAACTTTCCGATCTGGCGGGGCGGGAAATTGACGACCGCCGCGACCTGCCGGCCGACCAGCGTCCCGCTGTCGTAATGCCGCGTGATCTGCGCGCTCGACCGCTTGACGCCGACGCCCGGACCGAAATCGATCTCGAGCTTGATGGAGGGTTTGCGCGCTTC
>PQAN01000374.1 GCA_003105285.1 Methylocystaceae bacterium
ACAAAAAAGGCCCCGGATGTCTCCGGGGCCTCGCATCATTCGTCGGCGGATGAATTAGAAGTCGTAGCCGCCGCCCGGACCGCCCGGCGGAAGGGCCGGAGCTTCCTTCTTCGGCTGCTCGGTGATCGTCGCCTCGGTGGTGACGATGAGCGCCGCGACGGAAGCCGCGTCCTGCAGGGCGGTGCGCACGACCTTGGTCGGGTCGATGATGCCGAGCTTGACGAGGTCGCCATATTCGCCGGTCTGGGCGTCGTAGCCGAAGCTATAGTCCTTCGACTCGAGCAGCTTGCCGACCACGACCGCGCCGTCGCCGCCGGCGTTGTCGACGATCTGACGGGCCGGGGACTGGATCGCCTTGCGGACGATCTCGACGCCGGTCTTCTGATCGGGGTTGGCGACCTTGACGTCGCCGAGGACGGCGATGGCGCGCAGCAACGCGACGCCGCCGCCGGGCAAAATGCCTTCCTCGACCGCCGCGCGGGTCGCGTTGAGCGCGTCGTCGACGCGATCCTTCTTCTCCTTCACCTCGACCTCGGTCGCGCCGCCGACGCGGATCACCGCGACGCCGCCCGCGAGCTTGGCGAGACGCTCCTGCAGCTTCTCGCGGTCGTAGTCCGAGGTGGTCTCCTCGATCTGCGCCTTGATCTGCGCGACGCGGCCCTCGATGTCCTTCTTCTCGCCGGCGCCGTCGATGACCGTCGTGTTCTCCTTGTCGATGCGGATGCGCTTGGCGCGGCCGAGCAGGGGAAGCGTGACGCTCTCGAGCTTGATGCCGAGGTCCTCGGAGACGACCTGGCCGCCCGTGAGGATGGCGATGTCCTCGAGCATGGCCTTGCGGCGGTCGCCGAAGCCCGGCGCCTTGACGGCGGCGACCTTCAGGCCGCCGCGCAGCTTGTTGACGACGAGCGTGGCGAGCGCCTCGCCCTCGACGTCCTCGGCGATGATGAGCAGCGGCTTGCCGGTCTGCACCACGGCCTCGAGGATCGGCAGCAGCGGCTGCAGAGTCGAGAGCTTCTTCTCGTGGATGAGGATGTAGGGGTCCTCGAGCTCCGCGACGAGACGCTCGGCGTTGGTGATGAAGTAAGGGGAGAGATAGCCGCGATCGAATTGCAGGCCCTCGACGATGACGGTCTCGGTCTCGAGGCTCTTCGCCTCTTCCACCGTGATGACGCCCTCATTGCCGACCTTCTGCACCGCCTTGGCGATCTCCTGGCCGATGAAGCTGTCGCCATTGGCCGAAATCGTGCCGACCTGAGAGATCTCGTCGTTCGACGTGACCTTCTTCGAGTTCTTCTTCAGATCCGCGACGACCGCTTCGACCGCGAGGTCGATGCCGCGCTTCAGATCCTGCGGGTTGAGGCCGGCCGCGACGGCCTTCGCGCCTTCCTTGGCGATGGCCGCGGCGAGCACGGTCGCCGTCGTCGTGCCGTCGCCGGCGGTGTCGTTCTGCTTCGAGGCGACTTCACGCACGAGCTGCGCGCCGAGGTTCTCGAACTTGTCGGCGAGCTCGATCTCCTTGGCGACGGTGACGCCGTCCTTGGTGATGCGCGGAGCGCCGAAAGACTTCTCGATGACGACGTTGCGGCCCTTCGGCCCGAGCGTCACTTTCACCGCATTGTTGAGAATCTCGACGCCGCGCAGGATGCGGTCGCGCGCGTCGGAGGCAAAGCGGATATCCTTGGCTGCCATTGTCGTTCAACTCCGTTGGGAGAGTAGAGAAAGATGGTTTGTGGACGGGAGCCCGGTCAGGCGATCACGCCCAGAATGTCGCTTTCCTTGATGATGAGGAGATCTTCCCCGTCGATCTTGACCTCGGTGCCGGACCATTTGCCGAACAGCACCCGATCGCCTTCCTTCACGTCGAGGGCGACGAGCTTGCCGCTGTCGTCGCGGGCGCCGGGGCCCACTGCGATCACCTTGCCCTCTGCGGGCTTTTCCTTGGCGGTGTCGGGAATGATGATGCCGCCTTTGGTCTTGTCCTCGCCCTCGAGGCGCTTGACCACGACTCGGTCATGCAGGGGACGGAATGCCATGTTGGTTTCTTCCTTCGTTTAAAGCCGCAGCGCGTCCGATCGGGAACGCCTGGCGGCAAAAGGATCAGCGAAAAGCCTGTTGGCACTCGCTGCGAGAGAGTGCCAATAGACTAGCGGTGAGATAGGAATGCCGACCGACCTTGTCAAGGCGCGGCGAGCGAACTTTGTCGCAGCCGCGCCAGATCGCTAAAAAGACGAGGAAAATCAGGTCAGTGAAGCGAGCGAGGCCGGCTCTGCGGCTCGGAGAGCGTCGCCAGCGGGCTCGCCTGATGGTGGACGAGGCGCCATGCGCCGTCGACGAGCCTGAACCAATTGGTGGCGACCAGCGCGGCCTCGCCGACGATCTCGACGCAGAACACGCGCCCCTCCGTGGCGGAGAGCATCGCCGTCTCGTTGCGATGCTGGATCGGCTCCTGCTGCGGATTGCGCAGAATGTCCCGGTAGGAGGCGAGCACGGCCTGCCGCCCGACGAGAACGGGCCAGCCCGGGTGGACGCAGGAAATGTCGCCCTGTCCCCAAATCTCGTTCATCGCCGTGAAGTCGTTGGAAGAGAACGCCCGATAATAGGCGCGGTTGGCGGCGAGGAGCGAGGCTTCGTCGGGCATTCGACCAGCGTGCCTCAGCGGGCGGGCGAAATCAACCGATGACGGCTCCGACGCTGACGCGACGCCTTTGCGCTGGACTGTTCTGGGATGATTAACCAAAAAATGTAATGTTCGAGAGTGCGGGGAGCGCGTAAAAGCCACAGGGTCGTTCGCTCGATCGGGCGTCGTCATCGATTCAGCCCATCGCGACGAATCGGCGCCGGGACTTTTCGGCGTTCCTGGTCCCGTCACCTGCTCCGGGGAGCAACTCGCTGATGGAAAAAGGGAATGCGGCATAGGTCAGGGCTGTCGAGGGATCGCCGCATGTGTCGAAGTCCCGTCGCGAACAGCGACGTTCGAGATCGGCCGGCGCGCGCGCGAGGGGCATCGGCGGGCGCGTCGAACCGCGGCCGCCGACCGTCGAATCGGCGGCCCCGACCGCTCGCCTCTTGCCGGCAGTCGAACCAGGAGCAGATAGCCTTGGCAATCCGGGGAATGCCGGACCGCGACCGGGCGCCGGACCACACGATGGGCGCGCCGTCGCCAAAAATCCTGTTTCAGGAGATTTCAGATCATGGCGAGTCTTTCTGCTATGGCGGATGGCCGAGTTCGCGGCGCCCGCGCGTTTTCGGCGGTCTTCGCCGCCGCCATCGCCGCGGCGGCCCTCGGCTTCGAGGCGACGCCGGCCGTGGCGAAAGCCGGCGCGCGGTCGTCGCGTGAGGTCAAGCGCGCCGAAGTCGGCACCCCCGAGCGCCCGCTGTTTGCGGTCATTTCGATCGCCGACCAGCGCGTCTCCATCTATAATCACAACGGACTCGTCGAACGCTCGGTGATTTCGACCGGCGTGTCCGGCCATCCGACGCCCAAGGGCGTCTTCACCATCATCGGCCGGGAGCGATTCCATCGCTCGAATATCTATTCCGGCGCTCCGATGCCCTTCATGCAGCGCCTCACCTGGTCGGGCATCGCCATGCATCTCGGCGTCGTGCCCGGCCATCCGGCCTCGCACGGCTGCATCCGGCTCCCCGCCGGCTTCGCCGCCAGGCTTTGGGGATTGACGAGGATCGGCGAACGCGTCGTCATCGCGCCGCAAGATGTGGCGCCGGCGGAGTTCGCGCATCCGCTCTTGCCGGCGCCGAAGATGCAGGTTCTGGCGGAAGTCGGCAAAGCGGCGCCCGCTCTCGACTCGCCGCAGGCGCCGGCGATCGCCGTCGAACCGCCGCTGGTCAATCCGCGCCGATACGCCGAGCAGCTCAAGGTCAAGGCCGCGGCTGAAGCGGCGGCGGCCGCCAAGACCGCGAAGGAGACGTCCGCGGAGGTCGGCGTCAAGCAGCAGGAAGCCGCTCGCGCGGCGAGCGAGCTCAAAACGGCCGAAGCGGCTCACGCTTCGGCTCAGGCGAAAGCCGCCGCCGCCGCGAAAGTTCTCGAAGCGGCGGTCGCCGCCGTCAAGGCCAGGCAGCAGGAGTCCGTTGTCGTCGCGGAGCTCGGCGGAGCCGAGGGCGATGTCTCCGGCAAGGCCGAGGCCGGGCGCCTGGCCAAGGCGCACGATGAAGCGGCGGCCGCCAAGGACGCGGCTGAGACGGCCAAGAAGGGCGTCGACGCGGCGCTCGCCGACGCCGCGGCGAAGCTCGACGCCGCGAAAGCGGCGTCGGCCGCCAAGGCCGCCGAATCGGCGGACGCCGTTCGCCGCTGGAGCGAAGCGAAAGCCGCCTCCGACGCCGCTGCGAAGGCCGAGAAGGAAGCGCTGGTGCGGATGTCGCCTTTGTCCGTGCTGGTCAGCAAGAAGGACCAGCGGATTTACGTCCGCCAGGGATTGGCGCCGCTGTTCGAGGCGCCGGCGAATATTCGCGATCCGGAGACGCCGCTCGGTTCGCACCTCTATATCGCGACGGCGACGGAAGGCGACGGGGCGTCGCTCAAATGGTCGGTCGTGTCGATGCCGACCCAGTTCACCGAGGCTCGGGCCGAGCGCAGACGGAAAACCGCCCTCGTCGAGGAGCGGACGGCGGCGGCGCCGAAGCCACGGGGGATTCCCTCGAGCGCGGCGGAAGCGCTGGAGCGCGTCGAGATCGCCCAGGATGTCCGCGACCGCATCGCGGAGCGTCTGTGGACCGGCGGCTCGCTCATCATTTCCGATCAGCCGCCCAGCGGCGAGACCGGCGCCGTCGGCACCGACCTCACGGTGAAGCTGCGCTGACGCCGTTCGGTCGCCCGCTTCGTCTGGAACGCTCCGAAGCGTCGGCGCGCCGATTGACATCCCGGCCGGCTCCGACCAATGGAGGACGGTCGCCGTTCGGCGCGGCGAAAGCGCGAAAGACGCCTCGTGATCCGTAAGAGCTTGCTTCAAGACCCGCGAGCGATCGGCCTCGCCGCCGTCGTCGCGGCCCTGGCGCTCGATCAGGGCCACAAATTCTGGATGCTGGAGATCTACGACATCGCTCTGCGCCAACCCATTCGGCTGACGCCGTTCCTCGATGTCGTGCTCTCCTGGAACCTCGGAATTTCCTATTCCTTATTCGCCGCGCAGAGCGACGTCGGGCGCCTCGCCATCGTCGCTCTCCAATCGTCGATCGTCGCTTTCCTGCTTTTGTGGCTGTGGAGAACGCCGCGTCGGCCGACGGCGGCGGCGCTCGGTCTCGTCGTCGGGGGAGCGCTCGGCAATGTGTGCGATCGCCTGCTGCACGGCGCCGTCGCCGATTTCTTCTATTTTCACACCGCTCTGCCGGTGGGGCCGCTCGCCAATTACGTGTTCAACTTGGCCGATGCGGCGATTTTCGTCGGCGTCGCGCTTCTCGTGCTGGAGAGCTTCGCGGCGGGCTCCGACGCGCCGCGAACGCCCGCGGCCGGATAGCGTCTCGAGGTCCAAAGAGCCGCCCGGACCGCGCGCCTTCAGGCTCGCATCGAAACCCCTCGGCGCGATTTCGTCTGGCGGACGGCGCGGACTGCCTCTAAAAAGCCAAGAAGGCGGTCGTAATAAAACGACTGGCCAAACGTCCCGCCATGGGCGGGGCGCATCGATTTTTCCAAAGCGAGGGAGTTTGTCTCGATGCAACTGACGACAGCCGCGAGGCGTCGGGCGTCGACCCGCGTGGGGCTCGCGCTCTCGGTTCTCTGCGGGGCCTTCGCCGGCTCGCCGGCTCTGGCCTATGACGATCAATCGACGATCATGTCGGTCCTGAGCCTCATCGGCGTCTATTCGGACGACAATAACGAGAAGATCGAATATCGCGACCGCGCCAAGCTGGTCCTGCCGCCCAACCGCCAGGCCCTGCCGGAGCCGCAGTCGCGTGGCGACGGCCGGCCCGGCGGATGGCCGGTCGACCAGGACGTCGTGCGGCGCCGAAACGCTCAGGCCGTGGCGCGCCAGCCCGCGCCTCAGCCGGGTCTGAACCAGAATCCGACGATTTCCCCCACCGAGCTGGCGAAAGGACGCGCCGGCGCTCCCGCCGTGTCCCGGACCGCCGGGGACAGCGAATGTCTGAACAGCAACGCGCGCGAATGTCTGCTGATGTCGGACGCCGAGGCGAAGGTCGGCACGAAGGAGTCCGACGAGAAGAAAAATCTGGTCGCCGGGCGGGAGCCCGCGCGCGATTATCTGACCGAGCCGCCGCGCGGCTATCGCACGCCCACCAAGGACGGAAAGGCCACGGCCAGCGCTCCGGTGGAGAAGGAGGACTGGTCCAATCCCGGCGCCTATATCCGCCAGCAGGCCGGCCGTATTTTCGGCGGCGGGGAATAGCGGGCGCGCTGCAGCGGAACGGGACGATCAGTTCCGCAGCACGATGCGCCGGTGAAGCTCCTGCAGCGGCCGGGCGTTCATCGGGAAGAGCTTCCTGAAAGCGTCGATATCGGCCGAGGCGACGTCGACCGGAGTGGAGAAGACCGTCCAATTCACCACTTCCGAGCATGGCGGCGTGGTGAGCGAGCCTTCGTAGCGGAAGAAGCCGCGCTTCTTCGGCAAGAGCGTCGAGGCGTCGATCGGCGATTTCAGTCTTTCTCGGCCTTCTTTCTCCGGCGCTGCGCCGACGATCGTGGCGAGCGCCTGGTTCTTTGCGCCGGCGCTCAGCAGGGCGCCGAGAACCAGCAATGCGCCATCCTGGCCGGCGTGCACGAAATGCGCCTCCATGGCCGTGCGCGCGCCTTGGATCGCATGTTCGCTCGGCGCGTGAAAATGAAATTGCTTCAGCTCGAATTTTCGTCCTTCCGACACCGCGAAACTGCCGGGCGCGGCGTCGGCCTGGATCGTGTAGCCATTGTTGACGATCTCGAACGCCTGCTGCTTCCATGTCAGCGTCGGCGCGCGAATGTCGGCCTTGACGGCGCCTTTCAGATCGATCGGCGATTGCTCGGCGCCGACGGCGCAGGCCCGTGCGGCGGGATCGCGAGCGCCCCAGCTCTGGACGTCTTCATAGCTCCAATGCGCGCCTTCTGAAGCGCGCGCCGTGGCGGCGCAAAGCGGACACGCGGCGAGACCCGCCAGGAACGATCGGCGTGTGAAAGCCATGTTTCCCCTCCGCGGCGAACCGGCTCGTTTGGTCTCGATCGGCTGCTGTCACGTTTGTCGCAAGGGTAGCGCTCGTGATCGGGAAGTCCATCTCGGCGATCGGCGCCGGCGGCGATTTCTCGAGCGCCACGCCTGACATCGATCGTTTTCGGGCTTATATAAGCGAAAAGCTCTCGCCGGAGCCTGTGCTGGACAGGGAGCGGGCTCCGATCTCCCGAGCGACCTGCTCTCGGCCGCCGAACTGGCGCCATTTTCTCTTCCGGCGGTAAGGGATAGAGACCGGGCTCCGCTCCGCTCGTTTGCATCGAGAAAGGATCATCATGTCGATCACGCCGCCAAGCGCCGCCAAGACAGACGCGAAAAAGACCGACGCCGCCAAAACCGACGAGCGCGGGGCGTCCGGCATCGTCCATGCGCGGCTCGCCAATGGGCTGGAGATCGTCGTCATTCCCGACCGCCGCACGCCGGTCGTCACCCATATGGTGTGGTACCGCAACGGCTCCGCCGACGATCCGTTCGGCAAGTCGGGCATCGCCCATTTCCTCGAACATCTGATGTTCAAGGGAACGCATGAGCATCCTCAAGGCGAGTTCTCCAATCTCGTCGCCGAGCTCGGCGGCCAGGAGAACGCCTTCACGAGCTACGACTACACCGCTTATTTCCAGCGCATCGGCAAGGAGCATCTTCCCACTCTGATGGCGTTCGAGGCCGATCGCATGACCAATCTCGTCCTTTCGGACGAAGTCGTCGCGCCCGAGCGCGACGTGGTGCTGGAGGAGCGGCGGATGCGCACGGAGAACGATCCGTCCGCACAGCTCGACGAGGCGGTCCAGGCCGCGCTGTTTCCGCATCACCCCTACGGAACGCCGATCATCGGCTGGGGCCACGAGATCGAGAGCCTCGGGCGCGAGGACGCGCTCGCCTATTATCATCGCTTCTACACGCCGGAGAATGCGGTTCTCATCGTCGCGGGGGATATCGACGCCGAGACCGTCGTCGCGCTCGCGAAAGAGACCTACGGCCGCATTCCGGCGCGCTCCGACGCGCCGCAGCGGCTTCGGCCGCGCGAGCCGGAGCCGCGCGCCCATCGCCTGGTGTCTTTGGCCGACGAGAAGGTCGAGCAGCCGACGCATGAGCGCGTCTTCCTCGTCCCCTCCTACAAGACCGCGCGGCCGGGCGAAGCGGAGACGCTCGAGGTGCTGGCCCATGTGCTCGGCGGCGGTCCGTCGAGCGTGCTCTATGACGCGCTGGTCGTCGATCAGAAGATCGCCGTGAACGCCGGCGCTTACTACATGGGCTCGGCGCTCGACGACACGCGGCTGTGGATTTTCGCCACGCCGGCTCCGGGCGTCGAGCTGGCGCGGCTCGACGCCGCCATCGACCGCCAGCTCGAGGCGTTCGTCGCCGCCGAGGTGGGGGCCGACGACCTCAACCGGGCCAAGACACGCCTCGTCGCCGACGCCGTCTATGCGCAGGACAATCAGGTCTCGCTCGCGCGCTGGTATGGCGAGTCGCTCGCGACCGGCCTGAGCGTCGAGGATGTCGCCGCATGGCCGGACCGCATCGACGCCGTGACGGCCGCCGACCTCGTCGCCGCCGCGCGCAAATGGCTCGACAAGCGCCGCGCCGTGACGGGCTTTCTGCTGCCCAAGGACACGGCCGAGCTGGCCGCGTGACGTGTATCCGGCCGATCCGTTCTGATGGGAAAACCTCTCCCCGCTCGCAAGGAGAGATCGAGCGAAGCGAGAGTGAGGGGCCTGGGGTTCGAGGCGAGATGAAGATCGAGCCAGCGAAGTCCAGGCGTCAAGGCTTCGCGGATCTCGTCCCCGGCCTCTCCCCGCGGGCGGGGAGGGAGTCGTTCCGCCGAACTCATCTATCGAATCTTCAATGACGGCTCGAGCCGCGCGTAAAAGATCGGAACCACAGAGAATGACAGCTCACGCCATCGCTCCCGCTCGCTCCCGGGCCGAAAACATCCAACGCATCGTCACGCCGGGCGGGATCGAAGCATGGCTCGTCGAGAGCTACGCCGTTCCGCTCGTCGCGCTCGAATTCGCGGTGCGCGGCGGCGCGGCGCAGGACCCGGCGGACAAGCCCGGCCTCGCGACGCTGCTCGCCGGCCTGCTCGACGAGGGCGCCGGCCCCTATGACGCGCGCGGCTTCCACCGCGCCATCGAAGACCTCGCCATCCATTTGGGCTTCGGCTCGGATCGCGACGCGATCTCCGGACATCTGCAGACGCTCACGCGCAACAAGGACAAGGCCTTCGAGCTGCTGAGGCTGGCGCTCACGCAGGCGCGGCTGGATCAGGCGGCGATCGATCGCGTGCGCGGACAGATCGCCGCGGGCCTCAAACGCGACGCCAATGACCCGGACGCCCTGGCGGCCAAGGCGTTTCGCGAAGCCGCCTTCGGGGGGCATCCCTATGGCCGGCCGGTGCGCGGCGATCTCGAGAGCCTCGACCGCCTGACGCGCGACGATCTCGACGCTCTGCGCATACGCGTGCTCGCCAAGAAGGATTTGAAGATCGCCGTCGTCGGAGCCATCGACGCGGCGACGCTCGCCGCAAAGCTCGACGAGACCTTCGGCGGGCTGCCGCAGGAGAGCCGGCTCGAACCCATTCCAGAGGTCGTCATCGGCGATGTCGGCCAGCGCCGGATCGTCGATCTCGACGTGCCGCAAGCGACCATTCGGTTCGGCCGTCCCGGCATTCACCGCAAGGACGAGGACTACTTCGCAGCCGTCGTCGTCAACCACATTCTCGGCGGCGGCGTGTTCACCGCGCGACTGTTCCGCGAAGTGCGCGAGAAGCGCGGCCTCGCCTATTCGGTCTATTCTCATCTCAACGACTATGACAAATGCGCCATGCTGGTCGGCGGAACCTCGACGAAGAACGAGCGCGCGCGCGAGTCGCTCGACGTGATCGGGCGGCAGATCGCCGAGCTCGCCGCGGACGGCCCGACGGAGGACGAGCTCGACAAGGCGAGAAAATATCTGACCGGCTCCTACGCCTTGCGCTTCGACACTTCGACGAAGATCGCGAGCCAGCTCGTCAACCTGCAGCTCGACGATTTCGCGCCCTCCTATCTGGACGAGCGCAACGCCCGGATCGAGGCGGTGACGCTCGCCGATGCGAGGCGCGTGGCCGGACGGCTGCTCGGCGACGGCAAGTTGCTCGTCGCGGTCGCCGGCCGGCCGCAAGGGCTCTGACGGCCGCTTCGTATATTGATTTTACTTCGCATCGGGAAGCAACGCCGGGACGCTCGCGGCCCTTCGGTCGGAGCCGCGCGACACGGCCGCGCAGGGGTCTCCGCGCGTGATGAAAAAAGGGGCTCGGCGATGTCCGCCGAGCCCCCACGCCGTTGAAATCGCGTTTGAAAAGGTATCGAATATAAATCGACTATGCTTTCTGTTTACCGTGTGTGCGGCCGGAAAGAAATATTCAATAAAAGGTGAGACGCAGAAAGCGGGGCGGTGTTGTAGGCGGGTAACATTCGTATAAGTACATTAGGATAAATACGTTAAGTAGAAATACGACAACGGCTGCGCTATAGCTGTATTACAGAAGATCGGCATAAAGCAATACTTTAAATGCATTCGCCGTCCGAATGCTCCACCTCGAACGGCGCTGTCTGCGCTTCGAGGCGAGTGGACCGCGTCACATATGCCGAAAGGGCGCCATCATTCCCGGCGGGCCGAATGCCTGACCGGGAATCCAGGTGCGACGATCTTGGCTTACCGGCGCTTGACACACATCGGGCGATCATCGAATTTCCGGCGCCGCGGCGTCGGATCGGCTGGTAATCGACGGTCACGACGGCCCTCGGCTCTCTCTCGCCGTCTGAAACGAGGGGCGCCTGGATGGATCTTCGAATACGGGGTAGAACCGCTGTCGTCTGCGGCGCCTCTCGAGGGCTGGGTATGGCGTGCGCCTGGGCGCTCGCCGGCGAGGGCGTCCATGTCACGCTCGTTGCGCGTCGGGCCGAAGCCTTACAGGCGGCCGCCGGCCGTATTGCGGAGGCGACCGGAAATCGGCCCGCCTTCGTCGTCGCCGATGTCGGCGCGGCGCAAGGGCGCGCCGCGGTCCAGGCGTCGAACGCCGAGGCCGACATCCTCGTCACCAATGCCGGCGGCCCCCCGACCAAAGATTTCATGGACTTGACGCTCGAGGATTGGGAGCGGGCTCTCGACGCTAATTTCCTGTCTGGGGTCGAGATGATCCGGATGTTCGCGCCTGGCATGCGCAGACGGCGCTTTGGCCGGATCGTCAACATCACGTCGGCGACCGTCCGAATGCCGGTGGAGAGACTCGATCTCTCCACATCGGCTCGGCTGGCGCTCACCGGATATGTGGCAGGCGTCGCTCGACAGATCGCCAAGGATGGCGTGACGATCAACAATCTGCTGCCGGGCACCGTCATGACGGAACGGCTCGCCGAGCTCGGCGCGACGGCGGACGCGCTGGTCGCCCGTGTGCCCGCCGGGAGAGCCGGAAGGCCGGAGGAATTCGGAGCCGCATGCGCGTTCCTGTGCAGCGAGCAGGCCGCTTTCATCACGGGCCAGAACATTCTCGTCGACGGAGGATTGTGCGGGCTGACGATCTGACGGCGCGCGCCTTCCGTCGTTAAAGCGCAGCGAAGATCGGGCGGGAGTGATGACGGTTACCTTCCACTTCGGCTGGAAACGCTCTACGCCGCCGTCATCTCCCGCTGCGCGGCGGCGAGCGGAAGCGTGAATTTGAACACCGCGCCGCCGCCGGGGTTGGTTTCCGCCCAGATTTTTCCGTGATGCGCCTCGATGATCGCGCGGGAGATCGACAGGCCGACGCCCATGCCCTGCGTCTTCGTCGTCGCGAAGGGCTCGAACAGGCGGGCCTTCACATTTTCCGCCAGGCCGACGCCGGTGTCGGAGATTTCGACCTCGATCTCGGTCTCGTCGGAGGACGTCGAAACGACCAGTTCGCGCCGCTGCGAATTGCGCATCGCATCTTCGGCGTTGCGGATCAGATTGACGAGAACCTGCTCGATCTGAACGCGGTCGGCGAGTACGTCGTCGTCGCCGGCGTCCAGCCGAAGCGTCGCCTGAATTTGGCCCGTTCCGGCGCCGACGCTCGCGGTGTCGTAGGCGTCGTGGATGAGCCCGTGCAGCCTGACGGGAAGCTTGTCGGGCTCGCCATGGGCGATGAACTCCCGCAGGCGATTGACGATCTGTCCCGCCCGAGTGATCTGCGCGGCGGCCTTGTCGAGCGTCTCCGCGACGCTGGCGCGCCGTTGCGCCGGCTCGACCTCGAGCAGCCGTCGCGCCGATTTCAGATAAGCGACGGTCGCCGTGAGCGGCTGGTTGATTTCATGAGCGAGGCCGGCGGCCATGCTCTCCATCACATTCATGCGATCGGCGTAGAGCCTCTGCATCTGCGCCTCGGCCAGCTTGCGCTCGGATATGTCGAGCACGAAGGCCACGCCCGCCGTGCGCGCCTCGTCGAGCATGACGCTCGCGATCAGAACCGGCGCGCGGGTCCCGTCCTTGCGGAAATATTCTTTTTCGTAAGGCCGCGCGTTCACGCCGGTCTTTGCGAGGTCGGCGAGGCTCGCTGCGTCGGCGGCCCGATATTCCGCGGGCGTCGCCTTTATCCAGTCGATCCGTCCGGCTTCCAAATCGCCCCGATCATAGCCGAGCATGTCGAGGAATTTGTCGTTCGCGGAGGTGACGGCTCCGTCCATATTCCAGACAATGACGCCGATGAGGCCCGAATCGAACAGGGCGCGGGACCGCGCTTCGTTGGCGCGCAATTTCTGCTCGGCGCGCTTGCGTTCGGTCACGTCTTTCACATAGCCGTGCCAGACGATGTCTCCTCCGGGCTCCAAGATGGGCGTGGATTGCCCTTCGAGCCAGATCGTTCCTTTTTCCGGATGCTGGTAGCGGAACTCGTCGCGCCACAGCATCATCGTTCGCGCGGACTGGGCGACGCCGGCCTGGATATGCTCCCGATCTTCCGGATGGATGCGCTCGAGGACGCATGTCGCGTCGGCTCGGGCCGCCTCGGCGGAGAGCCCGTACACAGTCGAGAAATTCTTCGAAACGAAAGGGAAGGATTGTTTGCCGTCGGTCGTTTGACGGAACGAGCAGATCACGCCCGGCACAGATGCGGCGACGATCGCGAATTGCTCGGCCAGCCGCGCCTGTTCGGCGGACAGCCGGGCGACGGATTTTTCGTCCGTGACGTCTCGGCAGATGCCGATGAGGCGCGTGGGCCGGCCGTTCGTGAAAAAGGCCCGCGCTCTCGCGCTGATCCACCGCTCTCTGCCGTCGTCGGCGCGGCGAATGCGATATTCGGCGTGATAGCGCCCGTCGCCGCGAGGATCGAGCGCCGCGCGAACGGCGCTGCGAACGGCCGGCAAATCCTCGGACGACACCAGAGAGAGCACCTTTTCCGGGTCGATCGGCGCATCCGGCGGCAACCCGTAGAGCTCGCGCATCTCCGGGCTCGCCTCGGCGGTCCGGGAAGGGATGTCGACGTCCCATGCGCCGATCGCGCCCGCGGCGATCGTCAGGCGGAGCCGTTCGTTGGCGACGCGCAGGCGTTCGTCGTCCGCCAGCCGCGACTCGGCCCGGTCCCTGCGGATCAGAGTGCGGCGCAGCTCCTCGGTGACGACGATGACGCCGGCGGCGTTGACGAGAAAAATCGCCAGTCCCAGCCAGTCGCCGGGCGCGGCCAAGGCGACGAAGAAGACATGCGCCAACAGTACGGAGGCGATGGCCGCCGAACTTCCCGCCACGGCCCCGCCGGTCAGCGCGGCGATGCCGATGGCCGGATAGAAGGTGACATAGGCGACGCGATTTTCGAGCACGCCCATCGATGCGAAGCGCACCAGCAGGCCGATCACGGCAAAAGCCACGCCCACGCCCAGACGCCACCATATAGGCTTGCCGTAAAACGCGGCGAACCAGTTCAGCACGGCCTGGAATCCGTCCGGCCGCCATCGCGCGCGCGGCGGGCCGACGTCGCCGGCCTCGGAACTCTCGGCTCGGGTCGAGAAATGCAAGGATGCTCTCCACGCGCCCTGACGGGCGCAAGACTGGCGCGAATTCGCCGCTTTGGCAAACTCGGCCGCATGACGCGACGCATGCTGCGCCGCGCATGGAAAATAACGCTCGATCTCTGGCCGTCATGCCCGCGCAGCGCCTGCAAGCCGTCCGGCCGACCCGTCTGCGGCTCCCGTCGGAGGGCTTTTTGCTGGTCCGCGACTTGCGTGTCGCCGGTCAGACGTTGCTTTTCAGAAGGCGGCCCCGATGGCGTTCACCTTTATCTGTCACACTGGTTCCGTGGATGAAGGGGGCATGGGCCTCTTTCACGCCGGTCGCAAGAGCGTGCTCCTGGTCTGGCCGACGGGCGGCGAGCTCAAGGCCTATCGCGGGCGCTGTCCGCATGCGGATATGCCGCTGAACGACGCCGCCTTCGACGGGCGGACCGTCACCTGCCCGCACCACCAGTGGGGGTTCGACTGCGCCAGCGGCAAATGCGTGACGCATCTCGTCCGCAACGCGCTCCACCCGTACGCCTTGCGCGTGGAGGGCGACGAGATTCAAGTCGACGTCGGACCGGCCAAGGCGGCGCGTTCGCCGGCGTAACCCTTGCCGACCAGCCGGGAAACGCCAGCTTCGCCACGCGAGGCCGACCAGGCGCGCCTCTCTGCCGGCGGCCTCGGCGGTTGTCGTCGTGAATGCGCCGGGAGGTTTCCGCAGGTGGAGTATCGTCCCCTGGCGCGTGTGGATTTTTTCGCACTGGCGGGCCGGGCCGAGACCGATCGGCTGTCGTTCGGCGACCCGTCTCCGACGCTCGGCGGATCGATTGTCGTAACGTCTCGATTTTATATGGTGCTGCAAGAGAGGATTGAACTCTCGACCTCTCCCTTACCAAGGGAGTGCTCTACCACTGAGCTACTGCAGCGCTGTGAGCCGACGTCGCGATAGGGCCGCCGGCTTCGACGCCCGGCCTTGTGCCACAGGGGCGGCGCCGAGGCAAGCGTTCGCGTGCGCGAAGGCGCCGTCGAAATCACCGACCTTCGAGGCGGGCGGCGATCGCCCGTCGCGTTTCGTCGAGGCGGTCGAGCAGCGCGCGCCGCCGCGCGGCGCAATCGTCCGCGGCGGCGGTCGAGGCGTTTTCATAGTCCTGCGCCGCATTCGCCAGAGCGAAGGCGCCGATGGCGCGCGCCGATCCCTGCAGTTGATGGGCGATCTCGCGGCGCCCGTCGCCCTCCTGCGCCGGCTCCGCGAGCCGCGCCGCAAAGGCCGCCGCTTGAGCCGAAAACAGCGCCAGCAGCTCTTTTTCCAGCTCGCGATCGCCGAAGCTCTGCCGGGAGAGGTGCTCCCAATCCACGGCGGAAGCTTCGGCGCAGCGCGGCCTTCCGCCTTGCTCCTCTCCCGAGCTGGGACGAATCGTGATTCGGTCCGGCGAGGACATCGCATTCTCCGTTGAGGCCATTTCCGACGCGGGCGTTGCTGTTTTTCTTGTGGATTCTTCCTTTTGGCCGATCTGTCGACGACAAGACGCGACGCGTCGGCCGGGAACTCCCCCACCTGAGATAAATTCCACAATTAGATCAAATTCATGTGGAAAGGCTCGCGCGGCTGTCCCGACCAGGTCCCGCCGCCTCGGGCCCCGCGTCGCCGTGAGCTTGGCGAGGCCGCATCCGCAACGGCGTTAACGACGTTTCCGATTGCATCCCCGCCGCCGGTTTCAATTGCGCGGCCGGGGCTGTAATATTTGGTTAATCTTTTCCGCTCGATGTAGTCCGGAAACAGCAGTGAGGAGCGGCTTTCGCATTCTACCGGCCCGCTCGGAGACATGACAATGGCGATACCGGGTAAGACCCAAGACGCGGCGACCGCTGCGCTGTCGGCGATCGAAGAGGCGTTGAATTTGGGCGCGGAGCCCGGCGCCGAGAGCCCGCCGGAAAAGCCGGGCGCGAGCGCGGCCTCGCCGCAAGCCGGCAAGAGCGGGAGCGCCGAAGCCGCCGCCAAGGCGAGCGTCGCGAAAGCGCCGGCCGCGTCTGCGGTCGCAAAGGGCAAGGAGCAAAATCCGGCGCTCAGTCTGCAATTGCCGTCCCGGCCCAAGCCGGCCGAGAAGGAAGCGCGCGATCGCGATCGGGCCGCGGCGGCGCCCGGCCAGGCGGCGGACGCTTCGCCGAGCGCCCAGAGCGCCGCCGCCGCGCAGAAAGTCGCGGCCGTCGCTCCGGCCGCCGCTCCCGCCAACGACGACCGCAGGACGGTCGGCGAATTGCGGCAGGCGCTGCAATTGCGTCCGAGCCGGACGATCCTCGGCTATACGCTCCTGTCGATCGCCGCCTGGGCGGTGCTGTGGGCCTTGTTCGTCTATTTCAACCAAGCCGATATTCTCGACAAGGAAAACGGATCGTTCCTCGCGCCCAAGCCCGTGCTCACGCTGCTGGCGCTCGTCGGGCCGATCGTGTTCTTCTTCGTCACCGGGGTGATGGCGCGGCGCGCGCATGAGATGCGTCAGGTCGCCAATTCGATGACCGAGGTGGCGATCCGCCTCATCGAGCCCGAGACGATCGCGGCCGAGCAGGTGATCACGCTCTCGCAGGCCATAAGGCGGGAAGCCGCGTCCATGGGCGACGGCATCGAGCGCGCGCTCGCGCGGGCCAGCGAGCTCGAGATCATCGTGCGCACGGAGGTCTCCAATCTCGAGCGCTCCTATTCCGAGAACGAGCGCCGCATCCGGGTGCTCATCGACGAGCTCACGCGCGAGCGCGAGGCGATCCTCGTCAACGCCGACAATGCGCGCACCGCTCTGCTCGGCGCGCGCGAATCCCTGTCGGAGGAGCTCGCGACGACGTCGACGCATCTCGCCGAGACAGTCAGCGACGCCGGCGGCCGGGTGACCGCCGCGCTCGGATCGAAGGGAGAGGAAATCCGGCTCGCGCTGGAGCGCGTCGGCGACAATTTCGAGAGCGCTCTCGCCACGCGGGGAGGGGATATCGTCACGCGCCTCGCCGCGACCAGCGAGGAGATCGCGCTTCGATTGGGCGAAGCCGGCGACGAGGTGAGCCGCCGTTTCGCCGACGGAATCGCCGAGGCGGACCAGCGTCTGCAGAGCACCGGAGAGACGCTGGCCGAGGCCGTCGGCGCGCGCACCGCCTCCGTCCTCGACCGGTTCGACGAGTTGAGCTCGCATCTCGTCTCGTCGGTCGGCGAGCAGAGCGACAGGCTGGTCGGCCGCCTCGCCGAGACGGGCGAACGCATCGACAACGCCATAACCTCGCATGGCGGCACGCTCGACCGGTCTCTCGCCGAGGCGTCGGAGACCATCGCCGCCCAGATCGCCGATAAGGTTTCGGCCGTCGAAAGCGCGTTCAAGAACGCCGGAGAGCATGTCGCCGGCCTGCTCGACGAGACGCAGCAGCGCGCCCGGCGCGATTTCGAGACTCACGGGGAGAGCCTGCACGCGCGCTTCTCGCAGAGCCTGGAAGACAGCGCGGCCGCTTTGGCCGAGCACAGCAATGCGATGCAGGAACGTTTCGCCGCCGTCGCCGGCGAGGCGGTGGCCGCCATCGCGATTCACGGCGAGCGCGTCAGCGAAACGCTGGCGGATCGCTTGACCGCATTCGAAGGCTCCGTGCTCGATCGCGGCAATGAGATCGCCAATCGTTTCGTCGAGCACGGCGACCGCCTGGGTTCGGCCGTCTCGCGAAGCATCGCGGACTTCGACGCCTGCGTGGCGCTGCACAGCGCGGAGATCGAGTCCCGCGTCGCGGAGCATGGCGAGCGCGTGCGGACCGCCGTCACGGAAGGGCTCGCCGCTTTCGAGGAGCGCGTCGCCGCTCGGAGCGAGGAGGCGGCGTCCCGTCTCGTCTCGCATGGCGATCAGATCGGCTCCGCCGTTTCCGGCGGCATACAGGCTTTCGAGGAGCTCGTGCTGCGGCAAGGCGAAGAGGTGGCGTCGCGTCTCGTCGAGCACGGCGACCGCCTCGGTTCGGCCGTGTCCGAAGGACTGGCGGCGTTCGAGGAGCGCGTCGTCGGCCACAGCGACGAAGTGGCGTCGCGCCTCGTCGAGCACGGCGACCGCGTCGGTTCGGCCGTATCCAAGGGACTGGCGGCGTTCGAAGAGCGCGTCGTCGGCCACAGCGACGAGGTGGCGTCGCGCCTCGTCGAGCACGGCGATCGCGTCGGCGCTGTCGTATCCGAAAGCTTGGCCTCGTTTTCCGAGGGCCTCACGGCTCTCGAAGAGCGGGTGGCCGGCACGAACGAGGTGGTCGCGGCTCTCATCGCGGAGCAGGGCGATCGCGTCGGCTCGGCGGTGTCGGAGGGGCTGGCGGCGTTCGAGGAGCGGATCGTCGGCCACAGCGACGCCGTCGCGTCGCGCCTCATCGAACATGGCGACCGCGTCGGCTCCTCCGTTTCCGAGGGCCTCGCGGCTTTCGAGGAGCGGGTGCTGGGCCACAGCGACGAGGTCGCTGCGCGTCTCGTCGCGCATGGCGATCAGATCGGCTCGGTCGTGTCCGAAGGTCTCGCGGCCTTCGAGGACCAGGTGCTGCGTCGGGGCGAACAGGCCGCGTCGCGCCTCGCGGAGCATGGCGATCGCATCGGCTCGGCCGTTTCCGAAGGTCTCGCGGCCTTCGAGGAGCGGGTCGCGCAGCAGAGCGATACGCTCGTCGGCCGTCTCGCCGAACATGGCGACCGGGTGGCCGCCGCCGTTTCCGGCGGTCTCGCGGCCTTCGAGGAGCAGGTCGCGCGGCGCGGCGATCAAGCCGCCGTGCGTCTCGTGGAGCAGGGCGACCGGCTCGGTTCGGCCGTTTCCGAAGGTCTCGCGGCCTTCGAGGAGCGGGTCGCGCGTCAAAGCGAAGACACGGCGTCGCGTCTCGTCGAGCATGGCGATCAGATCGGCGCGCTCGTGTCCCAGGGCCTCGCGGCGTTCGAAGGGACGGTGGTGCGCCACAGCGACGAAATCGCGACGCGCGTCGCGGATCAGTCCGATCGCGTCGGCGCCGTCCTGTCGGAACGCCTGACGGCTTTCGAGGATACGGTTGTCCGGCACGGCCTGGAGATCACGGCGCGCGTCGTCGAGCAGGCCGATCGCGTCGACGGACTGCTGACCGGCCGGCTCGCGGCGCTCGACGAAGCCACGGCGACTGTCACCGATGCGCTGGAGGAGACGCAGCAGCGCGCGCGCCAGGAATTCGAGGCGCAGGGCGAAGCGTTGCGCGCGAGCTTCTCGCAGAGCGTCGCCGACGCGGCGGCGGCGCTCGCCGATCGTTCCGGCGTCCTGCACGAGCGCTTCACGACGACGGCGAGCGAAGCCGTGCTCGCCATCGCGACGCAAGGCGAGCGCGTCAATGAAATTCTGTCCGACCGTATCGCCACTTTCGAGGAGGCGGTTCTCACGAAGGGCGAGCAGGTGGCGTCCGCGCTGATCGAGAGCGGCGATCGCATCTCGCGCGACGTCGGCGATCGCCTCCAGGCTTTCGAGGCGACGCTGCTGCAGGAAGGCGAAGAAGTCGTCGAGCGGATCGACGCGCATTCGCGGCGGCTGACCGATGAAGTCGCGCAGCGGCTCACGGCCGTCGACGAGACGCTCGTGACCGGCGGCGGCGCGCTCGTCGATCGGCTCGGCGCGCATTCGGAGCAGATCGTCTCGCGTCTCGGCGAGCAGTCGCAGCGGCTCGCCCAGGAGATCGGCGACCGGCTCGGCGCGATCGACAAGACGATCGCGGCCGACGGCTCGACGCTCGTCGAACTGCTCGGCGCGCGCGCCGACGAGATCGCGCAGGTCATGTCGTCGAAGATCGAAGCCTTCGAAGCGGTTTCGAACGAGAAGACGCGCGAGGCCGCCGATCGCATCGACGGGCTCGTCGGCCGTATCGACGCCGGCCTCGCCGCGACCAACAGGAGCTTCCAGGAGACGCTCTCGACGCACGCCGTCGAGGTGGCGCGCGTACTCGGCGAGGGCGGACGCGACGTCATCCATTCGCTCGACGAGAAGGTGAGGGATATCGACTCCGTTCTCGTCGCCCGCTCGACCCAATTGGCGGAAACTCTCTCAGCCAAGGCGGAAGAGATCAATGCGACGCTCGGCGGCCGCGCCGACCAGATCGCCGCGACCCTGGACGACCGGATCGGCGTGTTCGAGAACAATGTCGTCGGACGACTCGATGCGGTCACGGGCGAAATCGGCGAGCGCAGCCGCCTCGTCGTCGAGACGATCGGAGCGCGCATCGAGGAGATCAACTCCACGCTCGCCGATGCGCGGCGCGAGCTCGACGTCACGCTGCACGCCCGCACCGGCGATCTCGGCGAGGCGCTCACGCAGCGCGTCGGCGAGATCAGCGCGACGCTGGATGACCGCCTGCTGCAGATTCACGGCGCGCTCGGCGAGCGCGGCGGCGAGGTCGCGCGCGAGTTGGCGAGCGTCGGCGAATTCGTCGCCAACGCCATCGAGAGCCGCGGCTCGGCGATCGTGCAGCATCTCGCGGAGCGGCGCACGGAGCTCGTCGGCGCGCTCGACCAGTCGACGCAGAGCTTGCGGCAGGCCCTCGACGCGGGCGCCGACACGTCGATCCAGACTCTGCTCGGCGTGAACGAGAAGCTGCGCGCGGAGCTGCCGGCCCTGCTCGACAGGCTGAGCGACACCAACGCCTCGCTGCAGACGATCATCGATGCGGCGGGAGCGAATCTCGCGGGGCTCGAAAGCGAGCTCGGCGTGAGGCTGCAGGATTTCCATGGCGCGATCGGCAATATGGCCGTGCAGATCGGCCAGCTCGGCGAATTGGCCGGCGGCACGATACGCGACGCCAATGTCATCGTCGGGGCGATGGAGACGCATCAGCAGTCCCTCTCGCAGAGCGCCAACCGCCTGGCGCAGAGCCAGTCGGCTCTGGACGAGGCGCTCGACGCGCGCCGCCGTTCGCTGCAGAGCCTCGTTCAACTCGTCGACGAAAAGCGTTCGGATTTCGAAGGCGCGGTCGCGACATTCTCCGGACTGGTCGAGGACAGCTTCCGCCATGTGGAGGCGCGGGCGCGCGAGGTCGGAAGCCTGGTCACGCAATCGACGCAGGAGACCGCCGGCGTGATCGACGAACGTTTCGCGCAAGTTCGCGACGCCGCCGCCAAGGAGCGCGAGCTCACTTCCGTGGCGCTGCGCGCCGCCTATGAGCAGGCCAATGGCGAGTTGACGCGGATCTTCAGCCAGGCGAGCGAGAAGTTCAACGCCGCCGCCGCCGAGATCCGCGGCCTGTCGCTCGACATCCAGCGCGAGCTCGAGGCCACGCGCGCCGAGGTGCGGCGCGGCGCCCAGGAGCTGCCGCGCGAGACCGCGGAACAGGCGGCGGCGCTCCGCCGGGTCGTGGGCGAACAGGTCAAGGCGCTCAACGAGCTCACCGACATCGTCGCGCGCTCGGGCCGCGTCTACGACATAGCGGAACAGGCGCCCGCCCTGGCGCCGCGCCGCGCGTACGAGACGGCGCCTGCGCCGGCGGCGGCCCCCGCCGCTCCGCCCCAGCAACCGCCTCGCGCCGCCCCGGATCCTTCATGGAACGGGTCGCGCGGTCGCGACGAGGGCGCGGCGAGGGCGCGGACTCCCGCGCCGGCGCAAGCGGCGCGCCCGCCGGAGACCGCGGAGGGCGCCGGACAGGGCTGGCTGAGCGATCTTCTGGCGCGCGCGTCGCGCGACGAGACGCCGGCGCCGGCGCGGTCGCAAGGCGCCGCGCAGCGACCGAAAGCGCCCGGCGCGCTGGACAATCTGACGCTCGACATCGCCCGCATGGTCGATCACGCGGCGGTGACGGATCTGTGGGAGCGGTTCCAGCGCGGCGAGAAGGGCCTGTTCGGCCGCAGGCTCTATACCGGCCAGGGTCTCCAGACTTTCGAGGAAATCCGTCGCCGCTACCGTGGCGACGCGGAGTTCCGCGGCACCGTCGATCATTATATCCAGGAGTTCGAGCGGCTGCTGATGGAGACGACCCGCAACGACCGCGACGGCGCGCTGGCGCGCGGCTATCTCACCTCGGACGCCGGCAAGGTCTACACCATGCTCGGCCATGCGTCGGGGCGTTTCGAGTAGGGCGTCGCGGAAAAAAGCAGCGCGACGGACGTCCGCGTCGCGCGTCTCGACCGGCGGTTGCGATCACCGCCTGTCGGGACACGTACAGCCGTTGTAAAGTTCACGACCAGATTGTGACATTTTCGCCACTTTGGCGGATAAAAGCGCCGTTGCCTCCGCATTTGCGCGTTTGATGGGCATTTGCATTTCGCTTCGACTTGAAGTGACTAGGAAATTTAGAGCAAAAATCCTCTTGACGAATGATTCCAAGTGGGAGCCTGACCTATGAAGCCGAGTTATCTCACCTGTGCCGCCGCGGCGGCCCTCATTGCGACCAGCGCTCTGGCGGCGGATCCCGTGACGACGAAAGCCCCCGAGCCGCCGCCGGCCAAGCCGCTCATCGCCTGGCCGGAGCCTAATTTCGACGTCCTCCAGGCAGGTTTCGACTATGCCTATGGCGCGAAATTCATGTCCGACTACATCGTCCGCGGCATCTCCAATAGCGCGCATCGTCCGGCCGGCAACGTCTATGGCGAATTGCGCTACGGCTGGTTCTACTCGGGCCTGGCGGCGACGAATGTGACGCTGGCGACGAGCCCGCTCGCCGAAATCGACATCTATGGCGGCATTCGACCGACCTGGGGTCCGCTGACCCTGGATTTCGGCGCGATCTACTACGCCTATCCGGGCAATCACCAGCAATGGTTCATCGGCGGCGTGATTCCCGTCACGACGTTCAAGAATTCCTATGGCGCGCTTCCGACGACAGCCTTCGATCCGAGCTTCATCGAGCTCTACTTCAAGCCGAGCTGGGCGGTGAACGACTATTTCACGCTCGGCGGTCAGCTCGCTTATGCTCCAAACTGGAATCGCTATAACGCGCACGCCCTCTATTCCGAGATCAACGCCAAGGTCACGCCCTTCGCCGGCGTCGATTATTTCTCCGGCCTGTCGGTCTCGGGCGCCTTCGGCCATTATGCGCTCGGCTACTCCGACGCGAGCTATGGCGGCAGCTATATCGACCCGGATTTCGGCTTCCTGGCGACCGGCATTCTCGGCACCAAGGGCTTCAAATTCGCGAGCTACAACACGTGGAATGTCGGCGCGTCCTATAACTTCGAAGTCGCGACGCTCGATCTGCGCTACTACGACTCGAACCTCACCAAGGCGGGCTGCTTCCTGAACACCTCCGATCCGTCGGGCAATCTGCAGGCGTCCCTCAATATTTTCACCGGCCAGAGCTCGTCGAGCTGGTGCGGCGCGCGCTTCGTCGCCTCTCTGTCGATCGATTTCAGCTCGGCGACTTTCAAATAAGCCGAGCGCGGACGCTATTGAATTTGAATGATGGAGCGGACCCGCGAAAGCGGGCCCGCTTTTCTTTTTGGAAGCGCGATGTCGCTCGATTTCGTTTTCGATCGATCCGGCAGCGTCTCTACTGCTGCTGCGTCGGAACTTCCACGTCGCGATCCAAGGTCGACTGCACCTTGAAGGTGGTCTGATAGGTCTTGCCGTCATTGCGGGCGATGGCGACATATTCGCCTTCCGCCAGGACGAGCGAGGGAAAGGCGCCGATCAATTCGCGGATGACGTCGCCGCCCGGCGTCAATATGGAAAAGGAGGTGTTGGCCAACGCCTCGCCGCCCGTCGCCTTGACGAGCTTCAGCGTCATCGTCGCGGCCCGGTGCCGCAGCGTCGCCTCGATCGTCTTGCCGGCCGGGACGCGCAGATCGGCGGTGACGACGGAATTCGTGGCGTTGTTCTCGCCCTGCGACCCTTGCGTCGTGTCGAGCAGCGTCGAGACGATGTGATAGGAGCCTTCGGGCAGGCAGATGATCTCCCCCGCCTTGGCGTTGGCGAGCACGAGTTTCGCCTCCGAATTTCCGCGCTCCGGCACATAGATCGAGATCGACAGCCGCTGCGGCGGGATCTGCGTCTCGCCGAGCATGTCGACGAGCTTCAGGCCGCCGGCGTTCAGCACCAGGCGTTCGCCGATATTGCGCCCTTCGATGACGACGCGCCGCGTCACGCCCGCGAGGCCGAAGGCGGCGTGAACGATATAGGCGCCGTCCGGCAGGGAGAGGCTCGGCGTCGACTCGCTGGACTCGGCGACGAGCCGGCGCGATCCGTCGGCCTGCGCGGCCTCCTCGAAAACGCGCCAGGCCAGCCCGCTGCGCACGGCGGCGGCGTCATTGGGCGTCAGAACGGCGCTCAGCCGCAGCGTCGCCGTCGCGCCCGCGTGCTCGTCGGCGGCCTTTGCGGCGTTTCCGCTTCTTTGCTGCGCGGCCGGCCCCGGCGCCTGAGCGCTGGCGCAGCAGGCGCCGATCAGGAGCCAGGCGATCGTCGAGGTCAGGTGTTTTTTCATCTCGCTTTCGGCGTGGGCGTCGGGTCTGTCATATCGATCGAGCTGATGAGTTCCCGTGTCACTCCCGACGCATGCGAAGCAAGCGATCGGGAATCCAGAGCGAGACCGATGATCTCGACGCTGTTCTGGATTCCCGACCTTCGGCCTGTCGGGAATGACGCTGCGAAGCGAAGAGATCGCCGGAAACCGTATCAGTCGTCCTTCCCTTCCAGCACGGTGGAGGCGGCCGACGCCAGATTGGTCAAGGAAAAGGGCTGAAATAGGAATTCGACCCGATGTCGGCCCTTCGGCGCCTGCACGCCGCGGAACAGGAGATTGGCCTTGACGATCGGGACCGGCGCGCCGTCGAGACGCGCCTCCCAGCCGGGGTAGTAGAGATCGTGGAGGACGAGCAGGCCGTCGCGATCGGTCTCCACATCGATGACGACGCGGTCGCCCTCATAGACGGCGATCGAGACGCGGGCGTCCGCCGGCGCTTGGCGGGACGCGTCGGAGAGAGACGGGTCGAGCGCATCCATGTTCGATTGATCGACCAGCGCCTCGCGCGCGCCGTCGAAATCCGGCATGGCGTCCTCGCCGATCGCCGCCTGCGAATCGACGGGAATGACGCGCGAGGCGACATAGGCGCGCGGCGCGGCGCGGCCGAGCTTGTAGACATAGATCTGGTCGGAGGAGAACATCAGCGTCGCATTGGGGCGCGGCATATGCGGGGGCATCCGCGTCAGCGGGCGGTCGAGAACGAGATAGTCCAGCCCGAGCAATCTGGCGAGCTTGCAGCGATAGCCGCGAAACATTCCCGGATAGTGCCGCAAATTCGGGTCGACGGC
>PQAN01000375.1 GCA_003105285.1 Methylocystaceae bacterium
ATCTCGGACGAAGCGAGTTGGAGAGCGCCGCGGACGAATAAGGCGAACCTCTCGCGACGGCCGATCCCCTCCGAAGCGAGTCGCAAAGAAACCATGAGTGGCGTCAACCAGATCCGTTCGACCTTCCTCGACTATTTCGTGCGCAACGGGCACGAGAAAGTCGCATCCTCGCCGCTCGTGCCGCACAACGACCCGACCTTGATGTTCACCAATGCGGGCATGGTGCAGTTCAAGAACGTCTTCACCGGCTTCGAGAAGCGCGCCTATAGCCGCGCCGCGACGGCGCAAAAATGCATGCGCGCCGGCGGCAAGCACAACGACCTCGACAATGTCGGCTACACCGCGCGCCATCTCACCTTCTTCGAGATGCTCGGCAATTTCTCCTTCGGCGATTATTTCAAAGAGGGCGCGATCGAACTCGCCTGGACGCTCGTCACGCGCGAGTTCGGCCTGCCGCGCGAGCGCCTGCTCGTCACCGTCTATCACGACGACGACGAGGCGTTCGATTTATGGAAGAAAATCGCCGGCCTGCCGGAAGACCGCATCATCCGCATCGCCACCGCCGACAATTTTTGGAGCATGGGCGACGTCGGCCCCTGCGGCCCCTGCTCGGAAATCTTCTACGACCAGGGCGAAGGCGTCGCCGGCGGACCGCCCGGCAGCCCGGACGAGGACGGCGACCGCTTCCTCGAATTCTGGAACCTCGTCTTCATGCAATATGAGCAGGTGGCGCCCGGCCAGCGCGTCGCCCTGCCGCGCCCGTCGATCGACACCGGCATGGGGCTGGAGCGCATCGCCGCTCTGCTGCAAGGCGTCACCTCGGTTTTCGACATCGACCTGTTCCGCCGGCTGACAGGCGCCGTCGCGCTCGCGACCGGCACGGATGCGCACGGCCCGCAGGCGGCGAGCCATCGCGTCATCGCCGATCATCTGCGCGCCTCGGCCTTTCTCGTCGCCGACGGCGTCACGCCGTCGAACGAGGGACGCGGCTATGTCCTGCGGCGCATCATGCGCCGCGCCATGCGCCACGCGCAATTGCTCGGCGCCGCGGAGCCGCTGATGTTCCGGCTCGTCGGCGAACTCGTCGGCGAGATGGGCCTCGCCTATCCGGAACTGGCGCGCGCGGAAACTCTCATCCGCGACACGCTGCTGACCGAGGAGACGCGCTTCCGCACGACGCTCGCGCGCGGCCTCGCCATACTCGACGACGAAAGCGCCTCGCTCGAACGCGGCGCGAGCCTCTCCGGCGAGACGGCGTTCAAGCTCTACGACACCTACGGCTTCCCGCTCGATCTCACCGAGGACGCACTGCGCCCGCGCGGCATCGGCGTCGACAAGGCCGGCTTCGAGACGGCCATGGAGCGCCAGCGCGCCGAGGCGCGCAGGGCCTGGGCGGGCTCTGGCGAGACGGCGACCGAAGCCGTCTGGTTCGCGCTGAAGGAACGCGTCGGGGCGACTGAATTCCTGGGCTATGAGACCGAGAAGAGCGAAGGCGCTGTTATCGCATTGTTGCATGAGGGCGCCGAGACGTTCCGCCTCGAGACCGGCGCGCACGGGGCGGTCGTCCTCAACCAGACGCCATTCTACGGCGAATCGGGCGGACAGACCGGCGACGTCGGCCTCATGCGCGCCAAAGGCGTGCGATTTCGCGTCGCCAATACGCAAAAGAAGCTCGGCGACCTCGTCGTGCACGAAGGCGTCGTCGAAGAGGGAGCGATCGTCCCCGGCCTCGCGCTGGAGCTCGAGGTCGACCACACGCGCCGCAACGCCATCCGCGCCAACCATTCCGCCACGCATATTCTGCACGAGGCGCTGCGCCGCGTGCTCGGCGAACATGTCGCGCAAAAGGGCTCGCTCGTCGCGCCCGACCGGCTGCGTTTCGATTTCACCCATCCAAAGCCGCTCACCGACGAGGAGATCGCCGCCGTCGAGGCCATCGCCAACGCCGTCGTGCAGGACAATGCGCCGGTCGAGACGCGGCTGATGGCGCAGGACGACGCCGTCGCCTCGGGCGCGCGCGCGCTGTTCGGCGAGAAATACGGCGATGAAGTGCGCGTCGTCTCGATGGGGCGCAACGGCGCGGACGCGAGCCATGCGCGGGCCTTTTCGGTCGAGCTGTGCGGCGGCACGCATGTGCGGCGCACCGGCGACATCGGCCTCGTCAGCATCGTTTCGCAAGGAGCGGTCGCCTCCGGCGTGCGCCGCATCGAGGCCAAGACGGCGGAAGGAGCGCGGGCCCAGCTCGTCGCCGAATCGCGGGCGCTGCGCGATATCGCCGCGCTGGTGCGCGCGCCGGTCGATGAGACGCCGGCGCGGCTCGCGAGCCTCGTCGAGGAGCGCAAGCAGCTCGAGCGCGAACTCGCCGAAGCGAAGCGCAAGCTGGCCATGGGCGGAGGCGGCGGCAATGGCGCGGCCGAGCCCGTGCGCGACGTGGCCGGCGTCAAGCTATTCTCCAAGGCGGTCAGCGGCATCGACGCCAAGGACCTGAAATCGCTCGTCGACGATGCGAAAAAGACGATCGGCTCCGGCGTCGTCGCCATCGCCAACGCCTCCGCCGACGGCAAGGCGGGCGTCGTCGTCGGCGTGACGGCCGATCTCGCGCAGAAATTCAACGCCATCGATCTGGTGCGCGCCGCGAGCGAGAAGCTCGGCGGCAAGGGCGGCGGCGGGCGGCCCGATCTGGCGCAGGCCGGTGGCCCCGACGCCTCGGCGATCGACGCCGCGCTCGCCGCGGTCGAGGCGTCGCTGCGGGCCAAGGCGGCCCAATGACTCGAGCGCGCCGCTCTCGGAGCCTCA
>PQAN01000376.1 GCA_003105285.1 Methylocystaceae bacterium
TTGGTGCCCCTGGCCGGAGTCGAACCAGCACTCCTTGCGGAACTCGATTTTGAGTCGAGCGCGTCTACCAATTCCGCCACAGGGGCGCGGGCCGGCGAGGCCGGCGCGCGGCGCGGATATTAGCCAGGGAAAAGGCGCCGTCAACCCGCTGTCGAGCTTATCTCCGGCTGTTCCCGAAAGAGCGCGTTCGACCGAGCCTCGCTTCGCGCCGCTCGAGGTGCTATGCGAGGCGCGCCCGCCATCCGCATCGGTGAAAAATGTTCAAGAATCTCTATGCCTGGACAATGTCGCTCGCCGGCAGCAAGCACGCGCCCTTCGCGCTCGGCGCCATCGCTTTCGCGGAGAGCTCTTTCTTTCCCGTGCCGCCGGACGTCATTCTCGTGCCGATGTCGCTCGCCGAGCCGAGGCGCTCCTGGTATTTCGCGGCGCTCTGCACCGTCGCATCGGTCGCCGGCGGCGCGCTCGGCTATGCGATCGGCGCGCTGTTCTACGATACGGTCGGCCTCTGGCTCATCGGCCTCTACGGCTATGCCGCGAAAATGGAAGCGCTGCGGGCCTTCTACGCGCAATGGGGCGCATTCTTCATTCTGGTGAAAGGGCTGACGCCCATTCCCTACAAGCTCGTCACCATCGTCTCCGGCCTGATGGACTATAATTTCCCACTGTTCATCGCTCTGTCGGTGGTCACGCGCGGCGCGCGCTTCTTCATTCTGGCGGCGGCGCTCAACCGTTTCGGCGATCCGATTCGCGAAAAGCTCGAGACGCATTTCGGCCTCTTCATGGGTCTGCTCGCAGGCACGGTGGTGGTCGGCTTCGTCGTCGCGGCCAAGCTGCTATGAACGGGCTGCGAGGCCCTGCGCGGCGGGCGTCGGCGCCGCTTTGCGCCGCGCTCGTCATTCTCGTCGTCGGAGTCTCGACCATCGCCGGCGCGTGGATTTACGAATCGCTCGGCTATTTGCCTTGCGAATTATGCCTGAAGCAGCGGATTCCTTATTACATCGGGATTCCTCTGGCGGCGCTCGCCGCGGTCGCCGTCCATCGTGGGCGGGAGAGCCTCGCGCGCGCCGGGCTCGTCGCTCTCGCGCTGCTGTTTGCGGCCGGCGCAGCGCTGGCGGTCTATCATTCGGGCGTCGAGCTGAAACTCTTCTCGGGGCCGTCGGACTGCGCCGGGGCGCTGAACACCGCGGGCTCGGTCGATGCTTTTCTGAAGCAGTTGCAGACGACGAAGGTCGTGCGCTGCGACGAGCCGGCGCTCTGGGTGCTCGGCCTCACGCTCAGCAATTGGAATGCGATGATCTCCGCATTCCTCGCAGCGCTGGCGGTCGCAGCTATTCTCTCTCTCCACGAGGGCTGTCGCGTAGAAACAGAGAGTTCGAAGGACGAACTCTCTTAGAGTTCCGGAAAGCAACGCCCACTCTTCGAGCAATCGCCACCCCGCCGAACCGAACGCCGCATTTACTGCGCCGGCGCGGCCGAATTGGCGGCAGCGGCGAGCAGCTTATTGACTTCGTCCAGGCCCTTCTTGGCCGAGGCGAGTTGCGGATTGAGCCGCAGCGCGGCTTCGAGATCGGCCTTCGCATGCTCGAAATCGCGCTTGCCGCGATAGGCGTTGGCTCTATTGAGAAAAGCATTCGCATATTTTTGGTCGATATCGATCGCTTTGCCGAAATCGGCGACGGCGCGGTCGAAATCGCCTTTGGCGTGCAGGGCGAGGCCGCGATTGTTATAGGCGATCGCGAGCTTGGGATCGCGCTTGATCGCCTCGTCGTAATCGGCGACGGCGCGGTCGAGATCGCTCTTGGCTTGATAGAGCCCGGCCCGGTTGACAAAAGCGAGAGCCGATTTCGGATCGAGCTTGATCGCCTCGTCGTAATCGGCGAGCGCGCGATCGAGATCGCCCTTGGCGCGATAGGCCCGGCCGCGATTGCCATGCGCCGCCGCCGATTTCTTGTCCAGCTCCAGCGCCTTGTCATAGTCGGCGATGGCGCGGTCGAGATCATTCTTGGCGTGATAGGCCCCTCCCCTGCCGACATAGGCCGGCGCCGATTTGGGCTGAGCGGCGATCGCCGCGTCATAGTCGGCGATGGCGTGGTCGAGGTCGCCCTTGGCGCGATAAACGGCGGCGCGATCGGCGAGAATGACCGCCGATTTCGGGTCGAGCTGCAGCGCCTTGTCGAAATCCGCTATGGCGCGATCGAAATCGCCCTTCGCGTGATAGGCGCCGCCGCGATTGATGAGAGCGGCGATCTGATTGTGCTTGCTCTCCTTGGCGCCCAGCGCGATCACCTCGGTGCAGCCGGCGATCCGCGCATCCGGATCGGCGCCGCGGCAGCCGACCCAAGGGTCGCTCTTGGCCTGCGCCGCCGCGTGAAGCATGAGAGACGCCGACGCGGCGAGCGCGAAGCGAAGACAGGTGGCGAATTTGATCGGGAAGAACGACAGGCGCGCCATTTGGCCGACGGGCTCCATTAAGTTGACTATTTTGCTATGATTTCATTTCGGCGGTTCGAGAGCAATCGGAAAAAATCGCGCCGGGCCGACGAATATCCTTTCAGCCCGCGTTCTGCGCCGCGCGGCGCTTCTGCAGCCAGCGAATGACGCCGGTGACGAACACGAGCGGCCAGCTCAGCCCGAAGAGAAAGACCGCGATGCGGCCGGGCCAGCCGAGCACATAGCCGGAATGCAGAGGCCATTGCCAGGCGATGAAACCGTCGCCGTCGCCGGAGAGCGGATCGTTCACATGCAAGACGTCGCCGCGGAACCGATCGACATAGATCGTGCGGCGGCCTTCGAATCCCCAGCCGATGGGAAACAATTGATAGACGGCATAAGAGCCATTTTGCGGCTGCGGCGGCACGAAAGCATAGACGCGCCCATCGGGGAAGCGACGCGCCGCAATCGCGAGCGCCTCGTCGAGCGAGACGCGCGACTGCGTTTCGGGGCCGGATCGAAGATCCTCCGCCTTGGCGAGCTGCGAAAACAATTCGACGGCGGCGCCAATGTCGATCGTCGGCAACGCCTCCTGCGCGACGGCGGGAGAAGAAACGAGAGCGAGCGAAACCACGCCGGCGGAAACGCCGCGCAACAAGAGCGAACGGAACATAGTGAAATTCTCCTGAAACGGCTCTACGGACCGTCGAGACCAAAAAGCGGCTCGGCTCCGGGCGAAGCCGCGTGCGGTCGGTCAGGAGAGTGAAGGATGCGTGCGCGAAGACCAGGAACTGGTCCAGCCGGCCGGTCGCGTGGCCGTTTCGTCGACGAATCGCCAGCCTATGGCGTCGGAGGTCCGCAGCGTGGGAAAAACGACGGCGGCGAACAGGATGGCGGCGAAGCGGAACATCGCATCCTGCGCGCTCGACGAGCACAAGATGCAGCATTGCGAGTGGTCGTGCCGCGCCGGCGCATTGCCACCGCCTCGCGTATCCACACGACACAATTCGCCGCTCGGCGACGCCACGGCGCTCGACCCGGCGTCAGCCGGATGCATCGGACGCCCAAACTGAAGACTGGCGAAGACGAGGCCTTGGAGAAGGCACAGACACGTCACGCTCACGATAGCGGCGCGCGTCGCAAATCTGCCCTTTAGCCAAATCTCGACCATAACGTGCAGTATCACCAAGGCGGTCTCGAGAATCAACGCGAAAATGCCGAAAAACGACAATATTATCCTCGCTGGAGGACGCGGTCGTGGGCGCTGCGCGGAGCCGTCGGCTAATGGGCAGTCCAGTAAAAACACTGAGCAAGAGACTTTAGACCAACAAAAAAATGCTCTAGAACGACTCTCGATGAGCCTCTTGACCTCTACCGCCGACTTGGCCGCAGCCTGCGCCCGCCTCGCCCGCCATCCTTTCGTCACCGTCGACACGGAATTCCTGCGCGAAACGACCTTCTGGCCGAAGGTCTGCGTCATTCAGGTGGCGTCGCCCGACGAAGCCTTCGCCATCGACACTTTGTCGGAAGGGCTGGACCTCACTCCCTTCTTCGAACTCATGGCCAACGAGAGCGTGGTCAAGGTGTTCCACGCCGCGCGCCAGGACCTCGAGATCATCTGGCGGCTCGCCCGGCTCATTCCCGCGCCGCTGTTCGACACGCAGGTGGCGGCCATGGTCTGCGGTTTCGGCGATCAAGCCTCCTATGTCGAGCTGGTGAAGGCGATCGCCAAGGAGAATCTCGACAAGTCCTCGCGCTTCACCGACTGGTCGAAACGCCCCCTCTCGCCGGCGCAGATCGACTACGCCATCGCCGATGTGACGCATCTGCGCGCCATCTACACGCATCTGCTCGCCCGCCTCGAGCGCTCGAACCGGCTCCATTGGCTCAACGACGAGATGCAGACGCTGACTTCGCCCGCGACCTATGAGCAGAGCCCGGAAAACGCCTGGGAGCGGCTCCGCCACCGGGTGCGCAAGCCGCGCGATCTCGCCGTGCTGATGGAGCTCGCCGCCTGGCGCGAGAGCGAGGCGCAGACGCGCGACGTGCCCCGCTCGCGCGTGTTGAAGGACGACATGCTGATCGAGATCGCGCTCGCCGCCCCGCGCAGCCAGGACGCGCTCGGCAATCTGCGCGCCTTCCCGCGCGGCCTCGAGCGCTCACGCTCGGGAGCCGACATCATCGCGGCGATCGAGCGCGGCCTGTCGCGCGATCATTCGACGCTTCCCCGCATCGAGCGCGAGCGGCGCAGTAACAATGGCGCGACCGTCGAACTCTTGAAGGTGCTGCTGCGCCAGGTGGCGGAAGAAACCGGCGTGGCGACGAAGATGATCGCCACCGTCGAGGAGCTCGAAGCGATCGCCGCCGACGACAACGCCGATGTGCCGGCGCTGTCCGGCTGGCGGCGCGCTCTTTTCGGGGAAAAGGCGCTGCAATTGAAGTCCGGCCGGCTCGCCCTGGCGGTGGAAAAAGGCAGGGTCATCACGCTGGACTGGCTGGAGCTCGACGAGCCTGCCGCCTCGGAGTGAGGCGGCGACTCATGCGCTGACTTTTGTAATGCGCGCGCCAGGCGGGGATTTCTGGACGAAGAGCGCCCGGAAAATCAGCTCTCTGCGCAATCGTCTCCGACGATGGCGATGCGCACCATATTGGTCGCCCCCGGCGAGCCGAAGGGCATGCCCGCGACGATGATGATGCGGTCGCCCGGCTCCGAAAAGCCTTCGCGCGCCGAATTGACGCAGGCGCGCTTGACCATGTCCTCGACATCGCGTGCGTCCTGCGTCTCCAGCGCGTGCACGCCCCACACGAGCGCCAGGCGGCGCGCCGTGTCGCGCTTCGGCGTCAAAGCGAGAATCGGCGACTTCGGCCGCTCTCTGGCGATGCGCAACGCCGTCGCGCCGGACGCGGTCCAGGCGCAAATCGCCTTGGAGTCGAGCGTCTCGGCGACGTCGCGCGCGGCGACGGCGATGGCGTCGGCGGCGGTCGGGTTCGGCGCGGCGTTGCGCTGCGCATTGATGATCGAGCGATAGACGGCGTCGGTCTCGACCTCTTCGGCGATGCGGCTCATCGTCGCCACCGCCTCGATCGGATATTGGCCGGCGGCGCTTTCCGCCGACAGCATGACGGCGTCGGCGCCCTCGTAGACGGCGGTCGCGACGTCCGACACCTCGGCGCGCGTCGGCAGCGGCGCGAGGATCATCGATTCGAGCATCTGCGTCGCCACGACGACGGGCTTGCCGAGCCGGCGCGCCGAACGCGTGATGCGTTTTTGCAGCCCCGGCACTTTCTCGAGCGGCACTTCGACGCCGAGATCGCCGCGCGCCACCATCAGCGCGTCGGCGACGTCGATGACCTCGTCGAGGCGCGCGATCGCCTGCGGCTTTTCGATCTTGGCCATGATCAGCGCGCGCGCGCCGGCGATCTTCTTGACCTCAAGCACATCCTCGGGCCGCTGCACGAAGGAAATGGCGACCCAGTCGACGCCCTCCCTCAGGGCCGCTTCGAGATCGGAGCGGTCCTTCACCGTCATCGAGGTGATGGGGATTTCCGTATCCGGCAGGCTGACGCCCTTGCGGTTGGAGATGCGCCCGCCGACGTCGACGACGGCGCGCGCCGTGTCGTGCGACGTCTCCACGACATGCAGCCTGACCTTGCCGTCGTCGATGAGGACAGTGTCGTCGACCTTGAGGGCGCTCAAGATCTCGGGATGCGGGAGCTGCACGCGCGAGGCGTCGCCCGGCGCCGGATCGGCGTCGAGAACGAAATGGTCGCCCTTGCGCAGATGCACGGCGCCTTCGACGAAGCCGCCGATGCGCAACTTGGGACCCTGCAGATCGACCAATATGCCGATGGCGCGGCCGGTCTCCGCTTCGATCTCGCGGATCATGCGCACATAGGCGGCGAGGCCGGGATGATCCGTATGGCTCATATTGATGCGAAAGACATCGGCTCCCGCCCTGCACAGGCCGGCGATGACCGTCTTCTCGACGCTCGCCGGACCGAGAGTCGCGATGATCTTGACGCGCCGCAACCTTCTCATCTCTCGCCCAATCCCATTCTCTCGCGCCGTAAAGGCGTCGTCCTCACTGCGCCGACGACGGCGTCGGGTCGGTGAGCTGCACCGTCCAGTTCTTGGCGTCGCGGCCGGTGTCGATCTCGAAGAAGCCGGTTCTCTCGAAGCCGCGGGCAAAGCAATCGTCGCGGCCGTCGATGCGGAACTCCCGATCGCGCGTGCACATGAACGCCTTGCCCTTCCATTCGCCGCCGCGCTCGTCCATTGCGTAGACGTAGTAATACTGCGCCGCAAGCGGCCCGCGCAGCAACGTCTCGCAAGCCGAGGCGCGCAAATTCCACCATCCCTCGGACAGCCAGTTGCGGCCGTCCGTATAGGCCAGCGCCACGCTCACCCGACTGCTCGTGTTGTTGCACAAACGAAAATCGGCTCTCGCGGGGGACATAGCGCATAGGCAACACGAAAAGATTACAGATGTGACGAGTAGTCGGCCGAGCATGGAAGACCGCAGCGCAAGAAGATTGTCGTCGAGGAGCCGCGACGCCCGAAGCGGAGCAGTCGCTGTGGCCACGAGACAGCCAAATCACGTGACGGCGCCTTTGTCTACCCTGCCGTCGCGCCCGGACCGGCAAATCGGCGCCGCCGGTTCAGGACTGCGCCGCGCCGCGCAGGATTTTAGCGGCGCGCACGGCGAAATAGGTGAGGATGCCGGCGGCCCCGGCGCGCTTGAAGGCGAGCAGACTCTCCAGCATGGCGCGCTCGCCGTCGAGCCAGCCATTGGCCGCGGCGGCCTCGATCATCGCATATTCTCCCGAGACTTGATAGGCGAAGGTCGGCCTGCGAAAGGTCTCGGCGACGCGACGGACGATGTCGAGATAGGGCAAGCCGGGCTTGACCATCACCATATCGGCCCCTTGCTCGAGATCGAGCGCCACCTCGCGCAACGCCTCGTCCGAATTGGCGGGGTCCATCTGGTAGGTTCGCTTGTCGCCACGCAGCGTCTTGTTGGTGCCGATCGCGTCGCGGAACGGGCCGTAGAAAGCCGACGCGTATTTTGCCGCATAGCTCATGATCTGCACATTCTCGAACCCCTCCGCGTCGAGCGCGACGCGAATGGCGCCGATGCGACCGTCCATCATGTCGGAAGGAGCGATGACATCCGCGCCCGCGCGCGCCTGATTGACGGCCTGCGCACAGAGAATCGCCACCGTCTCGTCGTTGACGATCTCGTCGCCGACGAGAACGCCGTCATGACCGTGACTCGTATAGGGATCGAGGGCGACATCCGTAATCACGCCGATGTCCGGGACCGCCTTCTTAATCTCCCTCGAGGCGCGGCAGACGAGATTTTCCGGATCGAGCGCCGCCGAACCGCGCGGATCGCGCAGAGCGGGATCCGTATTGGGAAAAAGCGCGACGGCGGGAACGCCGAGCGCGGCGGCCTCGACGATCGCCTCGAGCGCGGCGTCGATCGAATATCGAAAGACGCCCGGCATGGAGACGACCGCCTCGCGCTTGCCGGCGCCGTCGACGAGAAACACCGGCCAGATCAGATCGTCGACGTCGAGCTTGTGCTCGCGCACCAGCCGCCGCGTCCAATCACTCTTGCGATTGCGGCGCGGGCGCTGCGCGAGCTCGAGCGCGTGAGCCTTCCTGTCGAGAGCAACCATGACGACCTCCAACGCGACCTCGCGTCTCTCCGTGTTTCGCTGAAAACAGGGAAAGACTCTAGATTTTTGTTTTTTGCGTGTTTCCAACGCCGAACCGGCGTCCGCCCCGGCTGGAAACGCTCGAGCGCCCGAGCGAATGCAATGTCCGCTCGCACGAAAAACGGAGTCCATATCGGAGACGGAAAGCCTTCTAAAAGCGAACCGCTTCGAGCGCCGGCCAGTCCGCCTGACACGGCCGGAAATCCCGCCAAAGATCCGTCGCGTTCGCGACACGAACCGGCGGGTCGTCCGCGTTGACGCCCGGCGGCGCTCCGGGCTAGAGCCGTTGTCGTTCGTTCATGAACGAGCGCGCGAGGGAAGCGCGCCCCAACAATAGCCATAGTTCTTTCGATTGTCGCGGCGCAAAGCTGCAAGCGTTTCGAGAAAGCGCTTCGACGCTCGTCACAGCGGAGGCGACCTGCCATTGCCCCAGGACCAAATGGAGCGGCCGATCACCGGCGCAACGCGAGCCCGTCTTCGGCGACGCTTCGCCACGACGTCGATCGGCGCTCTGATCCTGCCGTGCTGCCTGTCGTTCGTCGCCGCGGCGGCGCCGGAGAGCCCATCCCCGAACCCTTCGCGAACACGACAAGACGTCGCGCCGCAGTCTTCGCCGGCGCCTCGCGCCAAGCGCGCGCCTTTGCCGCCGCATCGGCCGCCGCAGCAGCAGCCGGCCACGCAGCAGCCGGCGAACGCCGCGCCGCCTGTCGTGGAGCCGCCGCAGGAAATGCCGGCGCTCGACACCTCGGTTCCGCCGCCATCCCTTCCCCGCGCGCCGCGCGAGCGAATGCACGCCTGCGCGATACAATGGCGCAAGATCACGCAGGAGGGGCAAGGGGGCGCGACGACCTGGCGGGAATTCGCGACGAAATGTCTGGCCCGCTGATCGCGGACGCCGGAGAGGTCCGGGAGCGAGCCTGAAAGCTCGCGGTCCTAACGGACGTTTCGCGGATCGAGAGCCCGAGGCCTCGCACCCGACGCCAGAATATTCTTCATGAAATCAGCCGCGCGGCGGCGGCCGGGAGGGGCTGAAAATGTCACTCGAGAACCGGACGGCCGTCGTTCTCGAGTGCAGGCCAGTCGAAGCGCGTTCACGATGCGAGAAGCAAAGTCCGCGCATGGCGAACGCGTTTCATCTGCGAGCGCGCTTCAAGCCGTCTCCGGGGTTTCCGGAGCGGGAGGGGTAACTTTGGGCTTGCGGGCGACGGTGCGACGCTTGACGGGAGCCTTGCGCGCGGCCTTCTTGGCGACTTTCTTCGTCGCGCCACGCTTCTTGGTCGCCACCTTGCGAGTGGACTTCCGGGCGACCTTCTTCGAAGCGGTCTTGCGAGTCGTCTTGCGAGTAGCCTTGCGAGCAACCTTGCGAGCGGTCTTCTTCGCGGCCGACTTTTTCGTCGCCGACTTTTTCGTCGCCGCCTTCTTCGACGCAGTCTTACGCGTACCCTTCTTCGCTGCGGCCTTCTTCGCCGGCTTACGCTTCGTTGTTGCTTTCGCCATCTTAAGTCCCCTTGATCCAAATTGCCGGAATGTTGCTCGACCGACAATAGGCGGCAATAGCGTAACGTGGTTAAGCAGTCGTTCAAGTGGCGCCGTTGCGAAATGTTCGCGCGCGCATCTTCGTATCCCTTGGAATGCGCATGTTCGCGGTCGACGATGCGACGACGACGGCAGTCGAAAGACACTCCGCGCAGCGCATCGCATGCCTTGCCGGAACAGCGCGCGAAGCAACGAGACGAACACCGACGAAGCCGAGAGCACGGCGTATCGAGACGGCGTCCTCGATGCGCGACGACGCGCTCGTCACGCTTCGCAACGACATTCAATCTATTGTTTTTTCTGCATTAGCAGGCGTTTCCAACCGTTGCGCGGGAACGACGAAGGCGTTGCTCGCGTCACGTCTCGAAACCCGGCGCAGCCATCGTTTTTATCCGTGCTTCGACACTGAGGCGGCGATTGTCGCGATCGTGTTTCGATAGCGCGCGACGCCGTTTCGGCGGTCGCGGCGCGGCGCTCGCACGCTCCGGCCGACGACCGAAAAAAAGACAAAAAAATTTGTGTGAAGCGCGCTCGCCGCATTTGCCGAACGCGTCGCAACGGCCTCGGAACGCCATGAATCGAGCAGACGACCGCGCGAGTGATTCGGTTTCGACGTCGAAATCGAAACGCGGTCAGATCTCCAGGCGGCTCTTCAGCAGCTCGTTGACCGCCTGCGGATTGGCTTTGCCGCCGGTCGCCTTCATCACCTGGCCGACGAACCAGCCGAGCATCGTCGGCTTCGCCTTCGCTTGCGCGACCTTGTCGGGGTTGGCTGCGACGATGGCCTCGATCGCCGCTTCGATGGCGCCCGCGTCCGTCACCTGCTTCAGCCCGCGCGCCTCGACGATCTCGCGCGGGTCGCCGCCCTCCTGCCAGACGATCTCGAACACGTCCTTGCCGATCTTGCCGGAGATCACGCCCTGCGAAATGAGATCGACGATGGCGCCGATCGCCTGCGCCGACACCGGCGAGCGCGTGATGTCGAGGCCCTCCTTGTTGAGGCGGCCGAACAATTCGTTGATGACCCAATTGGCCACGAGCTTGGCGTCGCGCCCCTTCGCCGCCGCCTCGAAGAAGTCGGCGCTGGCGCGCTCCGCGACGAGCACGCCGGCGTCATAGGGCGGCAGTCCGTACTGCTCGATGAAGCGTGCGCGCTTGTCGTCGGGCAGTTCGGGAAGTTCGGCCTTCAGCGCATCGACGTAAGGCTGGTCGAATTCGAGCGGCAGAAGATCGGGATCGGGAAAATAGCGATAGTCGTGCGCCTCCTCCTTCGAGCGCATCGACCGCGTCTCGCCCTTGCCGGGATCGAACAGCCGCGTCTCCTGCGAGATGACGCCGCCGTCTTCCAGAATGCCGATCTGCCGGCGCGCCTCGACCTCGATCGCCTGGCCGATGAAGCGGATCGAATTGACGTTCTTGATCTCGCAGCGCGTGCCGAGCGGTGCGCCGGGCCGGCGCACCGAGACGTTCACGTCGGCGCGCAGCGACCCCTGCTCCATATTGCCGTCGCAAGAGCCGATGTAGCGCAGGATCGTGCGCAGCTTCGACACATAGGCGCGCGCCTCTTCCGCCGAGCGGATGTCGGGCCGCGAGACGATCTCCATCAGCGCGACGCCCGAGCGGTTGAGATCGACATGGCTCTCGGTCGCCGAGAGGTCGTGCAGCGACTTGCCGGCGTCCTGCTCGAGATGCAGGCGCTCGATGCCGACGGTGATGCGCTCGGCCGGCGTCACGTCGACGACGACCTCGCCCTCGCCGACGATCGGATGCTTGTACTGCGAAATCTGATAGCCCTGCGGCAGATCGGGGTAGAAATAATTCTTGCGGTCGAAGACGGAACGTAGATTGATCTTCGCCTGCAGCCCCAAGCCGGTGCGGATCGCCTGGCGCACGCATTCCTCGTTGATGACCGGCAACATGCCGGGCATGGCCGCGTCGACGAGCGAGACATGATCGTTGGGCTCGCCGCCATATTCGGCGCTGGCGCCGGAGAACAGCTTGGCCTTGCTCGTGACCTGAGCGTGGATTTCCATACCGACGACGACTTCCCAGTCGCCCGTGGCGCCCTTGATCAATTTGCCCGGCGCTGTCTGACGCGTGTTCATGATTGGCCTCGACCAGCTTGCATTCGCAAAGAAACTTTATGCCTGGCAGCGAAAACGAACAAGAGTTCGGCTGCTTCCAGAGCGATCGGGTGAAGGCTTCCTCATCCTGAGGAGGCCCAAAGGGTCGTCTCGAAGAACGAGGAGGCCGTCATGCGCCATCTGGAACTCGCCCTCGTGCTTCGAGACGGCGGCTACGCCGTCTCCTCGGCATGAGGGCGAGGATAGCGGCGTCGCCGCGCGACCGTTCAGACTTTTGGAGGCTTCGCCTCGCCGTCGCCGCGCGGGGCTCTATCCCCCATCAGACGCTCCTCATGGGCGATCGCCCATTCGATGAGCGCGCTCCACAGCGACTGCGCCAATTCGCTCGACAGGCCCTCGCGACGCGAGGCGGCGGCGACGCGATCCAAAACCTCGTCGATGCGATCGGGAACGCGCGCGGGAATGCCCAGCCGGGGCTTCACCGCCGCGGCGCGTTCGACCTGACGCTGGCGTTCGGCGAGCAATGCGACGATCTTGTCGTCGAGAGCGTCGATCGCGGCTCTGACGCTGGACATTTCGTCCCGCCATTCCTGCCGCGAGGAACTGTGCTTCGCGTCGGCTTCGCCTCGAGAGGTCATTGCTCGGCGGTCCACCATCGCGAGGGCAGATCGATCTTCGGCGCCGCGCGCTCCAGCACCGCGCCGAGCGAGAACAGGGTCGTTTCGTCGAAGGGCCGGCCGATGAGCTGCAGGCCGAGCGGCAGTCCGTCCCGCCCGAGACCGCCGGGCACGGCGATGCCCGGCAAGCCGGCCATGTTCACCGTCACCGTGAAAATGTCGTTGAGATACATCTCCACCGGGTCGGCGGAGCCTTTCTCGCCCTGCGCGAAGGCGGTCGACGGCGTCGCCGGCGTCAGCACGGCGTCGACCCCTGTCGCGAAGGCTTCGTCGAAATCGCGCTTGATGAGGCTGCGGATTTTTTGCGCGCGCACATAATAGGCGTCGTAATAGCCGTGCGAGAGCACATAGGCGCCGATCATCACACGCCGGCGCACCTCCGCGCCGAAGCCTCTGGCGCGCGTCTTCTCGTACATATCGGCGATGTCGCGGCCCTTCTCGCGCAGGCCGTAGCGCACGCCGTCGTAGCGGGCGAGGTTGGAGGACGCCTCCGCCGGCGCGATGATGTAATAGGCGGGCAGAGCGTAACGCGTATGCGGCAGCGAGATGTCGACGATCTCGGCGCCGGCGTCGCGCAGCCAGGCGGCCGCCTCGTCCCAGAGACGATTGATCTCGGCCCCGCCGCCGATGCGATATTCCGCCGGAATGCCGATGCGCCGCCCCTTCACCGACGCGCCGACCGCCGCTTCGTAATCGGGAACGGGCGCATCGACGCTCGTCGTGTCCTTGGGATCGTGACCCGCCATCGAACGCAGCAGGATCGCCGCGTCGCGCACTGTGCGCGCGATCGGCCCGGCCTGATCGAGCGACGAAGCGAAGGCGACGATGCCCCAGCGCGAACAGCGTCCATACGTCGGCTTGACGCCGACCGTGCCGGTGAAGGCCGCGGGCTGGCGGATGGAGCCGCCCGTGTCCGTCGCCGTGGCGCCGAGCACGAGGCGCGCCGCGACCGCCGCCGACGAACCGCCGGAAGAACCGCCCGGCACGATCTTCGCGCTGTCGAAACCATCGTCTTTCTTGCGCCGCCAGGGAGAGACCACCGGCCCGAAAGCGCTCGTCTCGTTCGACGAGCCCATCGCGAATTCATCGAGATTGAGCTTGCCGAGCATGAGCGCGCCGTCGCGCCAGAGATTGGCGCTGACTGTCGATTCATAGGTCGGCGTGAAGTCGTCGAGAATGCGGCTCGCCGCCGTCGTGCGCACGCCCTTCGTGCAGTAGAGGTCCTTGACGCCGAGCGGCAGCCCCTCCAGAGGGCGCGCTTCGCCGCGCGCGAGACGCGCGTCGCTCTCGCGCGCGGCGTTCAGCGCCAGCTCCGGGGTCTCGGTGATGAAGGCGTTCAGCGCGCGCGCTTTCTCGATCGCGTCGATATGGGCGCGCGTCAGCTCGACGGAGGAGAGAGATTTCGAAACCAGCGCGTCGCGCGCTTCTGCGAGAGAAAGATGCGTGGGATCGGACATGTGTCGAGCTGCTCGTCGGTCGGGACTGATTGATCGGGCTTCGCGCGAAAGCCGCTTTAGATGCGTCTATTCGACGACTTTCGGCACGACGAAATAATGATCTTCCCGCTCCGGAGCATTGGCGAGAATATCCTGCGCCAGGCCGCCGTCGGTGACGACGTCCTCGCGCTTCTTCATCTGCATCGGCAGGACCGAGGTCAAGGGTTCGACACCTTCGACGTCGACGCCGCTCAGCTCCTCGACGAAGGCCAGGATGGCGTTGAGCTCCTGGCCGAGACGCTCGACCTCGTCGTCCTCGACGGCGATGCGCGCTAGATGGGCGATGCGACGGACAGTCGCCTGATCGACGGACATTTTTAGGAGCTCCGTTCCAATCGTCTGCCCCGGCGCTATAGCACCCGCGGCTTCGGCGGCGCAATGCGCGAGGGGACGACATCATCGCATGCCGCCGGTCGGCGATATGCAACGGCCGCGCCGACGAGTCGGTTTCGCCCGCCTCGCCGCCGTGCTAGGCGGCGACGATGACCAATGGACAAACGACGCTCGAGGAACTGGCCGCGCGGCTGCCGCCCAAAGGCCGCCTGCTCGGTCTCGACATCGGCACGAAGACGATCGGATTGGCGCTGTCGGATGTCGAGCGACGATTGGCCTCGCCGCTCGAGACGATTCTTCGTATCAAATTCGGCAAGGACGCCGAGAAGCTCGCAGCGGTCGCGGCGCAGTTCGAGATCGAGGCGCTGATCGTCGGCCTGCCGCTCAATATGGACGGATCAGAAGGCCCGCGAGCGCAGGCGACGCGGGCTTTCATGCGCAATTTCGGCAACCGATTGCCCTATGCCTTCTGGGACGAGCGGCTCTCGACCGCCGCCGTCACCAGAGAGCTGCTGGCGCAGGACGTCTCGCGCGCCAAGCGGGCCGAGGTGGTGGACCGGATGGCGGCCGCCTACATCCTGCAAGGCGCCCTCGATCGTCTCGGGCGCCTCGCGCCGAGAGGCTAGAACGCGAGAGTCGGGCTTCACCACCAGCGGCGACGCCAACCCCAACCACCGTAGCCGGGGCCCCAGCCGGGTCCGCCCCAGCCGCCGCCGCCGAAGCCGACGTCGAGGATGCCGCCGAGCAGGCCCGCTCCGGCTCCGATGAGACCGCCGCCGCCGTATCCGTAGCCGTAGGGATTTCCGGCATAGGAGGGATATTCCACCGCGACCACGGGCGCGGCCGCGCGAACGATCGTGGTGGTGGGAGCCACATAAGCGGTCCGGCGTTCGATGATGTAGCGGTCGCGCGGCACATAGGCCGTTCGACGCTCGATAATGTAGCGGGTGCGCGGCGCATAGGCCGTCCGGCGCTCGACCACGACGCGCGAGACGTGACGGCGGCCCGGCGGGCAATAAAAGGCCGAGCGACCATGGTATGCCGAACGGCCCCGGTAATGAACCGACTCGGTCGCGGCCGGCAAAGCCACGGAACTCGCTTCCGCCAGCCCGACCGGACCGGCGAGAGCGGCGTCTCCGCCGGACAGGCAGACAAAGGCGCTCGTCGCGCCGAGGATGGACAATTTCGCAAGTTTGCTCATGATTGAGGCCTCCTCAGAGGTTGGCCAGGCTTTCGCCCCCCTTTTTCCGCCGCACCGGCGACGGAAACGCTTGATCACGGCATCTGCATAAACACCTTCCCGACCGCCGAGCCGGATGTGCGCTAGCGGCCGCGTTGACGATAATGACGGTGATAATGGCGATGGCGCCAGTGGGCGCCGATTGGAGCCGACTCGTCGGCCGGTGCTTCCGCC
>PQAN01000377.1 GCA_003105285.1 Methylocystaceae bacterium
AACCAGCGCGACAATGTCATAGCCTTTGTCGATCCAGGGCTCGAAGGCGGCCGCCACTTGCTTTGCCGAGGCCGCGACCTCGCCGATGAGCCCTTGCTCGAGCAGCGGCATTCCGCAGCAATGCGGGTGCAGAATCTCCGTTTCGACGCCATTTTTGGCGAGCACGGCGCGCGCCGCGAGCCCGACGCCGGGATCATTATATTCGCCGAAGCAGGTGGCGTAGATCACCGCCTTGCGGCCGAAGCCCGGCGCCTCTCTGTTCACCTCGACCGGCGTCTCCTTCGCGAGCGCCTCCAAGCTCTGCTTCGAATATTTCGGCAGCACGGCCTCGTGATGCAGGCCGGCGACCGTCTCCAGCGCATTGCGCGCGGCACGATGCGAGCAGTCGGTCGCCCAATTGGCGAGCGGCGCGATCTTCGTCGCCACTGCACCATTGCGATCGGTCTCGGCGAGCTGGCGATCCGCGAAACCGACGCCATTCTTCTTCGCCTCGACGGCGCGATAGCGCAGCATCAGATGCGGAAAGTCGAGATCGAACTCATGCGGCGGCACATAAGGACATTTCGTCAGGAAGCACATGTCGCAGAGCGTGCAGGCGTCGACGACCTTCTAGAAATCCGACGGCTGCACGCCGTCGACTTCCATCGTCGCCGACTCGTCGACGAGATCGAACAGGCGCGGAAAGGAATCGCAGAGATTGAAGCAGCGGCGGCAGCCATGGCAAATGTCGAGCACGCGCCGCATTTCGGCGTCGAGCTTCGCCTCGTCGTAGAAATCCGGATTTTCCCAATCCAGCGGCCGCCTGAAGGGCGCCTCGAGTCCGCCTTCCCTCATGATGTTCCTATCATGTGCGAAGCGTGGTTTTTTTCCAAAAGAGCGCAATGTCTCTTCGAAAAAAGCGACGCGAATATCAGCGTTGGAGCGCAGCGCGCCGGCGATGCGGCGCATAGGCGCTCGCTTGTCCCGAGACGCGAAGCAGGGCGGCCGAAACTCCCGCGCCCGTGGAGCGGCCGAAGGCGGCTCCACGAGCTTTCAGGGTCCTCCACGGGGGGAAACGAGAGGTCCGCCGGTCGCTCGTCCGCCCTGCGCAGCCGATCCGACGGTGCAAGGAAGCCGCCGGACCGCCGTTCGTCGCGCCGATTACTTGAGCTCGTCCAGCGCGCGCTGGAAGCGGCCGGCGTGCGAACGCTCCGCCTTGGCGAGCGTCTCGAACCAGTCGGCGATCTCCTCGAATCCCTCCTCGCGCGCCGAACGCGCGAAGCCCGGATACATGTCCGTATATTCGTGCGTCTCGCCGGCGACGGCGGCCTTCAGATTGTCCTCGGTCTTGCCGATCGGCAGGCCGGTGGCCGGATCGCCGACCGCCTCGAGGAATTCGAGATGGCCGTGCGCATGGCCCGTCTCGCCTTCCGCCGTGGAGCGGAACACGGTCGCCACGTCGTTGTGGCCTTCGACGTCCGCCTTTTGAGCGAAATAGAGATAGCGACGATTCGCCTGCGATTCGCCGGCGAAGGCGTCCTTCAAATTCTGCTCGGTCTTGGTGCCCTTGAGCGTAGCCATACCCTCAGCTCCTTGGATAAATCGACTATCGAGCGCGCCGTCGTCCGCCCCGACGGACTGTGCGAGCACTCTTTTTTAGAATAATTCAAAATTGCCGAATGCCAAGCGAGAAATTCGAGGGAGCGGCAAAAGGTCGCGTGAAGGTCGAGGCGGCGCTCGCTCCGCCGCTGGCCCATCGGGTCAGCGCTCTCGACCGCCAGATACGCGCGACGCCGCTTCGAGAAAATGCGTCCTCACGCTGCGGGATCGCTTTTGCACAGAAAAAGCTCTCGTATCCAGGACTCGATACCGACGCAAAATTCGGAAGCGCTTCGACGCGGCGAACTCGCGATCGGCGAACGTCGCTTCGTCGATGAAATCCTCTCATTCAAATCAAATCCTTTCGATTGAGATTCGCGAAAGGAATTGATGTCAGACTAAATATATGACTTACCACCATATTTTCGTGGTCAACCGGAAACTTGGCTCGTTCCTCGAGAACGACGCCGGCGCGGCGGCGGTCGAATTCGCGCTGCTCTTGCCGGTCTTCCTCCTTCTGATCTTCGGGACCGTCTCCTATGGCTCCGTCTTCGCGACCTACAATAGCGTCGAGCAACTCGCCGCGGAGGCCGCGCGGGCGTCGGTGGCCGGCTTGACCGGTTCGGAACGCGATCAGCTCGCGCGCGCCTATGTCACCCAGAATATCGGGGTCTATCCGCTTCTCGATCCCGCCAGAGCACAGGTGACGACCAGCTCGGGGACGACCACGTTCCAGGTCGATGTCTCTTACGACATGTCGAATTCCTTCGTCTTCAAATTCCGCGGGATAGTCCCCCTCCCGTCCTCGACCGTGCAACGCGCGGCCGCCATTCAATTCGGCGGCTACTGACATGAGGCCCGACATGCGCCGGCGTATAGGTGAATTCGCACAGGACCAGAGCGGCGCGACGGCCGTGCTCGCGGCTCTCCTCATGCTCTTGGCGGCCGGATTCGGAGCTCTTGCCGTCGACGTCGGCAGTTTCTTCTATCAGAAGCGTCGCCTGCAGAGCGCCGCCGATCTCTCTGCGCTGGCCGCGGCGAGCGACCTCGCCAATGCGCAGAAAGCCGCCGTCGCGACGTTGACGCGCAACGGCTATGACGCGTCGACATTGAAGAGCGTCACTTTCGGCAATTACGCGTTCGACACGGCCGTGCCGCCGGCGCAGAGATTCGCCGCCGCGGCGAGCGGCGGCAATGCGGTGAAAGTCGTCCTGCAGACGACGGCTCCGATCTATCTCGGCCGCATATTCAATCTCTTGGCGCCGCGCAGCGCGCATGCGCAAACGACGACGGATTCGGGCGCGAGCCCGATCGGCGGATCGGGGCAGATTTCCGGCGACGGGTCGGTCGTCATCGTCGCGAAGGCCACCGCCGTCCCGTCCGCCCTCGCGTCTTTCGCGATCGGATCGCGCCTGCTGCAGCTCGACGGCGGCATTCTCAATTCTGTGCTCGGATCGCTTCTCGGAAGCAGCCTATCCCTCACCGTCATGGACTATCAGTCGCTCGCCAACGCCAATATCGACCTCTTCGCTTTTTCGAACGCGCTGGCGACGCGCGCCAATCTCACGGCCGTCACCTACACGCAACTCGCGCAAGCCAACATCCAGACCGGCGCGGCGCTCAATGCGATCGTCGACGCCGCGCGCGTCGCGCAAATGGCGTCGGGACTCATCGCCGCGCTCACCGAAATCGCCAATGCGGCCACGACCCAGTCCCAGATCGACATCGCGCCGCTGCTCTCTTACGGGCCTTATGGAAACAGACAGGTCGGCTCGCCCGCCCCTATCAGCGCATCGGTGTCGGCGTTGGATCTGGTCACCGCCGTCTTGCAGATCGCCAATGGAAAGCATCAGATCGAGACCGCTCTCGCCTTGAATCTTCCCGGCATCGCTTCCGCGTCGCTTCAACTCGCGATCGGCGAGCGGCCGGTCGGCGCGAGCTTCGTCGCCGTCGGCTCGACCGGAGCGAGCGTCCATACCGCGCAGACGCGCTTGTTCTTGAGCGTCAAGCTCCTGGCGAGCGGACAGACGTCGCTCGTCGAGGTTCCCATCTATATCGTGCTGGCGTCCGGAACGGCGCAGCTCAGCGGCGTCCAGTGCAGCGGCGCCGACGTCACGACCTCCACGGTGACGCTCGGCGTGACGCCGGCGGTGATCGACGCTTGGATCGGCGATGTCTCCAACGCCGATTTCATGAATTTCACCACCGCACCCAATCCCGGCGCCGCGACCTTGCTCAATGTCCTAGGCCTGGCGAAGGTCACCGGACGCGCGCACGCCACCATCTCCAATCTCGCGGCGACGCCGGTCGCCTTCACCTATTCCGACATTCGAGCGGTCACGAAGAAGGCGACGTCGACTGCCGATTACACGGCGTCGCTGCTGTCCGCGCTCGTCGGCGACCTCCAAATCCAGGTCAAGCTCATCGGATTGGGGCTCGGCCTTCCCTCGACGCTTTCCCAGTTCGTGGCCCAGACCATCGCAACGGCCACAAGTCCGATCGATCAATTGCTCGCGAACGTTCTCGACTCGCTCGGGATCAGTCTCGGCCAAGCCGTCACCTGGGTCAGCGGCGTGCGCTGCGGGACGGCGGTTCTCGTGAGCTGACGATGCGCGGCGAACGCCTCTCCTCTCCGTAATCCTCCGGATGTCGAAGCGAGGCCCGCGCCGCATGTCCCCCCCCCATCGGGAGGCGCCATTCCATGGTCTATGCGTCGATCATCCTCGCACTCGCCGCCGCCGCATCCGCGATCGTGACGATCGAGATCAAAGCGGCGTTCGCGTATTTCATAGCGCTCACGCTCTATTTCGGGATTGTCCTCTCCGTCGCGCTCGAGATCTTTCCGAGAGCGCGGAAAAGGGCGGCGCTCGCTTATCGCCGGATGCAGGAACGGCGGGCCTTCGAGCGGCAACTATATCGAGCGCTGTGGGAAGAACGGCGCATCTGACGCGCTCGACAAGAGTCCTGCCGCATTCTCGATGGCGCGCCGGCGTCCGCCAGGAAGGAGAATGCTCTATCTTTTTCCCTTGTCGTAGGGGTTCTCGCCGGTCTTCGTCGAAATCCGGAGCGGCACGCCGGGGAGATCGAAGGCGCGGCGCAGGCCGTTGGCGAGGAAGCGCAGATAGCTCGCCGGCAGGTCCTCGAGCTGATTGCCGAACAGGATGAAATGCGGCGGCCGCGCCTTGGCCTGCGTCATGTAGCGAATCTTGATGCGCCGTCCCGAGACGGCGGGCGGCGGCGTCTCCTCGAGCGCGCTCGTCAGCCAGCGGTTGAGCCGCGCGGTGGCGATGCGCTTGTTCCAGACTTCATGCGTCCCGACGACCGCGCGCATCAGCGCGACGAGGCCGTAGCCGGTCGCGCCCGAAACGGGAACGACTTCCGTCCCTTTGATCTGCGGCAGCAGGCGCTCGGCCTCCTCGCGCAGCGTCGAGAGCTTCACACCGGGATTGTCGACGAGATCCCATTTGCCGAGCGCGATGACGACCGCACGGCCCTCGCGCGCGGCGAGATCGGCGATCGTCAAGTCCTGCTTCTCGAATGGAATGGTCGAGTCGACGAGCAGCACGACGACTTCCGAGAAGCGCACGGCGCGCAGCGCGTCGGCGCCGGCGAGCTTCTCGAGCTTGTCGACGACTCGGGCGCGCTTGCGCAGACCCGCCGTGTCGAACAATTTCATCTTCCGCTCGCGCCAGACGAAATCGATGCCGATGGAATCGCGCGTGATGCCGGCCTCCGGCCCCGTCAGCAGACGATCCTCGCCGAGCAGCGCGTTGATCAGCGTCGACTTGCCGGCGTTCGGCCGGCCGACGACGGCGATGCGCAACGGCTTCGAGAGATCGACCTCGCTGCCGTCTTCGTCCTCGGCGAGAGAGACGGCGGCCGAATCCAGCTCGGCGTCGGCCGGCGCGGCGGTCGCATCCGGCAGAGCGACGCGCAGCGCGTCGAACAATTCGCCCAAGCCCTCGCCATGCTCGGCCGAGAGGGGAACGGGCTCGCCGAGGCCGAGATCATAGGCCTCGATGAGGCCCGCCTCGCCCTTGCGGCCTTCCGCCTTATTGGCGGCGAGCACGACGGGCTTGCCGGCGCGACGCACGAGGTTGGCGAAATATTTGTCGTCCGGCGTCACGCCGGCGCGCGCGTCGATCATGAAGAGAATGGCGTCGGCCGCCTCGATCGCCGCTTCCGTCTGGGCGCGCATCCGCCCTTCGAGCGTCGAGGCGGCGCCCTCCTCGAGGCCCGCCGTGTCGATGATGGTGAAGGTCAGATCGGCGAGCCGCGCCTCGCCCTCGCGACGATCGCGCGTCACGCCGGGGCGGTCGTCGACGAGCGCCAGCTTCTTGCCGACGAGTCGGTTGAAGAGCGTCGACTTGCCGACATTCGGCCGGCCGATGATCGCAAGGGTGAAGGACATGACCGCGCCAGCCGACACAAGATGCGCG
>PQAN01000378.1 GCA_003105285.1 Methylocystaceae bacterium
GGCGAGCCGATCGTCGCCGGCCTCGGGCGCTTCGGTCCCTATGTGCAGCACGGGAAGACTTACGCCAATCTCGGACGCGACGACGATATTCTGTCGATCGGAGCGAACCGCGCCATCGACCTCATCGTCCAGAAGGAGAGCGGCGGCTCGCGCTTCGGACGCTCCTCCGATCCCGGCCGCGCGCTCGGCGAGCACCCGGCCGGCGGCGCGGTGACGGTGAAAAGCGGACGCTTCGGCCCCTATGTGAATTGGGGCAAGATCAACGCCACCATCGCCAAGGGAACGGACCCCGCGAGCCTGACGCTGGAGCAGGCCGTCGATCTGCTGGCGGCAAAAGCGAGCGGCGCGCCGTCCGGCGGCGGGCGACTGCTCGGCGAGCATCCGCAAGGCGGCGCGATCACCGTGCGCGAAGGGCGCTACGGCCCCTACGTCAATCTCGGCAAGGTCAACGCCACGCTGCCGAAGGGAACGTCGATCGAGGATGTGACGCTCGACGAGGCGATCCGCCTCATCGAGGAGAAGGGCGGGCCCGTGAAGGCCAAGAAGTCGCCGGCCAAGAAGGCGGGCGCGGCCAAGGCCAAGGCGCCGGCGAAAAAAGCCGCCGCCAAGAAGGAGATTCCCGAGAGCGACGAGGTTCCGTTCGAGGACTCGAAGCCGGTCAAGAAAGCCGCCGCCGGGAAAGCGCCGGCGAAAAAGCCGGCGAAGAAGGCGGCGTCGGGGAAATAGCGCGGCGGCGTCGGGCGACGGGGCGCGAGACGCGCCTCCTCACTGCGACAGCCGCAGCTTGCCGAGGCCCGTCCCGATCGTCGAGAAGGCCGCGTTGAGGCTCGCGACGTCGGTCGCGGCGAAATAATGGCTCGAATTGGTCGCACAGGCCTGCAGCAGCGCCAGCCCTTGCTCGTCGATCGGATCGGCCGGGATCGAGAAGCCGATCGTATAGATTTCCACGCCTGCGGCCTTGGCGTTGGCGCAAGCCTCGAGCGTCAGCTCGTCCTGCGCCGCGCGGGAAACGGAAAGGTAGCTCGAACTGCTGCCCGCCGCCGCCGTCAACGACGAGCGGTAGTCGACGTGATCGCCCGCGCTCCCATCCGGCAGCCGCGCATTGGCCGCGCCATTGTAGGTGTAATAGCCGAGCGCCTCATAGTCCGACCCCACCACGGTGCGGGTCTGCGCTCCCCAATTGTTGAAGCCGTCGGTCATGAACACAATGACCTTGTGATTGCCCGACGCGCCATAGGCGCGGCCCTGGGCGAAGGGTCCGACGGGAGAAATCGTCCGCCATCCCCACATCAAGCCTTCGTGCAGATTGGTGTTGCCGTTCTCGACGAGCCGATTGATCTTGTCGTTGACCACGCTCTGCGTCGAATTGAGCTGCAAGATCGCTTGCGTCCGATTGTCCGGGCAGAACTGGTTCGGGCCGAAGAAGCTCGTCGGGCCGAAACTGCCGCTGAGCGACGAGGTCGTCTTATATTTGCAGACATGCTCGAGCTTGTTCCAATCGCCGCTCGCCGTATCGCTGCAAACGGAGCTGCTCCAACTCCAACTGTAGCTCGCGCCGTCGTCGTCGATATAACTGTTGCGGTAATCGTCGTCGCTGTCCGGCTCATCGGGCGCGAGATAGGGCACGAACAACGTCTCGGCGTTGCTGGAGGAGGTCGCCGTGTCCTGCACATTGTATGGATAGGCGAGCGCTTCGAAGCAGCCGCGCCAGTCGAGCCGCGAGTTCCGCGCCGCGAGCTTGTCATAGACGCCGAAACGATTGGTGAAGCCAGCCGCATTGGCCGCCGTCTTGCCGCCGAATGCGATCCAGTGCTGCGAGTTGTCGCCCCCGACATCGATCCAGGACAGCGAGCGATTGGCGGTCGCCGTCGGATCGACGGCGACGACCGCGCCGGCGAAAGGCGTCACCGCGAACTGCACCCGTCCCGGGGCCCTGCTGAACATCGTGCCGACGAAGCTCGTCGCCGCGCTCTGCAGCGCCTGCATCTTGGTCATGCCGTTCGTGCTTCGGCTCATGGAGCCTGAATTGTCGAGCACGAGAGCGATCTCATATGTGTCGACCGGACTGAGGCCGCCCGGCATTTTGGCGCAGGCGTTCGCCGATGCGTTCAAAGCGCCGACCCCCGCCAAGTTCAGGGCGAGCTTAGAGAATGCGCTCATGATCTGAACCCGAGTCGAGAGACAGAAGGTCATTCGGTCCGACGAGATCGTGGCCGCTGTCGCCGAAATCGAGCCGCGCGCGTTATTGGCGAGATAGACCTGAGCCTGGGCCTGCGCCTGCTGGCCGGTCGTCGAGTCGACGATGTTCTTGGCCACCGCGAGGGCCGCCGCGTCGGTCGCTTGCTGCAGATTGCTGCGGGCCGCGAAAATTCGCGCATAATCGACGCCGAGAACGACCAGCAGCATGACGGGCGCGAGCGTCAGGCCGAAGATGACGGCGACATTGCCGCGATCCTCGAAGAGGAGATGGCGGCAGCTCCGCCAGGCGCTTCCAATTGCTCGTTGCATCGCGAAACTCTCGTGGCCGGTTCGGAGGTGGACGCGCTTCGAACGCTCGCTCGACGCTCGCTTCGGCGGCAGCCGGCTCGGGCTCTAGCGCGAGGCTATCTGAAAGAGTCTTTCCGCTTCTTAGCCGGCAAAGCTCAAATCCGATCCAATCGAAGCAAGCACGACCCTCGATCGATCGGCGTCCATTGACCGGATCGGCGACGCGATCGCGGCCCAATTTTTTCGCCGCGCGTCGAAACGCGTATATATTCGGGCGATGTCGGCAGCCCGCCGGCCATGAGAATAGACATTGATCAGACAAAAGAGCGAGACCGCCTCGCCTTCGCCCGCCCTTCCCTCGCGGGAGGACATTCTCGCCTTCATCGCGCGGGAACGCGAAGCGATGAGCAAGTCGGGCCATGCCGGCAAGATCGGCAAGCGCGAGATCGCCCGCGCCTTCGGCATAAAGGGCGCCGATCGCGTCGAATTGAAGCGCCTCATCGGCGAGCTCGAGTCCGAAGGCGCGTTGGAGCGGCGCGGCAAGCGCCTGACGCGCCCCGGCTTTCTGCCGGCGGTCGTGCTGGCGGATATTACCGGGCGCGACCGCGACGGCGAACTGATCGCCGTCCCCGCCGAATGGAACGCCGACGAACTCGGCCCGGCGCCACGCATCCTCGTCCATGCGCCGCGACGCCCGCGGCCGGGTGAGCCCCTGCCCGGCGTCGGCGACCGCGCGCTCATCCGCGCCGAGCCGGACCGCGACGCCGGCCCCGACGAGCCGCCCTATGCGGGGCGAGTCGTCAAGCTGCTGTCACGCGCGCGCGGCCGGATCATCGGCGTGCTGCGCATCGCCGAAAACGGCGCGGCGCGGCTCGAGCCAGTGGAAAAGAAGCAGGCGGGCCGGGAGCTCGTCATCGCCGCCGAGGACAGAGGCGAAGCCGGGGACGGCGATCTCGTCGCCGTCGATCTGCTCGGAAAGGGACGCTACGGCCAGCCCAGAGCGCGCGTGCGCGAGAGGCTCGGCTCGCTCTCGAGCGAAAAGGCGATCAGCCTCATCGCTCTGCGCACTCATGGCATTCCGGATGAATTTCGCGCCGAGGCGCTGGCCGAAGCCGCACAAGCGAAGACGGCGAGCCTCGATCATCGCGAGGATTGGCGTAAGCTGCCGCTCGTCACCATCGACCCGCCCGACGCCAAGGATCACGACGACGCGGTGTTCGCGGAGCCGGACGAGAGTCCAGACAATGACGGCGGCTTCGTCGTGACGGTGGCGATCGCCGACGTCGCTTATTACGTGCGTCCGCATTCCGCGCTGGACAAGGACGCGCTGGAGCGCGGCAATTCGGTCTATTTTCCCGACCGCGTCGTGCCCATGCTGCCCGAGCGTATTTCCAACGATCTCTGTTCGCTCCGCCCGAACGAGGATCGCCCCGCGCTCGCCGTGCGCATGCGCATCACCGCCAAGGGGCGCAAGCTCGATTACACGTTCCATCGCATCATGATGCGCTCGAAGGCGAAGCTGAACTACGCCCAGGCGCAGGAGGCGATCGACGGACGCCCGGACGCGACCTGCGCGCCGCTGATGGAGAGCGTCCTCACGCCGCTCTACCATGCCTATCAGGCCGCCGATCACGCACGCGAGCTGCGCGCCCCGCTCGATCTCGAATTGCCGGAGCGCAAAATCTTATTGAAGCCGGACGGCACGGTGGACCGCGTCGTCGTCCCGCCGCGTCTGGCGACGCATCGGCTGATCGAGGAATTCATGATCCTCGCCAATGTCGCGGCGGCCGAAGTGTTGGAAGACAACCGCCAGACGCTCATCTATCGCGCCCATGACGAGCCCTCGCGCGAAAAGGTGGCGGCGCTTTCGGAATTCCTCGCGACGATCGGCGTGAAGCTCGCGAAGGGGCAGGTGCTGCGGCCCTCGCACTTCAACGTGATCCTCGCCCGCGTGCGCGGCATGGAGCACGAGAACATCGTCAACGAGATCATCCTTCGCACGCAGGCGCAGGCCGAATATACGCATGAGAATTACGGACACTTCGGCTTGAACCTGCGCCGCTATGCACATTTCACTTCGCCCATCCGCCGCTACGCCGATCTCGTCGTGCATCGCGCGCTCATCCGCGCGCTGAAGTTCGGTCCGGGCGCGATGGCCGACACCGGCGCGGGCGAACTCGCCGAAGTCGCCGCGCGCATTTCCGGCGCCGAGCGGCGCGCCATGGCGGCCGAGCGCGAGACGGTCGACAGGCTCATCGCCGCCCATCTCGCCGACCAGATCGGCGCGCGTTTTTCCGCACGCATCTCTGGCGTGACGCGCGCGGGATTATTCGTGCGGCTGCTCGATACCGGTGCCGACGGCTTCGTTCCGGCGGCGACGCTCGGGCGGGAATATTACCGCTATGACGAGTCCGCCCATGCGCTCACCGCGAGCGGCTCCGGCGAGAGCTACCGGCTGGGCGATATGATCGAGGTGAAGCTCGTCGAAGCGGCGCCGATCGCCGGGGCGCTGCGATTCGAGGTCGCCGGCTCCAGCGCGCGAAGAAGCGCGACGCCCGCAGGAAAAAGGCTTTTCGCCGGGCGTACGCGCGCGGAAAAGAAGAAGAAGCAACGAAGAAAATGACAGGCGGCGAATTCGAGGCGTCTGCGCGCCTTGACAATGCGGCCAGCGCCCGTATGGTGCGGCGCAAATCGCAGCCGGGTTCACGTCGGATCGGGACCGGAGCGAGACGTCTCCATTTTCGATTTAGGACCCAGAGGCAATGGCCAAATCCGCCATGATCAAGATCAAGCTCCTGTCCACCGCGGACACGGGCACTTTCTACGTCACGAAGAAGAACGCGCGCACCAAGACCGAGAAGCTCGTCTTCAAGAAATACGATCCCGTCGTGCGCAAGCACGTCGAGTTCAAGGAAACCAAGATCAAGTAAGCCAAGCCGTCATCGCGAGTGAAGCGATCCTGGGGCCGCGAGGCAGGTTCCGGGTCGCGTCGTCGTTTCACTCCTCACGCTGACGGGGCTGCGGACGATGTGATGTGGGAGACTGCCGCGTTGGCGGAATATGGCCGATCCCGGCCGCGCCCTCGTCCACTATCGGGGCGAAGGCGGCCGACTAGCGAAGGCTTCAAGGAGGCCACTCCCGCCAACGCCAGCCGGCCAACCCCACGGACCCAGGAGATGCGGCGGACCTGAGCACTCCGCAGGGTATTCGAAATTTTCGCCGATACGCATCGAGCGCCGGACGGCACGCCGTGGGTCTTATTCCTCAGAGCCCCCGACGTCGCCAGACACGCATCTCGTTTTGGCGGAGTTCAGGTTATCCCAGCTGCATAAAAATGCAACCTTCTGGCAAGATTTTCTACAAATTTCGCGATAAGAAGGCGAAAACAGCAGCTTCTGGAACATGAGACGAGCAGACTCGGCCACCGCGGAAAATAGCTGGAAGTCGCCCGCGCGGGGATATTCGCCCTTTGCTCGCGATCGCGCTTTGTGGCAAATCGACAGCGGCGAGGACGCGAGCGCCGAAGAAACGCTCCCTGGAGGAAAACCATGAACATGCGAGGTCTGCGATTGTCCCTGGCGGCGCTGGCGTTGGCCGCGCTCTCGGGATGCAGCGGCGGCGGCGGCAGAGAGCCGGGTGACGCGACCGGCGCCAAAGTCTTGCGGAACCTCCTTTCCAAGCAGGGCGTGACGGCGAAGCTGATCTCCTTCAAGAAGACGCAAGGCCGCGATCTCAAGACCGCGAACGCCGAGGCCTACGAGCTCTGGTACGAGGCGGAGATCCAGTTTCCGGAAGGATATGAAGCGAACTGCGCACGTGAGACAGTGCGGGGACGTTGCGCCTATCTCAGCCTGACGCAAGACCAGAACTTCAAGAAGGGCGAAGTCCTCAAGAGCGAGGGCACGCTGCATTTCGTCAAGTCCGACAAGGGTTGGCTCGGCGAAGACGAGAACGCTTACTGAGCCTGTCTCCGCCGGCGGCGCAAAGTCGCCGCCTGTCCGCCCATGGCCGATCCGATCATCGTCATTCCCGCCCGCATGGGCTCGACGCGCCTGCCCGGCAAAGCGCTCGCGCGGATCGGCGACCGGCCGATGATCGTCCATGTACTGGAGCGGGCGCTCGCCGCCGCCATCGGCCCGGTCGCCGTCGCCACCGACTCGGAAGAGATCGCCCGAGCCGTCGAGTCTGCCGGCGGACGGGCGGTCCTGACGGTGGACGATCACATCTGCGGCACGGATCGGATCGGCGAGGCGCTGGCGACGTTGGACGCGGCCGGCGTCCATGATGTCGTCGTCAATCTACAGGGCGACCAGCCGGGAATCGAGCCCGACGCCATCGCCGCCGCGCTCGGCGCGCTGGAGGATCCGCGCGTCGACATCGCGACGCTCGCGGCGGTCGCCGAACCCGGCGAGCGGGACGATCCGAACGTCGTCAAGCTGATCGGCGCCGAAATCGCGCCCGGGAGGCTGCGCGCCCTCTATTTCACGCGCGCGCCGGCGCCTTATGGCGAGGGGCCGCATCACCACCACATCGGGCTCTATGCGTTCCGCCGCGTCTGTCTCGAGCGTTTCACGCGCCTGCCGCCTTCGCCGCTGGAGCGTCGGGAGCGGCTCGAGCAATTGCGCGCCCTGGAGGATGGAATGCGCATAGACGCCGTGCTTCTGGACAAAGCGCCCCGAGGGGTGGATACCAGCGTCGACTTGGAGCGACTGCGCGGGGCGCCTCAGAGGAAAGTATGAGCGAACGGCAGAAGATAGCCTATCAGGGAGAACCCGGCGCCAATTCGGACATTGCGTGCCGCGACGTCTATCCGCATCTCGAGCCCCTGCCCTGCGCGAGCTTCGAGGACGCCTTCGCGGCCGTCACCGACGGCGTGGCGACGCTCGGAATGATCCCGATCGAGAATTCGATCGCCGGCCGCGTCGCCGATATTCATCATTTCCTGCCGAATTCGGGCCTGCATATCATCGGCGAATATTTCCTGCCGATCCATTTTCAATTGATGGCGCCGCGCGGCGCGAGTCGCGAGACGTTGCGCTCTGTCTACAGCCATGTCCATGCGCTGGGTCAATGCCGCAAGATCATCCGCGAGCTCGGCCTCGCCGCCCACACGGCCGGCGACACGGCGGGCGCGGCGCATGAGGTGGCGCAATGGAACGACAAGACCAAGGCCGCGCTCGCGCCGCTGCTCGCGGCGACCATCTACGGCCTCGACGTGATCGCCGGAAATGTCGAGGACGAGGCGCACAACACCACGCGTTTCGTGGTGCTGTCCAAGACCGCGCAATGGCCCGCGCCCAATAATGGGCCGACGATGACGAGCTTCGTGTTCCGCGTGCGCAATGTGCCGGCGGCGCTCTACAAGGCGCTCGGCGGCTTCGCCACCAATGGCGTCAACATGACGAAGCTCGA
>PQAN01000379.1 GCA_003105285.1 Methylocystaceae bacterium
GGGACGCGCCGGGAGCCTGGAATCACGCCATGCGCGTCCCGTTCATGCGGTTCGCGCAGATCGACGATCTCCGTGTCGCTTTGTCCGAGGAGCGGCAGGGCGTCCGCAGGGGAGAGCGCCCAGCCGCGCCGCGCGATCTCGTCCTGCCGCAAGCCGATCCGCATATTGGCGGGAATCGCCACATCCATCATTTTCGGATTCGGCAAATGGAGGCTCATCATTACCTCGACATATTCGTCGATGGATTTGACCTGGAGGCGCGGATTGAACGCCCGTTCCTCGCCGATCGTGCTGACCGTGTCGCCTTTATAATCATGGGCCGGATAGACGAGAGTCTCATCCGGCAAGGCGAGCAGTCGTTCGAAGATCGACCGGTATTGCGCGCGAGGATCGCCGTTTTGAAAATCGGTGCGGCCCGTGCCGCGGATCAGCAGCGTGTCGCCGGTAAAGACCCGGTCCGGCATTCGGAAGCTGTAAGAGTCGTTCGTGTGTCCCGGCGTATGAATCGCCTCGAGCGCGACGCCCTCGATTTCGATTCGATCGCCATCGGCGACGCGCATGGAGACGACGTCGACGCCGCTCTGTTCGCCCATCACCGTGATGCAATGGGTGCGATCGCGCAGCGATCCCATGCCGGTGACGTGATCGGCGTGCGTATGGGTGTCGATCGCCTTGACGAGCTTGAGGTCGAGCTCATGCAATAACTGTATGTAGCGATCGACCTTGTCGAGCACCGGATCGATGATCAGCGCCTCGCCGCCCCGCCTGCCGGCGAGCAGATAGCTGTATGTGCAGGAAACGCTGTCGAACAATTGGCGAAAGATCATCGGCGCGTCCTTGCGGCGCCATCGCCGCCGGTCGTGCGCCGCGCATCGATATTTAGGCTTCGCCGGTTCCGAGGGGAGAGCGAAATCGCAAAAAGAAAAGCGCCGCCTCGAGCCGATGCGAGGCGGCGCCGGAGATGATTGGAGACGGCCGAGCTCTATTTGGGTTGCGGCACGATGCGCAGATAAGGCCTCGGAGCCTTCCAGCCGCCCGGATAGATCGTCTTGGCCTCTTCGTCGGAGACCGAGCCGGCGATGATGACGTCGTCGCCTTGCTTCCAATTGACCGGAGTCGCCACGCGATGCTTGGCGGTCAATTGAACCGAGTCGAGGACTCGGATCACTTCATCGAAGTTGCGGCCCGTCGTCATGGGATAGGCGATGACGAGCTTGATCTTCTTGTCGGGGCCGATGAGGAAGACATTGCGCACGGTCAGGTTGTCGGTCGGAGTGCGCGCCGATGAATCGCCCGAGGCGCTCGCCGGCAGCATTCCATAGAGCTTGGAAACGGCCAGATCGGTGTCGCCGATGACCGGATAGTTCGGCGCCGTCCCTTGCGTCTCCGCAATGTCCACGGCCCATTTCGCGTGATTGTCGACGGCGTCGACGCTCAGTCCGACGATCTTCGTGTTGCGCTTGTCGAACTCCGGTTTGACCTTCGCGAGATAGCCGAGCTCGGTAGTGCAGACCGGGGTGAAATCCTTCGGGTGAGAGAACAGGACGACCCACGAATCGCCGATCCAATCGTGGAATTTGATGCGTCCCTCAGTGGTTTCGGCCTCGAAATCAGGCGCAGTTTCGCCAATTTGGAGAGGCATGTGAGAACTCCTCGCTCGATGTTCGAACCCGTTTCCAGCGTCGCTTCGTTCGCGGCGGGCGCCAAGCGCGCTTGCACAAATCATACCGTGCCCGGATGTCGTTTCAACACGTAATTCGGGGGATTTGCGGATGAAAAATCTATTCTCCATCGTGGCGCAATTGCCAAAGGCGGCTACGCTCGTGTCGAGTTTTCCGGGATATTTTATTTGATTTGGCGTGGTTACAAAGAATTGTGATCCTTCTGGCCTCTCCTCCCTCTCGGCGGGTCCGACGGGCGGCTTTGTCGCGACCGTGACAATGCGTGTTTGCGCCGCGACAATTTTGTCGTTTCGAGCGTGATGTCGAAAGGCGAGCCTGCCGGCTCGCCTCACTCCGCATCCGCCTGCCGCGATGGATGGGCGGCCTGGAAGGCGGGATGATCGGCGCAACGGGCGTCGACCGCCAGCACCTTGGGAAGATGCGCGAGCGGCGTCGCGAAGCGGCGCGCCGCGAAGAGTTGCGGAACGAGAACGACGTCGGCCAGCGTCGGCGTGGCGCCGAAGCAGAAGGGCGCCGGATCGATCAACCGTTCGATCGCCTCCAGTCCGCCCGTCAGAACCCAGTGATGAACCCATTTGTCGACCGTCTCGCGACTCTGGCCGAGCTCATTCTGCAGATAGGCCTGCACGCGGGTATTGTTGAGCGGATGGATGTCGCAGGCGATGGCGAGCGCGATGGCCCTCACCTTGGCCGCGAGCAGTGGGTCGGCCGGGACCAGTCGCGGCTCCGGCTGCAGCGCGTCCAAATATTCGATGATCGCCAGCGATTGGGTGAGGACGGTCCCGTCGTCGAGTTCGAGCGCCGGCGCCAGCCCTTGCGGATTTTTCGCCATATATTCCGGCCGCCTCTGCTCGCCCCGCCCGAGATGCACGGGGACATGCTCGACCTCCAGTCCCTTGAGTTCGAGCGCGATCCGCACGCGATAGGCGGCGGAGGAGCGGTAGTAGTCGTAAAGCTTCATGTCGCGAAATTCTCCGGCGAGGCTTCGGTTCGCCCTACAATTTCAGGCCGCGCGCAATATGTTGGAGATGGGTTCGAACCGCAAGGAGGCTCCGACATGGAGCATTTCTCGCCGAGCGCCGCTTCGCCGCAGGTTTCCGCCGATAATCCGATGGGGACGGATGGTTTCGAGTTCGTCGAATTCGCTCATCCCGAGCCGTCGAAGCTCGCAGCGCTGTTCGAGCTGATGGGCTTTGCCGCGGTGGCGCGGCATCGCTCCAAGAATGTCGCGCTCTATCGTCAGGGCGACGTGAATTATGTTCTCAACGCGGAGCCCGACAGCTTCGCCGCCCAATTCGCGCATCGACATGGGCCCTCCGCCTGCGCCATGGGCTTCCGGGTGAAAGACGCGGCGAGCGCCTATGATCGCGCCCTTTCCATGGGAGCGGCGGCGGCGCATACGAAAATCGGTCCGATGGAATTGAATCTTCCGGCGATCGAGGGCGTCGGCGGCGCGCTCATCTATCTCGTCGACCGCTATGGCGAAAAAGGTTCGATCTGGGATGTCGACTTCCGCTGGACGGGAGCGCACGATCCACGGCCGCGAGGCGCGGGGCTCACTTATATCGATCATCTGACGCACAACGTCTATCGCGGCCATATGGACGAATGGGCGCAATGGTACGAGCGCTTCTTCGATTTTCATCAGATTCGCTATTTCGACATCGAAGGTAGGCTCACCGGCCTGCATTCGCGCGCGATGACGAGCCCGTGCGGAAAAATCCGCATTCCGATCAATGAGAGCGTCGACGACAAGAGTCAGATCGAGGAATATCTTCATGCCTATCGGGGCGAAGGCATTCAGCATATCGCCTGCGGCTGCGACGACATTTACGAGACCGTCACGACATTGCGCGACAGGGGATTGGAGTTCATGCCGTCGCCGCCGCCTGCCTATTACGACAAGGTCGACGCGCGCATTCCCGGCCATGGCGAGACGCTCGACAGGCTGAAGGAACTCGGAATTCTCATCGACGGCGAGGGAGACGCCGGGGGCGGGAGCCCGAAGATTCTGCTGCAGATATTTTCCAAGACCGTCGTCGGGCCGATCTTCTTCGAATTCATCCAGCGCAAGGGYGACGAAGGTTTCGGCGAGGGCAATTTCCGCGCGCTGTTCCAGTCGATCGAGGACGATCAATTGCGGCGCGGCGTGCTGAAACGCGTGGCGGAGTGAAGCGATGTCGCTGGACCTCTATATGTCGGGTTTCGGCAACGATTTCGAGAGCGAGGCGCTGCCCGGCGCTCTGCCGATCGGCCAGAACTCGCCGCAGCGCTGCCCTTACGGACTTTATGCCGAGCAGTTGTCCGGCTCGCCCTTCACCGCGCCGCGCGGCGCAAACGAGCGATCCTGGCTCTATCGTATCCGGCCGTCCGTGCGCCATACGGGGCGGTTCGAACGTTTCGACCTGCCATTCTGGAAGAGCGCGCCCGCCCGGGACGAGCACGAGTCGCCGATCGCCCAGCTTCGCTGGGGGCCGGTCGCCATGCCGGACGCCAAACTCTCGTTCGTCGCGGGCGTGCGCACGATGACGACGGCCGGCGACGTCGATACTCAGACAGGCATGTCGGCGGGCCTCTATTTCGTCACGCGATCGATGGCCGACGATTATTTCTATAATGCCGACGGCGAGCTGCTCGTCGCGCCGCAGCAGGGCGCGCTCGTCTTCGTCACCGAATTCGGACGCATCGAGATCGCCCCGGGCGAGATCTGCGTCATTCCGCGCGGCGTCAAATTCAAGGTGGAGCTCGGCGACGGTCCGGCGCGCGGCTATCTGTGCGAGAATTACGGCGCGAAATTCACATTGCCGAACCGTGGYCCGATCGGCGCCAATTGCCTCGCCAATTCCCGCGATTTCAAGACGCCGGTCGCCGCCTTCGAGGACAAGGAGGCGCCCTGTCGGCTGACGGTGAAATGGGGCGGCAAGTTCTACATTTGCGGGATCGACCATTCGCCGCTCGACGTCGTCGCCTGGCACGGCAATTATGCGCCCTACAAATATGATCTGCGGCGCTTCTCGCCGGTCGGCGCGCTGCTGTTCGATCATCCGGACCCGTCGATCTTCTCCGTCCTGACTGCGCCCTCCGGCGAGGAGGGAACCGCCAATATCGATTTCGTGATCTTTCCGGAACGCTGGCTCGTCGCCGAACATAGTTTTCGTCCGCCCTGGTACCATATGAATGTGATGAGCGAGTTCATGGGGCTCATATTCGGGCAGTATGACGCGAAGCCCGAGGGCTTCCTGCCGGGCGGCGTCTCTCTGCACAATTGCATGCTGCCGCACGGGCCGGACGCGCGGGCGTTCGAGCAGGCCTCCCACGCCGAGCTCGCGCCCGTGAAGCTCACCGATACGCTGGCCTTCATGTTCGAGACGCGCTTTCCCCAGCATCCGACGCATTATGCCGCGACGCTCGACACTCTGCAGAAGGACTACGCCGATTGCTGGTCGGGCCTCGAGAAGCGTTTCGACGGTAGCTTCGAGGGGCGCGGATGAAGCTCGCCTCGCTCGAGAGCGGCCGAGACGGCAGGCTCGTCGTCGTCTCGAAAGACTTGACGCGCGCGACCGAGGCGACGCAGATCGCGCCGACGCTGCAGGCGGCGCTCGATGACTGGACGCGCGCCGCGCCGAGGCTCGCGGCGTTGGCCGCGCAATTGGAGGCGGGCGCAGCGCCGGCGTTCCGCTTCCATGAGCGTGCTTGCGCGTCGCCTCTGCCGCGCGCTTTTCAATGGGCCGACGGCTCGGCCTATGTGAATCATGTCGAACTCGTCCGCAAGGCGCGCGGCGTCGAAATGCCGGCCTCCTTCTGGACCGATCCGTTGATGTATCAGGGCGGTTCGGACGGCTTTCTCGGTCCGCGCGACGCCATCCCGTTCTTCGACGAGAGTTATGGTCTCGATCTCGAGGCGGAGGTCGCGGTCGTGACCGACGAT
>PQAN01000380.1 GCA_003105285.1 Methylocystaceae bacterium
TCGATCGCCGCGCCTTCGCGCAGGAATTCCGGGTTGGAGACGACGGAAAAATCGGCGTCGGGCCTGAGCTCGCGGATGATGCGCTCGACCTCGTCGCCGGTGCCGACGGGCACGGTGGATTTGTTGACGATGACGGTGAAGCCGTCGAGCGCGCCGGCGATTTTGGCGGCGGCGGCGTAGACGAAGGAGAGATCGGCGTGTCCGTCGCCGCGCCGCGACGGCGTGCCGACGGCGATGAACACCGCGTCGGCGCCGCGCACGGCGGGCTCGAGCTCGGTGGTGAAGAACAGCCGGTTCTGACGGGCGTTGTTCGCCACCAATTCGTCGAGGCCGGGCTCGTAGATCGGAATCTCGCCCCTGAGCAGCCGCGCGATCTTGCCCTCGTCGCTGTCGACGCAGGTCACGACATGGCCGAAATCGGCGAAACAGGCCCCGGACACCAGACCGACATAGCCCGATCCGATCATCGTAATATTCATTTTCCGTCGTCTCTCGGTTGATCGATCTTATGCCATTGCTACAGATTTATATCGCTAACATGACGCCGGCTCGCTGCGGGGAAACTAGCCGCCGACGCCGAAGGCCGCCAGCGCCGCCATATTGACGATGTCCGCGTCGGTCGCGCCGAGCTGGACGATCTGAATCGGCTTGTCGAGGCCGACGATCAGCGGGCCGAGTACGGTCGCTCCGCCGAGCTCCTGAAGCATTTTGGTCGAGATCGACGCCGAGTGGAACGCCGGCATGACCAGCACATTGGCCGTGTCCTTGAGACGCGAGAACGGATAGGCCGACATCGCCTGCTTGTTGAGCGCGACATCGGCCGCCATCTCGCCCTCATATTCGAAATCGACGCGGCGCGCATCGAGCGCGCGTACGGCGTCGTGAACGCGCTGCGTGCGCTCGCCCGGCGGATAGCCGAAGGTCGAAAAGGCGAGCAGCGCCACGCGCGGCTCGAGGCCGATGCGCCGCGCGACGCCGGCGGCCTCGATGGCGATATCGGCGAGCTCCGTCGCCTCCGGCATTTCGGTGATCGCCGTATCGGCGACGATGACGACACGCCCCCGCGCCAGCACGAGCGAGGCGCCGATCAGACGATGGCCCGGCTTGTGATCGACGACGCGGCGCACATCCTCGAGCGCGTTGGAGAAATTGCGCGTGACGCCCGTCACCATCGCATCCGCGTCGCCCTGCGCGACCATGGCGGCGGCGAAATGATTGCGGTCCGTGTTGATGAGACGCTGACAGTCGCGGAACAAAAAGCCCTTGCGCTGCAGACGCTCGAACAAGAATTGCGCATAGACCGCGTTGCGCGAGGAGAGCCTCGCGTTGTGCACTTCGATCTGGTCGCCGAGCTCGAGGCCCGCGTTCGCCGCCGTCTGCGCGACGCGGTCCTCGCGGCCGACGAGAATGGCGCGGCCCAATCCCTGCGCCACGAAGGTCAGAGCGGCGCGGATGACCTGCTCCTCCTCGCCCTCGGCGAAGACGACGCGCTTGGGGTCGTGGCGCACGCGCTCGAAAATCGTCTGCATGACGCCGGCGATCGGATCGCGCCGCGCCGAAAGCTGCGCCCGATAGGCGTTCATGTCGATAATCGGGCGCCGCGCCACGCCGGTGTCCATCGCGGCCCGGGCGACCGCCGGCGGCACGACGGAAATGAGACGCGGGTCGAAGGGCGCAGGGATCAGATAATCGCGGCCGAAACGCGGTCTCGCGCCCTGATAGGCGTTGGCGACYTCATCGGGCACGTCCTCGCGCGCGAGCTCGGCGAGCGCATGCGCCGCCGCGATCTTCATCTCCATATTGATCGTCTTGGCGTGAACGTCGAGCGCGCCCCGAAAAATATAGGGAAATCCCAAGACATTGTTGATCTGATTCGGGTAATCGGAGCGTCCCGTCGCGACGATCGCGTCCGGTCGCACGGCGAGCGCCTCCTCCGGCGTGATTTCCGGATCGGGATTGGCCATGGCGAAGACGATCGGATCGGCCGCCATGTTCTTCAACATCGAGGGCGTCAGCGCGCCCTTCACGGACAGGCCGTAGAAGATATCCGCGCCCTCCAGCGCCTCGGCCAGCGTGCGCGCCTTGGTTTCGACCGCATGCGCGCTCTTCCACTGGTTCATGCCCTCGACTCGGCCGCGATAGACGACGCCCTTGGTGTCGCATAAAGTGACATTATGCGCCGAGAAGCCCATCGCCTTGGCGAGATCGAGACAGGCGATCCCCGCGGCGCCGGCGCCATTGCAGACGAGTTTGGCGTTCGCGATGTCGCGGCCGGTCAGCTCCAGCGCGTTGAGAAGGCCCGCCGCCGAGATGATGGCCGTGCCGTGCTGATCGTCGTGGAAGACCGGAATGTCCATCAATTCGCGCAGGCGCTCCTCGATGATGAAGCACTCCGGCGCCTTGATGTCCTCGAGATTGATCCCGCCGAAGGACGGCCCGAGATAGCGCACGGCGTTGATGAACTCTTCGACGTCCTGCGTGTCGATCTCGAGATCGATCGAATCGACGTCGGCGAAGCGCTTGAACAGCGTCGCCTTGCCCTCCATGACGGGCTTGGCCGCCAGCGCGCCGAGATTGCCTAAGCCCAAAATCGCCGTGCCATTGGTGATGACGGCGACCAGATTCCCTTTGACCGTGTAATCCATGGCCAGCGACGGATCTTGCGCGATAGCCAGAACGGGCGCCGCGACGCCCGGCGAATAGGCGAGGGACAGATCGCGCTGCGTCGCCATGGACTTGGTGGCGACGACGGCGATTTTTCCGGGTCGGCCGCGCGAATGGTAGAGCAGGGCCTCCTTGTCGGTGAAGATCGGCCGTTCTTGCCGAGGAGGCTTGTCCGCCATGTTTTCTGTTCTCTTTCGAACCGTTAGAGGGGCAGAACGCAGTTAGACCGGGCGTTTGCGACGACAATATGCCCGTCGCGCCGATTTGCCGCGCGCGGGCGGAGCGGCTCCTGCACTGCAGCATTTTCAGCGCGACCTTATCCACAGGCCGGGCGCTTTCACAAGCCCCCGTAGAGCCGCAGGCGGCGGCAAGGCCGTCGAATGGCTGGCGGCTCAGCGCGGAATTCTGAAGGTCAGCGGGCCGCCGTCGCACATTCCGTCCGATAGGATCAAGATGCGATAGTGATCTTTGTCGTCCTCGAGCACCGCCAATGCTTCCAGTTTGATCTCTTTGTCGCACTCACGAAGTTTCACTTTTGTGAGATCGAGCCGCGCCAGCTTTCTGAATTCGGCCGCCTCGGATTTTTTTCGATCCCAGAGGCCGACGACCCAGCCTCGCCCTGCATTGTCCGTTCCGTCGTCGGGACCTGCGAGCACCAAAAAACCGTCCTCGACGGCCTGCAGGTCGCGGACGCCGCGTCCCTCGCCCACCTCGATCTTCGTGACGGCCGGCTCGAGGGCGCCATTCCCGAAGAGAGCGTTCGCTGTGACGCTCAGGACATAGGCCTTCCTGTCTTTCGCCGGACTGCGGAAGCCGAAATAGAGACGGCCGTCGGCGACGGCCAGTCCTTCGATATCGACGTCGCCTTTTTCCTTCGAGCCGGATCTTTCGCACGCCTGCTTGTCGACATGCTCTCGAAATTCCGGCAAGGATTCGAGGAGAGGCCACAACCGGTCGCTGGCGGCGTAGCCGTCGAGAGCGCCGCTCGACGTCCTCGACGCTTTTCCCGTAAGCGGATCGAAGGCGAAGCGGATGACCTGTCGACTGTCGCGATTCTCCTCGCAGTTGCGGCGTTTGCGCGAATGCGAGCCTGTCACATAGTAGTATTTTCGATCGGCTGCGGCGCCTTCGGCGTCGAGTTCTCGGCCGTTTGCGAGGGTGACGCGATCTTTGTCGATCTCATAGGCGTCGCGTCGCACCACGATGAAGCGGGCCTCCACGCCTTCGTCGAAGGCGACCAAGCAAACGCGTCGATCCTCGATTGTCCCCCGGCAGGCGACGCCGCTCGCCGAACGGCGCGCCTTGTCTTCCTTTTTCTTGGTTCCAGCATCGAAGGAAAAACCGGCGCCGGCGTCCCATGGCTCGTCGTTTTCCGGCGCCACGGCGTCGACGGCTCCGGCGCCCGAGGCGAAGAGGCTATGGGAGACCAAAAGGAAAATGACGACCCAGAGTTTTGCGTTTCGACGCATTTTGCCGACTTCCTGGAGGCGGACATTCGTCGCGATTCGCTGGCCCCACGACCGCTCGCCGATGAGTTATTTGAAAAAAGCCGCTGTACCGGGCCAGGCGCAGCCCCTCTCCCCTGTCGATGGCGGTCGACCGAAAACCTTGTTAGCTTGGCCTCATGGATACGGCATTGCAACAGAAAACGCGCGCGCAAGACGAGAAGACGGCCGCCCGCCCGACGCCGATGATGGCGCAATATATAGAGATCAAGGCGGCCAATCCCGATTGCCTGCTGTTCTATCGCATGGGCGATTTCTACGA
>PQAN01000381.1 GCA_003105285.1 Methylocystaceae bacterium
GCGAAATAATCCGTGGATGTGACTTGTTTGCTACAGGCGCAGTCGGCTGGCGTCTCATCTTTCGACGCGAGAGGCCCCGCCGCCTCGAAGAGCCGCCCTCGCCCGGAACCAGGCGATCGTCTCCTCCAAGCCGCGTTCGAGAGAGATGTTCGGTCGCCAGCCGGTGGCGTCGCGAATTCGCGAGATGTCGGCTTGCAGGCGCATGACTTGATCGGGCCGATAGGCGATGCGCCCGAACAGAGGTTCGATTTGCGGCGCGGCGAGATCGCGCAGCAGCAGCACGGCGTCGCGCAGCCGCAATGCTTCGCCCGAACCGATGTTGAAGACGCCGTTCGCAGCGGGGCTCTCCAGCAGGGCGACGATCGCCGCGGCGGCGTCGGCGACATGAGTGAACTCCCATATCTGCTCGCAGGACGTGAGTTCCGGCGCTCGATTCGCCAGAAAGGCGCGAATGAGCGAGGGCACGAGCCAGGGACCGTCGTCGCCCGGCCCATAGAGAGAAAAGACGCGTCCCCAGACGGCGCGAACGCCGCGCTCGGCGGCGATGTTCGACAAGGCCCGGCCCGACGCGAGTTTGGCGATTCCATAGAGCGTCGTCGGCTCGGCGGCGTCCGTCTCACGCATCGCGCCGGACCGACGTCCATATTCGGCTTGGCTGCCGACGCCGAGCAGAAAGCGCGCGCCGCTCTCCACGGCGGCCGATGCGAGTCGCCCGGTCGCGGCGATATTGTCGAGTTGGCGAATGTCGTTGCGATCGGCGCCCGCCACACCCCACCAGGCGCAATGGACGAGCGCCTCGGGCGCGAAGTCGCGCAGCGCCGCGCGATAGCTCTCGACGTCGAACATATCCCCGGCGGCGACGCGAATGCGACCCGATAGCGAGGCGAGACGCGTGGACGCCAAGTCTTCGCGACGCGAAAGAACCGCGCAGCGATGCCCGCGCTCGACCAGCAGGCCCAGAGTCTGCGCGCCGAGGAAGCCGGTCGCGCCGGTCAGAAAGATTCGCATCGCTTCAGCTTCGCGCCATGCGTCGCGACGCGCCGTTCCTTACCACGCGGCGCGCCGCCTCGGCGATCGCCCGCGCGTCGAGGCCGGCGTCGCGCCGCAGCGCCTGCGTGTCGCCGACGATATGCGCGAAGGCGTGCGGCGCGACGAGTTCCGCATAAGCATTGCGAAAGCCGTTCTCGAAAAGAGTCGCGACGACACCGACGGAGAACGGGTTTCCGGGAAAGCCTTCGAACACGCTGACGACGGGCCCATCGGCGATGACGCGCGCCAGCGCCGTCTTCGGAAAGGGCGCGACGACCGGCACGCTGACGACGCGCGCGGACAATCCGTCACGCTCGAGACGCTCAGCGGCGAGCAATGCGTCGGCGACGCCGACGCCGCATGCGACCAGCGTCAGTTCGTCGCCGTCTCTGACGACATAGGCGGCCGTATCCAATGAGAACATCGGGACTGGAAAGGCCGCGCCGCTCTCGCGAGGAATTCTGAAATAGGCCGGCTGCGCCTCGTCGAGCGTCAGCGCGAAGAAGCGGTCGAGCTCGGCCACATTGCCTGGATTGGCGACGATCATTCCGGGCAGCGCCGCCATCAGATGCGCGTCCTCCAGCGCATGGTGCGAGGGACCGAGCGAACCATAGGAGAAACCCGAGCCGACGCCGATGATGCGAACGGCGCGATTTTGATAGACGATGTCGTTGCGAATCTGCTCGAGGCAGCGCGCCGTGACGAAGGGCCCGATCGAATAGACGAAAGGGCGAAAGCCGAGCGCGGCGAGCGGGCCGGCGATCGACATCATATTGGCTTCGGCGACGCCGACATTGACGAAGCGCTCGCCGAGCGCCGCTTGCAGCGGCTCGACGACCGAAAAGCCGAGATCGCCCGTCAAAAAGACGACGCGCGGATCGAGCGCATTCGCCGCCTCTATGAGTTCTATGATGCGGTTGCGCATCCGGCCTCCGTCAAATCCGCGGCGAGCGCCGGCTTGTAATGGGATGCGACGGTGTTCTCGATGCGCGCGACGCCTTTGCCCTTGACCGTATGCGCGAGAATCGCGCGCGGCCTGCCGAGGGAGGGCGCCGCGATCGCATCGACGAGCGCGCGCTCGTCATGGCCGTCGACCTCCACCGCCTCCCAGCCGAAGGCGCGCCATTTGTCGGCGAAGGGTTCGAGGTCCATGACCTCATGCGTCGCTCCGAGCGCCTGCATATGATTGTAATCGACGATGGCGACGAGGCGATCGAGGCGCTTCGCGCCGGCGAACATGGCGGCCTCCCAGGTCGCGCCCTCGTCGCATTCGCCGTCCGAGAGGACGCAGAAGACGCGACGGTCACGCCAGCCGCGCAGTCTGTGGCCGAGCGCGAATCCGGCGGCGAGCGACAGGCCGTGGCCCAGCGACCCGCTGCTCGCGTCGATCGCCGGAACGTTACGGGTGAGCGTGACATGCCCCCAAAGCGAGCCGCCCGGCTGCAGATAATTGTCGAGCGTCGGCGAGGCGAGAAGGCCGAATTGCTCGAGCGTCGCATAGAAGGCCATCGCCGCATGTCCCTTGGAAAAGACGATGCGATCGCGATTTTTCGCCGAGGCCGTATCGGCGCGCAGATCGGAGACGAGAAAAATCGCATCGAGTATTTCGATGCAGCTCAGCGAGGAGCCGAGATGCGCGGATTTGGCGTGATACGACATCGACACGACGCGCCGACGCGCATCGGCGCAGCGTCGCGGCGCCGCGTCAAGCGCGAAACGGTCCGGCTCGATCGTCATTTTTGTCTCGCATGGCGTCGGAGGGCGAAACGAGGTGAATGCGCTGGCCGAGATAGCGATCGACCTGCAATAGCGTCTCGGCGCGCAGATCACGCGCGTCGGCGAAGGCGCGATACCATTGCGCGGTCCATTCGGCGCTCTCATCGAAGGAGAGCATCGGCGACCAGCCGAACATGTCGCGCGCCTTCGACGCATCGAGCCGCAGGAGGCGCGCCTCGTGCGGATGAGCGCCGCGATCTCGCGTCCAGCGCGCCTCCTCGCCCCAATATCTCGCGAGCGCTCCGACGAGCGCCTCGACGCTGCGCTCGCTGTCGGGTCCGGGACCGAAGTTCCAGCCGCCGTCGATGCGCAGACGCTCGTCGAACGCCGCTTCGATCGCCATGAGATAGCCGGCGAGCGGCTCCAGAACATGCTGCCAGGGACGAATGGCGAGCGGATTGCGCAATTGCAGGGTCTGGCCGCGAATGAAAGCGCGGATCGCGTCCGGCACGATGCGGTCGGCCGCGAAATCGCCGCCGCCGATGACATTGCCGGCGCGCGCCGTGAGAATCGTCGGCGCGCCGGCCTCGCTGAAATAGCTCTCGCGATAGGCCTGCGCGGCCAGTTCCGCGCAGGCCTTGCTGCTGGAATAGGGATCGCGCCCGCCGAGTCGATCGGTCTCGCGATAGCCCCAGACCCAATCTCTGTTCTCGTAGCATTTGTCGGTCGTGACGATGAGCGCGACGCGCACGCCGGGCGTGCGGCGGACGGCCTCGAGCACATTCACCGTGCCCATCACATTGGTGTCGTAGGTGAGCGCGGGATCGGCGTAAGCCGCGCGCACCAGCGGCTGCGCCGCCATATGGATGACGATCTCGGGCGCGGCGGCCTGCATAGCGAGGCGAAGCCGCTCGGCGTCGCGGATGTCGCCGCGCAGATCGTCGGCGTGAGCGCCGACGCCGGCGAGTTCGAAGAGGTTCGGGTCGGTCGGCGGCGCGAGAGCGTAGCCCGTCGCGCGCGCGCTCAATCGCGACAGCATGAGCGAGAGCCATGCCCCTTTGAAACCCGTATGGCCGGTCACGAAGACGCGCCGGCCGAGCCAGAATGCAGAGGAGATCACCAGATTTTCCACTTCGCCCGGCCGGAGCTCCACTGTTCCTCGAGGAACAGCTTGTCGCGCAGCGTATCCATGGGATGCCAGAACCCCTCATGCTGAAAGGCGCGCAATTCGTCGGTCTCGGCGAGCCGGCTCAACGGCTCGCGCTCCCAGATCGTCGCGTCGCCCTGGATGAACTCGCCGACGTTCGGCGACAGCAGGAAGAAGCCGCCGTTGATCCAATTGCTCTCATTGACCGGCTTTTCAGCGAAAGCGGTGACCTTGTCGCCGTCGAGCGTCATCGCGCCGAAACGCATCGGCGGACGGACGGCGCCGACCGTCGCCAGCCGGCCATGGGCGCGATGGAAGGCGAGTTCGGCGGTCAAATCGATATCGGCGACGCCGTCGCCGTAAGTGAGCGCGAAGATCTCGTCTTTCGCCACATGATCGAGCACGCGCTTCAGGCGTCCGCCGGTCTGCGTCTCGTCGCCCGTATCCACGAGGGTGACGCGCCAGGGCTCGGCGTTCTCCCGGTGCACCTCCATCGCGCGGGCGCGCATGTCGAAGGTCACATCGGACATATGAAGAACATAATTGGAGAAGAACTCTTTGATGCAATATCCTTTGTAGCCCAAGCATAGGACGAATTCGTCGAAGCCGTGGGCCGAATAGATCTTCATGATGTGCCATAGGATCGGCCGGCCGCCGATTTCCACCATCGGCTTGGGACGCACGGACGTCTCCTCCGCGAGACGCGTGCCCAATCCGCCGGTCAGGATCACCACTTTCATGCAGCCGGTCTCTCGGTCATGCGAGGTCCACGCCCGCGGCGGCGCCTGCGGGCTGGAAAAAATCAGGCGATCAAAGGATGTTAGTCGCCTGCCTTCATGCGACGCATTATGGCTTCCAAATGGTTAACGCTTGGCTTACCGCCACGTCTTCGCCGACCGAATCGGGCGCGCGGACGGCGCCCGGCGGCTCCGTACAATTGCCTAGCGGCTTGCATCAGATCGCCATAGTAAGGCATGATAACTAATGGAGCGGTTCATCGAGGGGCGATCGGCGCGCAAAACCTCTATTATGGATTAAGGAGCGGAGCGTCTCGAAATGACCTCGGAAAGTTCCATACGCCATCACCAGAGTTTTCTGGGAGCGGCCGAACAAAAACTCATTCGCGCCATCATCGGCGAGTTGCCGGCGTCGGTCACGCCGCTGCAACTGACGAGGATCGGCCTGTTCGGCGCCGTGGTCGCCGCCGCGGCGCTCGTCGGCTGCCGCTGGACGCCCTTGTGGCTGCCGCTGCTGCCCATCGGCATTTTCCTGAACTGGTTCGGCATCGCGCTCGACGGTCCGCTCGCGGCGCACCGCAAGGTGGACCATCCGAGGCTCGGCTTCGTCGACCATACCTATGATCTCTTTTCGCAAATCCTGATCATCGTCGCATTCGGCATGTCGCCCTTCCTGTCGCTGGAATCGGCATTCATCGTCCTGATCTGCTACCTGTTGTTCTCGGCCTATACCTATATCCGCGCGATTGTGCGCCACGTCCAGCAAATGGCTTATATCGGCCTGGGCGCGACGGAATTCCGCATACTCATGGTGGCCTGGGCGTTCATCGCCCATGCGGCCGGAATCGACGAGACCGCCTACGGCGGCGTCTCGAGGCTGGACGCCGCGATCATGATTTTGGCCGTTCTCGCGGTCTGCGGACTGGGCATCAAAGCGCTGTCGGACGCGCGGCGCGTGGCGGCCGACGAACGCCGGTAGACCCTTCGTCCCGAGGCGGATGATTCGCGCGGCCTTCGGGCCGTGCTCTCTCGCTGTTCGATTTGCGAAACGCCTTCGTGTGCGAGACCGCATGTCCTGCGGCGATGCGAGCGGACGATCGGCGGCGCATGGCGCGCGTTGAATAATCCCGCTTTAATGATAGATTATATCAATAATTGGTGCGAGCGCCTCCATCCACCGACAGCGAACGAGAAAGCCATGGGAGCGACACAGTCCGCGAGCGACGCGACGATCGCCGAATTGCATTATCTCGTCCCGACCGGCAAAAAGCCGGTCGCCTATACATTCGAGCCGCCGCCCGGCGCTCCTTGGCAGAGCGGCGATTACGAGGCCCGCCGCGTGCCGATCGTCGACGCCCGGGCACGCGGCGTGGAGGCGTCCGTCGATCGCGAGGGCTTCGCGCTCGTCGACGCGCTGACCGAGGTCGGGGACTTTTGGGACGAAGATCGGGTCCGCGCGATCTATTACCCGGAAGCCGAAAGACTGCTGCAAAGCGCGCTCGGAGCGGAGAAGGCGTTCATCTTCGACCATACGCGGCGACGCCGCGTCGGACCGGGGCCTCTGCATTCGGGCCGCGCGGCCGAGGGCGCGCCGCGCGAGCCGGTCGGCCGCGTGCATGTCGATCACACAGAACGTTCGGGTCCTCGCCGGCTGCGCGATTTTCTCGGCGACGAAGCCGATCTCTGGCTGAAAGGGCGCGTCGCCATCGTCAATGTCTGGCGTCCGCTGTTCGGTCCGCTCGACGACGCCCCATTGGCTTTGTGCGACGCGCGAAGCGTCGCGCCACGAGAGCTCGTCGCCTGCGATCTCGTCTTTCGCGATCGGGTCGGCGAGACCTATTCGGTCACATATTCGCCCGAGCATCGCTGGAGCTATTACCCGCGCATGAGGCGAGAAGAGGTCCTGTTGCTGAAATGCTACGACTCGCGCCAGGACGTGGCGCGATTTTCGCCTCACACCGCCTTCGACGATCCGGCGACGCCGCCGGACGCGCGCCCGCGGGAAAGCATCGAGCTGCGCAGCTTCGTCTATTTTCCCGAGTAACYCCGGCCGATGCGCGCGGGCGCTTCGGCCACGCATTGTCGAGGATGAACGATGACCGACCTTCCCTATCGCGCCGCGCTGATCGTCGGAGCCGGCCCAGGAATCAGCGCCTCGCTGGCGCGCCGGCTCGCGGCGGCCGGGCTGAAAATCGGCCTGGCCGCACGCAATACGGAAAAGCTCGCGACGCTAGCGGCGGAAACCGGCGCCGAGACCTTCGCGGTCGACGCGGCCGATCCGAGCGCGGTCGCGCGCCTGTTCGAGGACGCCGAAGCGCGGCTCGGCGAGATCGACGTCGTCGTCTACAACGCCGCCGCGCGCTTGCGCGGACCGCTCGCCGAGCTCGATCCGAACGAGGTGAGGCGCGCGCTGGAGATTTCCGCTTTCGGCGGCTTTCTCGTCGTGCAGCAGGCGGCGCGGCGCCTCGGCGCGCGCGGACGTGGCGCGATCCTCCTCACCGGGGCCACGGCCAGCGTGAAAGGCTATGCGCTCTCCGCCCCCTTCGCCATGGGAAAATTCGCGCTTCGCGCGCTCGCTCAAAGCGCGGCGCGGGAGCTCGGC
>PQAN01000382.1 GCA_003105285.1 Methylocystaceae bacterium
AACCGAGCGGCCCGCGAGGTCCGCTATCAGAATGGCGCTTTGGATCTCTTCCAATTATCTCAAAAATGAGATACGAGGAGATGTGGCTTGGCGCGTCGAAATCCTGAACGAAACCGTCGCTGCGGAGATCGCCTCCCTTCCGGCGGACATGCAGGCTCGATTCCTCCGGCTCGCCGAGCGCATTGTACATGCGGGACTCGAAAGCTCGAGCGAACCCCACGTCAAACACTTGGAAGAGAAGCTATGGGAACTGCGCCTCACCGGTCGCGACGGAATAGCCCGGGCGCTTTACGTCACTGCGGTCGGCCGCGAGGTCGTGGTGGTAAGGGCGTTCGTGAAGAAGACGCAGAAAACGCCGCGCGCGGAAGTCGAACTGGCGTTGCGCAGAGCAAAGGAAGTCACATGACCATTCCGTTCGACGAACTGAAAGCGCGCCTCTTGGCCAATCCCGAGGTCAAGGCGGAATACGATTCACTTGCTCCAGAGTTCGAGATTTCTGTCGAGCTGCTCAAAGCCCGCCTTCGAGCCGGCCTGTCGCAAGCTGAATTGGCCGCCCGTATGGGCACCAGTCAGTCGGCCATTGCGCGGCTGGAGAGTGGGCAGATGCTGCCGAGCACCAAGACGCTCCTGCGTTTTGCCGAAGCGACCGGCAGCAAGTTCCATATCCGCCTCTCTGCAGCGTGACGGAGTAGACAAATGTCGGATTTTTCTTTGTTCTAAGCGGCTTCCCGCAGTAGCAGAACAAAGCGCTCTCCTTAGTGGGCTGTGCGTTGTATCGGACCTCCGCCACCAGTTCAATAGAAGCAATAGCTTATTTGAATTATGCCGCCGATCACGCTACCGAGCCGCCACCACTTTTCGTGGCCCCGCGTAAAGATGAGAATGGATGGCGGTTCTTGTTGCAAGGCGTGCTAACCACGGTGGTTTTTCCGGGGTCTGCGTGCCGGAAGACGTCGATTTGTTTGCAAAAAATCAATTGCGCGTCGGCGGTGTCGAACCGCAATGAGCCGATGGATGCGCCGGCGCGGCCGCTCGAGGGTGGATAAAGATCGCCGACGTCCTCTCGCGCATCGCCGCGCATTCGGCGCATCGGCTGGATGAATTGCCGCCGTGGAACTGGCTCCCGAGAGATCGAGGCGCGCCGGCGCTGGCGGCCTGAACATGCGCGTAAACAAGGTCCATCACATCACGACGATAGATCGTATCGCCGCACAGCTCGGCGAAAGCGTCGACTTCCTCTGCGACGTCGCCAATGAAATGGAGCCGGAGGACGGCGTGATCTGGGTCCATGGCCTCGACGACCACGAGGTCATGGCCTTCACCGACTTCGGCGAGGAAAACCTCGTCGAACTCATCGAAATCCACAAAGAGACGAAGTCGCCCCAAGAGCGATGACGCGACGCTCCTGTGGCCTGCGGCGGATGCTTACTCTTCACCGGAGGCCTGCCAAAGATCGACTCGAATAAGGCGCGGCCACGATCGGTTTACGAATAGTTCCCGCCGCTACTGTAACAATGGTGTGGTCGCCATCGGCAGCTCCACTCCCGTGAGTCTGGCCGAGGCCGCCAAGATGGAAACATATTGACGCAGCGCCCGCTCCTCCACCCTGGCCTCGAGGCGTTCGGCGATTTGATCCCTAACCAAATCGAAGGGCAGCGTTTCGCCGGCGATACGTCGATCAACCGCTACAATATGGAAACCGAACCGAGTCTTGACGAGCTCACGCAGAATGCCCGCCGCGTCAGGGCGGAACACAGCGTCTTCGAATTCTGGCGCGGCGTCGCCCCGGCAAAGCCGACCCCGTTCGCCGCCTTGTCGGCCAGACGGGCAATTCGAAAGCTCTCGCGCCAAATCCGCGAAGCGATCGGGCTCACGGAGAACCTCGTTCAATACGCGCTCCGCCCGAGCACGAATTTCGAGGATCGGCGCCAATGGCGTCACCTGAAAGAGAATGTGTCGCGCGTGAACCATATCTCCGCTGCTGAAATCCTCGAAATGCGCTTCGTAATAACGACGGCACTCCGCGTCGGTCGGCGTCGGGACCGCAGCCTCATGGGCGAGGAGATTTTCGATCGCGGCGCCAACTTCGTCGTCCTCAGCGCTGGCTGGAGATAGCAAACCCAGTGCAACTGCACGCTGACGCAGCAGCTCTCGAACTGCCGCAACTTCCGGACTGCCCCAGCGGCTCGCGTCCACGTGGACGCCGTTCACGGTTACGGTCATAAGCGCACCGGCTCCTTCGCGCGCGTTCTCGGCGTGCGCACGATTTGGTAAGGGCGGAACAGATAGCCGAGCGCACCGGCGCCGCTCCAAATATGGATCATGCGCGTGAAGGGAGAGATGAGGAATATCGTAAATCCCAAGAGCACATGAAGCTTGTAAGGTAGCGGCGCGTCGACCATGAGCCCGGCGGCGCCGGCGTCGAGCGTGACAACGCCCTTGACGTAGCTCGTCAACGTCTCGAACAGCACGCCGTCCATGTGGAAGGCCGACAATGGCACGGTGAGAAGGCCGAGCGCCAGCTGCAGCCACAGCATGAAGGCCACAACGATATCCCATTTGCGACTGTTGAGCTTTATCCGCGGGTCAGCCAAGCGGCGATGCAACAAGATCGTGAGGCCGACGATCGCGACGAATCCCGCGAGACCGCCGACCACCATGGCCAGGAGCTGATGGCCGACGGGATCGATCGCCCAGTCGATCGCCCAATGTGGCGCGAGAAAACCGATGAAATGCCCAAGTATCACGACGATCATTCCATAATGAAACAGGTTCGACCCCAAGCGAAGCTGTCCACTGCGCAGCATTTGCGAGGAGTCGCTCTTCCACGTATAGGGCTCGCGATCAAAGCGGATCAGGCTACCGATCAGCAACACCACGAGGCATACATAAGGATAGACGCCGAAGAGAAGTGTGTTGACATATTCGGTCGACATGTGGCGGTTCTCCCGTCAAGGCGCCATCGGGACATTCTCGAAAGCCGGAGGTTCAGGCCAGTCTTCGTCCGGATCATCCACCCGCTCGCGACTCGCAACGGCTGAAGCCGCCGCAATGGGTTTTTTTCCGGCGACGATAAGAAGAGCTTGCATAACGGCCGCATAGGCGCTGCCTCGGGCGAGAAGCGCTTTGGCGATCGCTTCGATGATATGCGCGCAGTCGGCGAGCAACTCGCGCGCCTCGGAAAGCTCGCGACAGCTCAAATATTCGAGCACGACGGGGAGGTAATCCGGCAATTCGCCGCCGCCGAGTTCGAGCCCTGCGCCCTCATACAGGCGCTTCAACTCCACCATGGCGGCGCCGCGCTCGCGGCTCTCGCCATGTAAGTGCTCGAACAGGTTTAGAGAAGTCGATCGGCCGCAATCAAACAGCTCGACATAGTTCTCTTCCTTATCGAGCAGCTCGCCGCTTGCAAGATCGTCGACCAGCGCGAGCAGTTCCTCGCGATGAGGCGCCCCGACGAGGGTCGAACGTCCGATGATCTCCGTTATCTCCGGAAGCGCCCGTCGAAGATCGTCGGAGGGATAGGAGAGCAAGGCGCCGAGGGCTCTGAAGATGATCATGCGCTGTTCCTCAGGTGTCCACCGGCCGCACCGGCGTCAACTTGCGCCGACCCATCTTGCCGCCGAACAACGTGGAGTGCGGCGGCCCGAAATCGCAACCATTGCCGAAGGTGAACCCGCAGGATCCGCGCAAGCCATAGGCGTCCTCCGCTTGCTCTCGGTGACTGGTTGGAATGACGAAACGATCCTCGTAGTTGGCGATAGAAAGATAGCGATGCATCTCCAGCGCGACGGTCGCCGTCAGGCCGACCTGTTCCAGGGCCTCCTCGCCATTGCTCTCCCCCAGTTGCCGGCGCCGGAAATAGACCCGCATCGCCAGCATACGCTCGAGCGCGGCGATGATCGGCGCCTCCGCGCCGGCCGTGAGTAGGTTCGCGAGATATCGCACAGGAATACGCAAGCTTTGCACGTCGGGTATCTCTCCGTTCGCCTCTATGACGCCTGCATTGGCATGCGACTGAATGGGGGAGAGCGGCGGCACGTACCAGACCATCGGCAACGTGCGGTATTCGGGATGGAGTGGGAAGGCGATGCGCCAGTCGACCGCCATTTTATAGGTCGGCGAGCGCTTGGCGGCGTCGATCCAGGCGTCCGGTACGCCGTCGGCTCGCGCCTGCGCCTCGATCTGCGGATCGTTGGGATCAAGAAATAAAGAAAGTTGGGTCTCATAGAGATCCTGCGGATCAGGCGCGCTTGCGGCGCTCTCGATCCGGTCGGCGTCGTAAAGCAGCACGCCGAGGTAACGGATGCGCCCGACGCAGGTTTCGGAACATACGGTCGGTTGCCCGGCTTCGATGCGCGGATAACAGAAGATGCATTTTTCGGCTTTTCCCGATGTCCAATTGTAATAGATTTTTTTGTAGGGGCAGCCGGAAACGCACATCCGCCAGCCGCGGCATTTGTCCTGATCGATCAGAACAATCCCGTCCTCCTCGCGCTTGTAGATCGAACCAGAAGGACAGGAAGCGACGCAACTCGGGTTGAGGCAGTGCTCGCAAAGACGCGGCAGATACATCATGAACGTATTTTCGAACTGCCCGTATATGTCCTTCTGGACCGCGTCGAAATTATAGTCTTGCGACCGCTTGTCGAACTCGCCGCCGAGGAGCTCCTCCCAGTTCGGTCCCCATTCGATCTTCTCCATCCGCCGCCCACTGATGAGCGAAAGCGGGCGCGCGACCGGCGCGGTCGCCAGTTCCGGAGCATTGTGCAAATGCTCGTAATCGAAGGTGAATGGCTCGTAGTAATCGTCGATTTCGGGCAGATGCGGATTGGCGAAGATCTTGGCCAAGATCGCCCAGCGCCCGCCCTGCTTCGGCTCGATCTTGCCGCTCTTACGGCGCTCCCATCCGCCGCGCCAGCGATTCTGGTTTTCCCAGTCCTTCGGGTAACCGACGCCGGGCTTGGTTTCGACATTGTTGAACCACGCGTATTCCATGCCGAGGCGCGAGGTCCACACATTCTTGCAGGTCACCGAGCAAGTGTGGCAGCCGATGCACTTGTCGAGGTTCAGCACCATGGCGATCTGCGCGCGGATTTTCATGGCTTAAGCCTCCTCGATCGCCCGATCGACAGGATTGGAGTGGTCGAGCCATTCGACCTTATCGAGCTTGCGCACGATGACGAATTCGTCGCGGTTCGATCCCACTGTGCCATAATAGTTGAAGCCGTATGAAAGTTGCGCGTAGCCGCCGACCATATGCGTCGGCTTCATCACCGTCCGGGTCACCGAGTTGTGAATGCCGCCCCGCTGGCTGGTGATCTGCGAAGCTGGAACATTGATGATCTTTTCCTGGGCATGGTACATAAGGCACATGCCTTCCTGCACCCGCTGACTGACGACGGCGCGCGCCACGATGGCCCCATTCAGGTTGAAGAGCTCGATCCAGTCGTTGTCTGCGACTCCGACCTTCCTCGCATCCTTCTCCGACAGCCAGACGATGGGGCCGCCCCGCGAGAGCGTGAGCATCAGCAGGTTGTCGGTATAGGTCGAGTGGATGCCCCACTTCTGGTGCGGCGTGATGAAGTTGAGGACGATCTCCGGGCCGCCGTAGTGTTTTCCCAAGACATCGGCGACGTTGCGGGTGTCGATCGGCGGACGATAAACGGCGAAGCCCTCGCCGAAATCCCGCAGCCACTGGTGGTCCTGGTAGAACTGTTGGCGGCCGGTCAGAGTGCGCCAAGGGATCAGCTCATTGATGTTCGTGTAGCCGGCCGTATAGCTGACGTGCTCGCTCTCGATCCCCGACCAGGTCGGCGACGAGATGATCTTGCGCGGCTGCGCCAGGAGATCACGGAAGCGAATTTTTTCATCCTCGCGCGCGCTCGCCAGATGCGCGTGATCGCGGCCCGTGGCTTTTTCGAGCGCTGACCATGCTTTCACCGCGACTTCACCGTTGGTCTCCGGCGCCAGGTAAAGAATAACCTCGGCCGCGTCGATATCGGTTTCGATTCGCGGACGACCATCGGTGGGTCCGCCGTCATCGACCCGATAGTTGAGATCGCCAAGGCCCTCCACTTCTTCCGCAGTGTTCCAGACAATGCCTTTGCCGCCATTGCCGAGCGTATCGACCAATGGGCCCAAAGCGGTGAAGCGGCGGTAGGTGTTCGGATAGTCGCGTTCGACGATCGAAATCTGCGGCGCGGTAACGCCGGGAATCAGATCGCACTCGCCCTTTTTCCAATCTTTCACATCGAAGGGCTGTGCAAGCTCGCCCGGCGTGTCATGTAGGATTGGAGTCAGCACGACATCGCGTTCAACCCCTAAATGGCCGCTCACGAGCTCCGAGAAACGACGCGCGATGGTCTTGTAAATTTCCCAGTCGCTGCGAGACTCCCATACCGGATCCACCGCCGTCGAAAGCGGATGAATGAACGGATGCATGTCGGAGGTGTTGAGGTCGTTCTTTTCATACCAGGTCGCCGTCGGCAGCACGATGTCGGAATAGAGACAACTCGTCGACATGCGGAAATCCAGCGTGACGACGAGATCCAGCTTGCCTTCGGGCGCGGGGTCTCGCCAGATCACCTCCTCGGGCTTTTGCCCGCCCATTTCGCCGAGATCCTTGCCCTGCAAACCGTGTCGCGTGCCGAGGAAGTGGCGCAGGAAATACTCATGACCCTTGCCGGACGAGCCGAACAGGTTCGAGCGCCAGATGAACAGGTTGCGCGGAAAATTGCCGGGATCGTCGGGATCTTCGCAGGCCATGCGCAGGCGGCCTTCCTTCAGGCCCGTGATCACATAATCCTTCGCCGCAACGCCCGCCCCGTCCGCTTCCGCCGCAAGCGTCAGCGGGTTCACTGAGAGCTGCGGCGCCGAGGGCAGCCAGCCCATGCGCTCGGCGCGCACATTGAGGTCGATCATCCCGCCGCGATAGGCCGCAGGCTCGGCGAGCGGCGAGAGGAACTCGGCAACGTCGAGCTTCTCATAGCGCCATTGATCGGTGTGCGCGTAAAAGAACGAGGTGCTGTTCATCTGGCGCGGCGGCCGCAGCCAGTCGAGCGCAAAGGCGAGCATCGTCCAGCCGGTCTGCGGCCGCAGCTTCTCCTGGCCGACATAATGCGCCCAACCGCCACCGGAAACGCCGATCGTTCCGCACATCATCAGGAAATTGATGATGCTGCGATAGTTCATGTCCTGGTGGTACCAGTGGTTCATGCCGGCGCCGATGATCACCATCGAGCGGCCTTTCGTCTTCTCCGCGTTTTCCGCGAAGCCACGCGCGACGGCGATGGCCTGGTCCGCAGCGACGCCGGTAATCGGCGCCTGCCATGCGGGCGTGTATGGAACGTTGTCGTCGTAGCTCTTTGCGCAGTCGCCGCCGAATCCGCGATCGAGCCCGTAATTCGCGCAGAGGAGGTCGAATACTGTCGTGACGAGGGCGTCGCCGTCGGCGAGCGTCACGCGTCGAACCGGGACATTGCGCAGCAGCACGTCGCCGCCTTGATCGTTTTCTTGAAAGTGTTCGTGCGGCCGCCCGCCGAAATAGGGAAATGCGACGGAAACGACGTCGTCTCGTCGGTCGCCGACGCTCAGCGCCAATGTGACGCCCTCGCCGGTCTCGCCGTCCTTCGCCTCGAGGTTCCAACGTCCTCTTGCTTCGCCGTCGCTCGGCCAGCGATAGCCGATCGAACCCTGCGGCGCGACGAGATCGCCCGTCTCTTCGGCCATGGCGATCGTTTTCCAGTCGGCGCGGCTCGACGCCGGCGCGCCGGCAAGATCGCTCAATCGCAAATAGCGGTCTGGCGCGAAGCGTTCCCCGTCGCGCCGCAGTCTGACGAGCATGGGCATATCGGTGTAGCGGCGGCAGTAATCTTCGAAATAGGGAACTTTTCGATCGAGGAAGAATTCGCGCAGAATGACATGCCCCATGGCCATGGCGAGCGCGGCGTCCGTGCCCTGCTTGGGATGCAGCCAGAGGTCGGAGAGCTTGGCGACCTCGGCGTAGTCCGGCGTGATCGCCACAATCTTGGTGCCCTTGTAGCGCACCTCGGTGAAGAAGTGCGCGTCCGGCGTGCGCGTCTGCGGCACGTTCGAGCCCCAGGCGATGATGTAGCCGGAGTTGTACCAGTCGGCCGATTCCGGCACGTCGGTCTGCTCGCCCCACGTCTGCGGGCTCGAGGGCGGCAGATCGCAGTACCAATCGTAGAAGGAAAGCAGCGTCCCGCCGATCAGGCTGAGGTAGCGCGCTCCCGCCGCGTAGGAGACCATCGACATCGCCGGGATCGGCGAGAATCCGACCACGCGGTCCGGCCCCCATGTCTTGATGGTGTGAATATTGGCGGCGGCGATTATTTCGCTGACCTCGTTCCAGGTCGAGCGCACGAAGCCGCCGCGCCCGCGCATGGCCTTGTACGATTTCGTCACCTCGGGATCGGCGACAATCTCAGCCCAGGCTTCGACCGGCGCGAACGATTTGCGCGCCTCTCGCCAAGCCTTGACCAGTCGCGCTCTCACCATCGGATATTTGATGCGGCTGGCGCTATAGAGATACCAGCTGTACGAGGCGCCGCGCGAACAGCCACGCGGTTCGTGATTGGGCATGCCCGGTCTCGTGCGCGGGTAATCCGTCTGTTGCGTTTCCCAGGTGACCACGCCGCTCTTGACGTAGATCTTCCAACTGCAGGAGCCGGTGCAATTAACTCCATGCGTGGAGCGGACGATCTTGTCATGCTGCCAGCGCTGGCGGTAGCCCTCTTCCCACATGCGGTCTTCGTCGCGCAGTTCGCCATGGCCGCCGGAGAAAGGCTCGCGCCGACGCGTGAAATAAGTGAGACGCTCGAGGAAATGGCTCATGGTTCTTCTCCCGTCTCCGGCGTCACGGCAGGCGTCGGCGCGGCCTCTTGCTTGCGCTCGCCCATGACCGGCAGGCGGCGAACCTCGGTGAGATAGTTGAGGATCAGCGAGACCCAGACGATCCCGTAAAGGAACATGAAGCAGCTCGAGCTGATCGCTAGCCACTCCAGGATGGCGCCAAAAAGAACGGGCAGCAAGAAACCGCCGAGACCGCCGACAAGACCCACGACGCCGGTGACGACGCCCATATTCTGCGGAAAGTCGTCGCCAACATATTTGAACGTCGACGCCATGCCGCAGGCGAAGGCGACGCCGAGCGCAAAGAGCAGCGCGGTGAAGGGGAGCAGCGTCAGCTCGATATGGAACTCCGCCGGCCCGCGCAGCGTGTGGATGAAGAAGTCGGTGCGGGGATAAGACAAAAGAAACAGACTGATCCAAGCCGCCCACAACACCCACCACGTCACGTTGTGGGCGCCGAAGCGATCGGCGAGCCAACCGCCGACAGCGCGCAGCACGCCGGCGGGCAACGAAAAACACGCGGCGAGCAGCGCAGCCTGTTTGATGCTCAGTTCGTATTCCTGCACGAAATATTGCGGCATCCATGCCGAGAGCGCGGTGAAGCCGCCGAAAACGATCGAATAATATTGGCAGTATTTCCAGACGCGCACATCTTTCAAAACCGCAAGCTGCTGGCTCAGCGACGCACCGCTCTTGCCCGGCGCCGAGACGTCCGGCGCGGACAGAAACCAAAAAACCACCGCCGTGACGGCGAGCGCCACGGCGTAGAATTGCGGGACGCTGCGCCAACCGTGACTTTCGATCAGCGCCGGAGCGATGAACATGTTGATCGCCGCGCCCGTGGTGCCGGCGCCGAACACGCCCATCGCGAATCCCCGCCGTTCTTTTGGGAAGAAACGCGCCACATAGGGCGTGCCGACCGCGAAGG
>PQAN01000383.1 GCA_003105285.1 Methylocystaceae bacterium
GGGGTCGACGTTCCTCTCGAGGACTCGAGCCCTCTGTCTCGGATCCGAAGAGGTGGCAACGATACGGCGCTCGATCGGCTCACGGCGGGACAGGAATCAAGGGCCGGCGCCGTCCAAGAAATCGAACCGCGCGTCGAGATCCATCTGCTTGGTGATGGTCCAGATGGCGGAGACGATCGGCGACGCCGGATCATTGTCGAGAGCGATGAGCCCGATCGCTCGATTGAGTTCGGGCGTCAGAGGAATAGCGATCAGTTCCTCTCTCAATTCAAAAAGCGCGAGAAGGCTGTGCGGAATGATGCTGCACATTTCCGCGCACCTGACATTCGAATAGAGCGCGAAGACGGAATCGGTTTCCGCCACGACGCGGGGATGGGCGTCGGCTCGCCGGAACGCGGCGTCGATGATGCGCCTGTTTTGCATGTTTCGTGTCAGGAGACACAATGGCAGTTCCGCCGCTTCACGCCAGGTCATCGATGCGCGATCGCCGAGAGCCGCCGCATTGCGCGCGAGAACGACGTAGCGCTCCCGATAGAGCGGCATGACGCGAAAGCGCTGCAGATTCTGATCTTCCAGATAAGTGACGCCGACATCCAATTCGAAATCGTCGATTCTCCGAATGATTTCTTCGTTGCTCAGAGACTGGATCTTTTGGCTTATGTCCGGAAAGGCGCGCCAATAGGGGCCCGTGAGCAGCGAGAGGATCGGCATCGTCGTCGGAATGGCTCCGATGCGCAAGGCGCCGGTCAGTCGCCCGCGAGACCGAGAGGCTTCTTGTTTGAGACCGTCCCAAGCGGCCAGGGTCTGACGCGCCCAACCCAGAATGCGCTCGCCGTCTTCCGTGAAGCCGACGAACTTATGTCCTCGCTCGACGATCGAGACTCCGAGCTCCTCCTCGAGATGGCGGATCGCGGCCGACAATGCGGGTTGTGAGACGCAACAGGCTTCCGCGGCGCGGGCGAAATGCCGCTCGCGCGCCAAGGTCACCAGATAGTCGAGTTGTCGAATGAACATGGCGAGCGCTGTGCGTTCCGTCGCGTCTCACCAATGTTTCGGATATTTTTGGCCGCGAGCCACATTATTGTAGATCAGCGCGAAGCCGATAATCAACACCGCGCCGACAAGCGTCGGCGCAAAAAGGAACGCCCAGGACGGCTGCGTCAGAAAGATGATGACGGGGTTGGATCCTGCCGGCGGATGCACGGTTTGGGTTCCCATCATGAGCATGATCGCCATTCCGACGGCGCCGGCCATGGCCCAAGGCGTCGGACCGAACAGCGTCAGACAGCCGAGGCCGATGAACGACGATAGCGCATGGCCGATGATCACATTGCGTGGCTGAGAGAAGGGCAACTCCGGGAAGCCGAAGACCAGCACGCAAGACGCGCCGAAAGAACCGAGCAGCAAGGGCTGCTCGAGATGTCCGCCGAGCTCTCCCAGAAGCGAAATCAAAGCGAACCCGCCGATTCCTGCCGATGCGATCGAACGACCTTTGCTTATGATTCCGCTCGTGATCGTTTCCAGTGCGGCCATGTCGCCTCTCTTTAATGAATGACTGCGGACGCCGGCGCGCGCTCGCGACCGGCGTCCGATGATCAAGAAGGTAAATCGGGGAGGATCAACCGTTCTTGAAGCGAGCGGCTTCTTCCGAGCCGCCGGTCGCATTGCCTTCGCTATAAGAATGCGCGCCGACGCCGGCCAATTTCCCGCCTTGAACGACGAGGTATTCGTTGCGGATCGGACGACCTTCGAAATAGGATTCGAGGATTTCGCGAACGCCGGCGGCATAGCGGGTCTGCGCCGACAGGCTCGTGCCCGAGATGTGCGGCGTCAAGGCATGATTGGGAGCGGTGCGCCACGGATGGTCCTTGGCGGGCGGCTGCGGGAACCAGACGTCGCCGGCGTAGCCGGCCAGATGGCCGCTTTCCAGAGCGCGGACGAGCGCGTCACGCTCGACCAGCTTGCCGCGCGCCGTGTTGACCAGATAGGAGCCGCGCTTGAAGAATTTCAGCGACTGCTCGTTGATCAGATGTTCGGTTTCTGGATGCAGCGGGCAGTTCAACGTCACGACATCGCTGACTTTGGCCAAGCTTTCCAAGCTGGCGTGATAAGTCAGATCCAGCTCCTTTTCCACCGATTCCGGCAGACGATGGCGGTCGAGGTAATGCAGCCCGACTCCGAAAGGTTTCAGCAACCGCAGCACGCGCAATCCGATACGGCCGGCGGCCACGGTGCCCACCTGCATGGCCTCCAGGTCGTAAGAGCGTGAGACGGCGTCGGCGATGTTCCAGCCGCCGTTGATGATGATGTTGTGCGCCGGGATGAAGTTGCGCACGAGCGCCAGTATCGACAGCACCACGTGCTCGGCGACGGCGTTGCTGTTGCAGTAGGTGACTTCGGCGACCGTGACATTGTTCCTGATCGCCGCTTGAAGGTCGGTATGGTCGGAGCCGATGCCGGCGGTCACGATCAGCTTGAGCTTTTTCGCCTTGGCGATCCGCTCGGCGGTCATGTAGGCTGGCCAGAACGGTTGCGAGATCACGATCTCGGCGTCGGGCAGCTCGCGGTCGAGAACGCTGTCGGCGCCGTCCTTGCTGGAGGTCACGATCAGTTGATGACCGTTCGATTCGAGATATTTTCGCAACCCGAGCTCGCCCGAGACGCTGCCGAGCAGGACGCCCGGCTTGAAATCGATGGCCTTGGGCGTCGGCAGCGTCTGGCCGTCAGGATAGACTTTCGGCTGCGGAACGTCATCGCGCGCATAGGTGGTCGGATAGCCGCCGACGGGATCGTCGTACAACACCAGAACGATTTTAGACATGTGCGTTTCCTCTCGCGTTGACGCGCGCGACGCATCGTCCCGCTCGTTTTCAAAGAAAACTGTTCGGTAGAACGAATAGACTGCGTCGGGCGCAGCGAACCTTTAGTCGTGTGTGGCGGAAGGTCTAATCGATTCGACTGATGCGTCGATAAGCAGCGCTTATAATGTCTTGCCACGCCGTAGCGGCCGATGATCGCAGGCGAGGCGCCGAAGGGACGGACGCGTGGGTTTCTGCGTATGGCGTGGCCGCTGGAAAAATCGCGATCGGCGATCGGAACCGGCCGGAGCAAAAAAAGAACCGCAAACGAATGGCCCTGCCGGGTTTCGTTTGCGGTTCTGTATTTACAACCCGGAGCAGGGGCCATAGGCCGGTCCGGGAGGTGGCGCATCGACAGTTACGGAACTGTCCGCACCGACAGTAGCCCGTGGAGGCTAGTGCCCAGAGAAGCGTCGCGAATGCGGAACGCTCGAATTTGTTCATATAGGTTTCGAAGGGTGGCGGCCATTCAGTATTGCCGATCGAGTGATAAGTGACGATTATAAACGGGAGGCTCACGGCTGGTCCAGCGTGGCGTTCAGTGCGAAAGAAGTGGCGCGATCAACTTCATTCGAGTACAGAGAGAAGAACATGCGCGCCGACAACGAAATCAGGCCTGGAGAACTCGCGGTTCCTCTGGTCGAAACGACGGACGCGAGCCTCGTTTTCATCGGGCGCATCCAAACGCCCTGGAGTTCGCGAGAGGAATGCCCGCGGCAGGGTCGGATCGACGGCCCGATTTGCCGGATCACGCTGTTCGAGCCCTGGACCCAAGCGCTCGACGGCATATCCGGCTATGATCGGCTGGAAGTCCTCTATTGGCTGCATCGTGCGCGGCGGGATCTCGTTCGCCAATGCGCACACAGTGACCCGCTCGCGCGCGGGACATTCGCCTTGCGCTCGCCCATGAGGCCGAACCCCATCGGAACATCGATTGTAGCCTTGGAAGACGTCGACGGGACGACCCTCACGGTGCGTGGGCTCGACTGTCTCGATGGCACGCCACTTCTGGACATCAAGCCGCCCCGCCATCGGTTATGCTGACGATGCCTTGGTAGATCAGCCCGTGGCGCTCTCTCGCGGCCCAGCCTTTTCTTTAGATATAGGTTCTGAAGGTCGCAGACGCGGATGCTGGACAGGCTTTGGCTCGATCGAATAGGCGTTCTCGTCGATTTGAATTTTTTCGTGCCGCCAAGCGCGAACTCGAATTCGAGTGTCTCGCGAAGTCTGTCGTTCACGCCGTCGGGCGAGACGACGTGGACTCGGTTCCGGCATGGAGATGTCGGTCTCGGGCTGCTCTACGTCTGACTGTTTTTCGGTACTGAACAAAACGTCTTCGAGGCGGTCGACTTCGAGTCTTCAGACGAACGCTCGCCGCCCGGGCGCGACTGCCTCGAGCGGTTTGATGCGATCGCGCCCCACGAGGAAGCGGCCTTCGCTGCGCAACGCCAGCAGCGCGTCGATCTTGTTGACTGTCATAAGATTTTCGTCCTTCTTGCGACGCGAATATACGACGGATGGGCACTGCATCAAAACCTACGTTTCTCGGGAACTCCCTGTCGAAAAATGGAGTGGGAGGCCGCTTGTCGGATTGCGGCTCGGCGGGAGGCGGCAAGCAGAAAATGCGTCGGGAAACATCGGTAGCGGCCGGACAGGTTGGAACGGATCCGCCCAAATGCCGTTCTTCGAGAAGCCGTAAATCCGGGAATCGGCCGACTCAATCGGCTTGCTCAGCTTTGGCTACCTAACATATGTTATTTTAATATATTACAAATCGGGCGCGGTGCCCGTTACGCTTTGTGCGTCACGCCGATACGATCCAGGCCAAGTTTCCTCCCGGGTCCTGGAAGTTGCGTCGGGTCCACATCGAAGCCGCCTGCAGGACGAGTCGGGTATTGCGCAGGCATGCCAAAGCGCCGCAAGCCGGTTGCGTATACCACCCTTGGAGCAGCGATTTCGTCGTGCTTCCAAACGAAGAATTTTGAAGCACGCGCGCCGTTGCCGGCAGTCGATCGTCAGGCCATGTCCATCGAAAACAAAAGGCTTGCCGTAAAAATGGAAAGATCGATCAAAGACTAAGCT
>PQAN01000384.1 GCA_003105285.1 Methylocystaceae bacterium
TCGCGAAAGCGGAAGCCGTGGTCGTCGACGAATTGCACGCGTTCATCGGAACAGAGCGCGGAGTGCAATTGCAGTCTATTCTTTCCCGTATCGAGAGCGCGATCGGTGGGCGGCATGTCGATCGTGTGGGCCTCTCGGCGACGCTGGGCGACATGCGATTGGCGGCAATGGCTCTTCGTCCGGGAGCTTCGGCTCCGATCACGATTGTCGAGGGTCAGGACCCGGGAAGCGGCCTCAAGATTCAGATCAGGGGCTATCACGTCCCGAATGTCGACCGCCGAACTGCTCGCGCTTTCAGCGACTCCGACGACGAAGACGAAGACGACGCGCAGACGTCGGCGCCTCAGCCGGTCGTCGACGACCTCTTCCGTGTTCTGCGTGGACGCTCGAACCTGCTGTTTGCCGGGTCGCGGCAAAACGTGGAAATCTATGCGGATGCGCTGCGTGTCGAGAGCGACAAGCATGGTGTTCCCAATGAGTTCTTTCCCCATCATGGCAGTTTGTCAAAATCGGAACGCGAAGCCGTCGAAATGCGCCTGCGCGAAGACACACGACCAACGACTGCCATCGCGACCACCACGCTCGAACTCGGCATCGACATCGGCGAGGTAGAATCCGTGGCGCAGATCGGGCCCGGTGCTTCTGTCGCATCACTTCGCCAGCGACTAGGACGATCAGGGCGACGAACTGGCAAGTCTGCGATCCTGCGCATCTATGTCGTGGAGCAGGAGCCGACCCGCGGTGGCCATCCTCTCGACAGGTTGCGCCTAGGCCTCGTGCAATCCATGGCAATGATCGAAACATTGAGGGAAGGCTGGTGTGAGCCGCCGGTTCCGATGGGCCTGCACCTTTCCACGTTGATCCACCAAATTCTCGCCGTCATTCTTCAGACTGGCGGTCTCACAGCCGCATCCGCGTACAGGCTTCTGTGTGAGCAAGGCGCTTTCCGGACTACCGACAAGAAGCTGTTCGCCGATCTGCTTCGCGCAATGGCGACGCCGGAGCGGCGACTCGTCGAGCAGTCTAGAGACGGGCTGCTGATGATCGGCGCGGGCGGAGAGAGGCTAACCGAGTCCCACGAGTTCTACACGGTTTTCACGACGAGTCAGGACTACCGCATTCTACACGAGGGACGCGTTCTCGGCGTCTATCCTTCGGCGTCTATGATAGCGCCCGGTCAAACACTTATCTTCGGCGGTCGACGTTGGCGCATTGTCGCCGTCGATTCGATCACGAAGGTGATCGAAGTGAAGTCTCATTCGTCCGGGACGCCGCCGCGTTTCGATGGTCAGTTCGCAGGAGTGCACGACAAGATTGTCGCGAAGATGCGGCAAATCCTGCTTTCGAACGAACTCCCGATCTATCTCGACGACGGCGCAATACGTCTGATTCGAGAAGCTCGCACCGCGGCGCACGAGCTAGAGCTTTCTAGCCGTTCGATCGTTCCGATCGGAGACGGATGCCTGATCATGCCCTGGGTGGGTACGAAAAAGCTCGTTTCTCTCGCACTCGCTCTCAATCTTCGAGGGGCCGATGCCTCGCCGCTCGGCCACGCCGTGGAAATGCCTCGAACCTCGCCGGACGCCGCATACCAATTGCTTCAAAGCATTGCCACTGAGGCCCCGCCATCTCCGGACGCGCTCGCTGAATGCGTTGTGCAGCCACAGCGCGCCAAATACGATGAATTTCTTCCGCCGGATCTGATGCGATTAGTGACCGCCATCGAACATCTCGACGTAGCATCCATCCCCGAGAGTGCGCGCGCCTCGATTGGAGCAACGAACATTGCCGATTCCTTCGAGGGCGCCTCGGGATAGCCGGGCCGAGCCGAGTTTTCTTATGGAGGATGAGCCTCGCATTACGCCGCGCTGAGATGCCTGTCGGTCAGCGAGGCAATTGCTTCAACGGATTGACGTATTGGACGCCGAGTGGCGCGAAATGGCGTTCGTTGGCGGTGAGGACGGTGAAGCCGCGCACGGCGGCCGTGGCGGCGATGGCGATGTCCTCGAAGCCGGGGTCATGCGCGCGCGCCCGATCGAGGATCGCGCCCGCCCTGCGGGCTTCGTCGAGACCGAACGGCAAGATGCGCTCGGCGTAGAAGTGCTCCAATGCAGCGAGCCATCGGCGCAACCGCTCGGCCTTCGTTGTGGCGCCGATTCTTACCGCGCGCGCGATGCCGGCTTCGATCTCGGCGATGGTCACTGTCGAGAGATAGAGGCTCTCGGAGCGCTCGTGCGCCCAAGCCGTGAAAGCCTCCGGGCCGACGCGGCGCTTGGCCGGCGCATCCGCCGACACGATATTGGTGTCGAGCAGATACAAGATCAGAGCGCGGTGCCGCGCAGAGCGCGCGCGGGCTTACGGCGACGCGCGGGCACGTCTCCCGGCTTGCCGGGGAATGCCAGTAGCAGGTCGGCGAAGCTCGGCGCCTTGGCTAGGCGCTCCCATTCCTCGAAGGAGACGAGCACTGCCTCCTTACGGCCGTGCCGGGTGATCACGGTGGGCTCGCCCGCGACGGCGCGATCGACTGCCGCGGAGAGCGTGGCCTTGGCGTCCTTGAGCTGAAGCTCCTTCATCGCTCTCTCCCAATATATGACTACTTGTAGTCATATATCACCGGAGGGGCAAGAGCGAACGCCGGCCGTACATGTTCACCGCCGACCTGTGACAGACGATGTGAACGCATTTCGAGGCGGCGAACCACGGGTTAGGAAACTACTCAGGTGCTTCCGAAAGCGCAGGTCGAGGAGGCGACAATTGCCCATCCTAATTGCGCGACGCCGCCGCCGATTTCACGACCACAGGCTTTGGCCGCTTCCCCCACGAAATCCTCGTTGCGATGATCCTCGTCGCCATGTCGAAATCCAAGACGCGCAAGAATAGTTCGAAGATGCTGAAAGGCTCCGGCCAGTCGGCTGGAATCGTCGAAATCGATTCAGATATTCAAATTTCTCTGGTCGAAATCATTCGAGCGCTTGCGCGAAGCGCGGCGCGGGAGGATCATCGGAAGGCTCGAGAGGTCGAAGCGGCCTCATTGCGGAGGCAGGCCGATGAGACGCGCAGCGATCTACGCCCGTTTTTCGACGGAACTACAGCACGAACGCTCGATCGAAGACCAAGTGGCGGTGTGC
>PQAN01000385.1 GCA_003105285.1 Methylocystaceae bacterium
CTCTCGAAACATTCGATCCTCGGCCGTGTCACGCGCGGCAATGGGATTTTGAGCAATCGCCATTCGCAGAGCGATCGGCGTAGCCCGGCGAGCGAGGCGGCGAGGTCGAAATAGAGATCGAAGGGGCCGAAATGTTCGATCAAGCGTCCGTCCGGCGCGGCCTCCATGACGTTCTCATAGCGCCGCCCGGCGAAATCGCGCCGCCAGAATTCCTTGTTTCCCGAGAGCGGCGTGAGGCGGACGTGGGTCTCGATATTCTCGCCCGGCGCCGGAAGACCGGCGACGAAGGTGAGCATGGCCGCGCCGAGGCCACGGCCCTGCGCGGACACCTTCGCCCCGCTGCCGGTGAAGAGCTCGCGCTCGAGCATGTGGAAGCGACGGACGGGCTCAGGCAGGAGGTCGAAGCGCTCGGCGAGCAGGCTTTGGAAGAGAGTCGGCATTTCTATCTCCATTCTCAAATTATAGCGCGCCCTTTTTAGAACTGCGGTTTGGCGACCATCAGCCAGAAGATCGCGATCATCGTGATGAAGGCCGGCCAGCCGAGCGCGAACCACCACCGGAAATAAGTTTTGTAGATCGGCGGCAGCGGCGCGCCTTTCTCGAGACAGTGCTCGGCGATGCGCGCCATGCGGATTTGCAGCCATACCACTGGCAGCCAGCAGGCGCCGACGAAGAGATAGAGGGCGATTGCCGCGAGCAGCCAGGGCGTATCGAGCGGCCAGCCCTGATCCCATGCGAGCAGCATGCCGGTGACGGGCTGCACGATGACGGCAGGCGTCGTGAACAGCCAATCGGCGAGCACGACATTTCTATTGCCGACGACGATGGCGCGCAGATCGCCGCGCAGATTGCTGGCGAGGCCGTGAAAGGCCGTGCCGAGCCCCGTGCCGAACAAGATCGTCGAGCTGACGATATGAGCTGTCTTCAGAGTGACGGGATCGAGCATGATCAGGACTCCAATGCGATCATGACGAGGATCGCAGCGGCGATCGGCAGATTCTTGAGGAGCGGCGCGAAGGGATGAAGCCAATAATCAGGCGGCAGGCGCGACGCGATGATCGTGAAGAGGAGCATGGTCGCGAGCTGCGCGAGGCCGATGAGGGCAGGGCGCCAGCGCAGCAGCAGCAGAACGCCGAGCAGGAAATCGACCGCCGCGCTGCCATAGAGCACAGCGTCGGCGAGCGCGTCGCGAACGCCGATCTCGCCCAGAAGCGCGTAGCTCTTCTCGAGTGGATAGAGCCCGAAGGAGAGAAGGCCGGTTGCGACCCACAATAGCCCGAGGCTCCAGCGCAGGACGGGACGCAGGAAGAACAGTCGCGCCGCCTGCCGGTCCGCGTCGGAGGCCGGCTCCAGCGCCAGAGCGTCGTGAATGTAGCGCGGCGGCCGGCCGAGCGCCGCCGTCATTGGCGCGCAATCCGCCACATTGCCGCGCGAGAGAAGTTTTATCACCTCGCGATTGAGCGGGCCGGTCGAGACGTGTCCGCCGATCGACGCCGCGAGTAGAAACAGCCTATTCGGCACGCGAAAGAAACCTGTCGGCTTCAGACCGAGCCATTCGCGCAACAGCGTGAGTAGCGAGTTGGTCGTCATCGGCTCCGGGCCGACGATATCGAGGCGTCGCGGCGAGGGCGCGCCTTCGGCGATGCGCGCCGCGACCTCGGCGAAATCGGCGACATGCACGGGCTGAAAGCGCCATGCGCCGTCGCCGAAGTGCGGAAGCCAAGGCAGGACGGCGGCCGCGAGCAGCCAGCGCGTGCTCGCGCCGCCGCGGCCGACGACGAGCGAGGGACGCAATATGCGCCAGTCGAGCCGCTTCCCCTCCGGATCGAGCGCGGCGAGCCGCTCCTCCGCGACCGCCTTGCTGCGCTGATAGAGCGTCTCGCCGTCGCTCTCGACGCCGAGCGCCGAGACATGAACCAATCGCGCGACGCCGGCGGCAAGGCAGGCGTGAAAGAGATTGCAGGCGCCCTCTGCATGGACGGCCGCCATGCTGTTGTCGCCGTCGTCGCGCACGAGTCCGGCGCAATTGACGACGATGTCGAAGCTCGCGAGTTTGTCGCGCAGCCGCGCTTCGCCGTCGCGCGCGAGATCGACCTCGCGGCGCGAGGCGGCGACGACTTGGTGGCCGCGGTCGCGGAGCTGGCCGGCGATATGCCGTCCGATGAATCCGCTGCCGCCGATGATGAGAATGTGGGCCAAGATCGGTCTCCTCGAATACGGGCGAAAGGGCTTCGCCTTCGGGAGACCTATGGGCAATGGCGGCGCCACTGGATAACTATCTGTTTTTATGCCATATGAATGGGGTTGCTATAAACTTCAGAGACAGATTTCATTGAACCGCCTATAAACCGAGGATACAGTCTGGCGATGACGCCGAGCCTACTGTTCACACTCTCCATTTCGGCGACATTCCTTTCGAGCGTCGCGCTTTCGGCGTTTCTCCTAGCTCGGGCAAGCGCGGCGCCGGGCGCGAAACAGCTCGCCGCCTTTGTCGCGCTCGTCGGGCTCTTCGCCCTCGGCCTGATCCTGCCCGAACGCATCGGCGCGGCTTCGATGGCGCTGGCGCCGCTCGGCTCGGCGTTCGCCGTCGATTTCGCGATCCGGCTGACGGGGCACGGCGCATGCTCGCTTCCGATCGTCCATGCGCTCGGCGCCGGCGCGACGCTCTTGCTCTTCCTTTTTGGCGCCGGCGCCTTTTTCGAAACGGACGCAGGCCTGCGTGGCTTTCGTTATGAGGGCGCCGGCCTTTTCGGCGTCGCCGTGGCGATCGGTCTCGCCGCCTATGGCAATGGGCTGATGGCCTTCGCTCTGCGTCGCGCCAAAGGCAAACGCCGACGCGAGATCGCTATCGTTCTCGTCTCCTCCCTCGTCGGCCTGTCGACGGTCGTCTCCTTCGCGCCGCCGCTGTTCGGCGTGGCTGTCGCGCCCTGGTCCATTCTCGCGCTGCCGATCTATCCGGCGCTGCTCGTCTACGGCATTTTGCGCTACGAGCTGATGGCCGCCAATGTCTGGGCGCGGCGCGCCGCCGCCTATGCCCTCGTGCTGCTGCTCGCCGCCGCCGTCGCCGGACTACTCGCCGCGGCGCCTTTGAGCCTCGTCGCGCCGTCTATGGGCTTTGCCTCCTTCTGGCTCGTCGTTGCCGCGGCCATGGCGCTGGCTTTCGCATTCGGCGAACCTATTCGGCGCGCGGCGGATCGTCTCGTCTACGCCGGCCCGGAGATTTCCGCCGAGATGATCGCGCAATGGCGTACGGAGTTCGCCGGCGCGGACAGGCCGGCCGAGGCGATCGAGATCGCGCGCATCCATTTGCGCGCGGCCATGCGCCCCTCTGTCGATGTGACCCTCTCCGGCGACGGCCGGGTGCCGGCGCTCCGCTGCGCCAATGCCGGCGATAAATGGGAGGCGAAGCTCGCAGGCTTCGAGGATTCGCCGCCGGGCGCGCACCGTCTCGCCGTGGTCTACGCCGATATTCTGGCGCAGAGCCTCGACGACATCGACCGCCGAAGAAGCCGCGCCGAGAGCGAGCGGCTCGCCGAGCTCGGAATGCTCGCCTCGACGATCGCGCATGATCTGCGCAATCCGCTCAACATCGTGAATATGGCCGCCGCCGCCGCGCCGGCGGAGACGCGCGCCGAAATCATCGAGCAGACGCGGCGCATGAATCGTCTCGTCGCCGAATTGCTCGATTACGCCAAGCCCTGGAAGATCGAGCCGACCGACATCGATCTGGCAGACGCCTTCGGCGACATAGAAACTCACATCGCGAGCGATGCGCATTTGCGCGCCGATCCGTTTCGCTTCGCCCAAGCGATGGACAACCTCATCGCCAACGCCCGCGCCGCCGGCGGCCGTGTCGCGGTCTTCGTCGAGGCGACGCGGGCCGCGACGCTCGTTCATGTCTGTGACGACGGACCCGGCGTGCCGGAGGAGCTCAAGGACAGAATGTTTCAGCCCTTCGTCTCGCGCTCGAGCGAAGGCACGGGGCTCGGCCTCGCCATTGTCGCCAAGATCATGTCGGCGCATGGCGGCTCCGTCGCGCTCGGAGCGCGCGATGGCTTTTCCACCTGCGTCACTTTGAGATTTCGAAGATGAGCGGCGAGACGATTCTCATCGTCGACGACGAGCCCGCTTTCGCGCGCGTCGCCGGCGCCTTTCTGACGCGCGAAAGCTATCATGTGTTGACGGCGAAGGACGCGGCCTCGGCGCGCGACGTCTTCGCGCAGGCGCGGCCCGATCTCGTGCTTCTCGATCTCGTGATGCCGCCGGAGCGCACGCCCGAGGCGGGCCTGTCCGTGCTGTCGGATTTCACGAGCGCCGTCACCGTGGTTCTGACGGCGCATAGCGAGCATGAACTCGCGCTTCGCGCCGTCTCGCTCGGCGCATGGGATTTTCTCGCCAAGCCGGTGGAGCCGGAGCTTTTGCGCTTTTGTGTCGAGCGCGCGCTCGCCAAAGCGGCGCTGGAGCGCGAGATCGCGCGGCTGCGGGCGGAGAAAGCGGTTTCCGACGACGGTCTGATCGGCAATGGCACTTCCATGGCGCATGTCAAGGACATGATCCGCCGCATCGGTCCGGCGGAACTCCCCGTGATGATCCTCGGACCCACCGGGTCCGGCAAGGAGCTCGTCGCCAATGCGCTGCACAGAGCGAGCGCGCGTCGTGGGCCTTTCGTCTCGATCCATTGCGGCGCGATCCCCGCCGAGCTGATCGAGAGCGAATTGTTCGGTCATCTCAAAGGCGCTTTCACCGGCGCCCATGCCGATCGCCCCGGCCTCGTCACGACGGCGCGCGGCGGGACGCTGTTTCTCGATGAGATCGGCGAGACGCCGCTTCCCTGCCAAGTGAAGCTACTGCGCTTCCTGCAAGAAGGAACGTTTACCCCTGTCGGCGGACGCAAGGAGCGCCGCGCCGATGTGCGCATCGTCAGCGCGACGCATCGTGACGTAGAGGCGATGATCGTCGCCGGAACATTTCGCGAAGATCTCTATTACAGGCTGCGCGGCGTCGTCATTCGCACGCCCGCGCTGGACGAGCGGCGCGAAGATTTTGGCCTTCTCGCGGCGCATTTCCTCGCGCAGGCGGCAAAGAAGCGCAAATTGCGCTTTTCCCAAGAGGCCCTGGCGTGGCTGGTCGCGCAATCCTGGCCCGGCAATGTCCGCGAGCTGAAAGCGACGATCGAATGCGCCGCCGCCCTCGCCGATCCGACATCATCGACGATTGCCGCCGAGGATTTGAGCTTCGCACGCGGCGGCGGGGCTCTGCCCTCGGCGGAAGCCGTCTCGGAAACGCTTCCCGAGGCGCAGGAAAAATTAGAGCGCCGGATGATCGGCGCCGCGCTCGCCGCCACCGATCACAATCACAGCGCCGCGGCGCGCCGCCTCGGCGTCTCCCGCGTCGGGCTGTTGAAGATGATGGCGAGGCTCGGGTTGCGATAGGCTGGCGTCATTTCACGGCGACGCTATAGACGACATTCGCAGCGATCGCGTTGCACTGCTTCAGGCGCGCGAGATTTTTCTCGCGCACGTGTTCGAACGTCGGCGCGTCCAATTGCGCAAGCGTCCGCCACCAATCCTCGGGTGAGGCGATGGGATGAGCAAAAAAGCCGCGTTCCGAGCTCGCCGGAGGCGTTCCGGTGCACGTGGTTTCGGGCGAGATTGACAGCCATGGTGCGGAGGAGAGCCAGCGGCTCCGCGATTGTTTCGCGTTCGGCGCGACGCAGGACGCACAAAATCGCCTCCTACGCCAAATCGGAAGTGTCGTCCGCGCCCACCTTCCGCGTCAGAAAACGCAGAGTTTCGCTCGCGTAATGTACGATCAATTCACGCAAGCCGAAGTCCATGGGGGATTTCGATAGATTCCGCGCTCCTCCGATTTCATGATTTAGAGAGAAGTCGGGGACGCGGAATGTCGAGAGTGGCTCGGAAATTCGCGCGGCTCAGAGCTGAAGGCTCCAAACGCTGCGAATGTTAGGCCGATAGCGCTCGAAATCCGGGCGGCGCTCGGGACGACCAGGACGTCTCCCATCCGCTCGCAACAGGTAATTGCCAGTTCGAAAAAAAAGGGCAATACGGCTACTCGCCGAGCCGTTCCGCAGACGGATCGATGAAATAGAATGCAGCAATCCAAACGGCGAAGAACACTCCAGCACTTTGGTGCCCGCTGGAGTGACAACAGGGTAGCAGACATTTGCAATGGTCGGATGGGCCAGGGGCGGTCCCACCGTCAGCGGCTGAGCCGGGGGAACACTGCGAAGCGTGGGTTTGAATTGCAAAACCGAAGTCCATCCCAAACTGCGAGACGGCATAGGTCTCACGCGTCGCCCAGGCGCGCCTCAGACTTATAGTTTACGCCGGTCGAAATATTCATCAGCGACGATCCATCCGGCATAGACGGGAGGGGCGAGGCGCGCCGCACATGGCGAGCGTCACCTCATCGAGGAGAGCAATGCCCGAGGAACGCACCAGAGCGACGGAGAGAGCCGACCGCGACCGTAGCAGGCGTAGCATTGGCGGCGGTCGAGAGCCGCGTCGGATATGCGCGGCAGTTCCTCCCAGAGATCGAACAATGTCTGCACGATCGAGGTCGCCGTTCGCGCCGCCAGGCGCGCCTGTGGCGGCAAGACACTTCGGTTCCGACATAATATCTCATACCTCGTCTCTGACCCGCATCCCTGGGGGCAAACCTCGGGCAAAGCCCCGTTTCATCATACGGGAGACAAGCCGCTGTCCTTCGCCATCAGCTCGGGACGGGGCCGTTACGGCATCATCTCCGATATCGACGCCCGTCACGGCCCACCCCGCCGGCTGCATAAAAGCTGCAAAATAAA
>PQAN01000386.1 GCA_003105285.1 Methylocystaceae bacterium
CTCGGCGGCGTCGGCTGGCAGACGCGCAAGGCGCGGATGAAGAACCGCATCCGCGAGATGGCCAAGGGCCTGATCGAGATCGCGGCGCAACGGACGCTCCGGCAGGCCGAGAAGCTCGTTCCGCCCGAAGGCCTCTATGACGAATTCTGCGCGCGCTTTCCTTACGACGAGACGGAGGATCAGGCGGCGGCGATCGAGGCCGTGCTCGACGATCTCGCCTCGGGACGGCCGATGGACCGGCTCGTCTGCGGCGACGTCGGCTTCGGCAAGACGGAAGTGGCGCTGCGCGCCGCCTTCTGCGCGGCGATCAACGGCCGCCAAGTCGCCGTCGTCGTGCCGACGACGCTGCTCGCGCGTCAGCACTACAAGACATTCTCGACGCGCTTCGCCGGCCTGCCGATCAGAATCGCGCAATTGTCGCGCATGGCGCACGCCGCCGACGTGCGCCTCGCGAAGAAGGGCCTGGCGGACGGAACCGTCGACATCGTCGTCGGGACGCACGCCGTGCTCGGCAAGGCGATCTCCTTCAAGGATCTGGGCCTCGTCATCATCGACGAGGAGCAGCATTTCGGCGTCGGCCACAAGGAGCGCCTCAAAGAGCTGCGCGCCGAAGTGCATGTGCTGACGCTGTCGGCGACGCCCATCCCGCGCACCTTGCAGCTCGCCATGACCGGCGTGCGCGAGCTCTCGCTCATCGCCACGGCGCCCGTCGATCGCCTCGCCGTGCGCAGCTTCGTCTCGCCTTTCGATCCGCTCATCGTGCGCGAGGCGCTGTTGCGCGAGCGCTATCGCGGCGGCCAGGCGTTCTTCGTCTGCCCGCGCATCGAGGATCTGGAAGACGCCGCCGCTTTCCTGCGCGAGAATGCGCCGGAGGCGAAATTCGTCATGGCGCATGGCCAGATGGCGGCCGGCGATCTCGAAGAGCGCATGACCGCCTTCTACGACGGCAAATACGATATTCTGCTGTCGACGACGATCGTCGAATCCGGCCTCGACATTCCGACCGCGAACACGCTCATCGTCTGGCGCGCCGACATGTTCGGCCTCGCGCAGCTCTATCAGTTGCGCGGGCGCGTCGGGCGCTCGAAGACCCGCGCCTATGCGCTGTTCACGACGCCGGTCAATCGCACCATCACGCCGCAGGCGCAGAAGCGTCTCGAAGTGCTGCAGACGCTCGACACGCTCGGCGCCGGCTTCCAGCTCGCGAGCCACGATCTCGACATCAGAGGCGCCGGCAATCTCTTGGGCGAGGAACAGTCGGGGCACATCAAGGAAGTCGGCTACGAGCTCTATCAGCAGATGCTCGGCGATGCGATCACGCTGCTGAAGGCCGGCGTCGAGGAGCCGCAGGAGGAAGCCTGGTCGCCGACGATCGCCATCGGCGCGCCGGTGACGATTCCGGAAGACTATGTCGCCGACCTCACGCTTCGCCTGCAGCTCTATCGCCGTCTGTCGACGCTCGAGACCGACCAGGACATCGAATCCTTCGCCGCCGAGCTCATCGACCGCTTCGGGCCGTTCCCGCCGGAGGTCGATCAATTGCTGAAGATCGTCGCGATCAAGGCGATGTGCCGAAGAGCGCATGTCGAGAAGGTTGAGGCGGGGCCGAAGGGCGTCATCGTCGCCTTCCGCGACAATAATTTCGCCGATCCGGCCGGCCTCGTGCGCTTCGTCGCCGAGCAGGGCGCGCAGGCGAAGGTGCGACCCGACATGCGCATCGTCTTCATCCGCGAGTTCGGCGACATGAAGCAGCGCCTCGAGGGTACGCGGCGAATCCTGCGCACGCTGGTGTCGATCGCCGAGAAGAAGAAAGCGGCGTGACGCCGCGCCCGTCATTGCGAGCGAAGCGAAGCAATCCAGGAGCCATGATTGCTTCGCCGCTTCATTCCCCGCAATGACGGCGAAGTCGCGCATTATTCGCTGGGCATCGTCACCAGAAAACTGATCTTGGAGACGATGTTCACCACCGCGAGCGACAATCCGACGAAGATCGCCGCCGTGAGCAGCGCGAGCTTGGCGCGATAGGACATGGTCGCCTCCCATCGGGGACGGGAGGCGACGTTAGCACAAGTGCGATCGGCGCCCGAATGGATTTCGAGACGCTCGCTATGACTCAACTTATCTCAGGCCACGCCTTTTTCGTTCAGGAACGGGCCGTACAGCTTGTCGACGTTCGGAATATGGTTCGTCAGCCAGCCGACGATGAACGCCGCCGTGTCGCCGGTCACTTCGGCTTCGCCGGCGTGGAACTTCTTCTGCAGATCGAGCGCGGTCGCCACCAGCTTGTCGTGTTCGGCCTTGTGGCCGGGAGTCGCGGGATATCCATATTTTTCGAAATTCGCTTCCTCGGCCGCGAAATGCTGCGCCACATAGGCGATGAGCGCGTCCAGATCCCGTCCTACGGCGGCGCGGTCGCCGCTTCCTACCGAATCACCCAAAACATTGAGCAGTCTGAAAATTTCTTGATGCTCCTGATCATGCGCGGAGACATTGGTCGCAAATTGTTCCTTGGTCCAGGTGATAAGCGACATGTGGCTTCCTTCCCATCGAACGATTTTTCATTTTGTCCGATCGGGGAGCGCGTGTCGAAAGAGCGTGGCGCCGACGATCGAACTCTAGATCGCCTACGCGTCTCGGCGCCGTTTGTAATTGATCCTCGTCAATACGAGACGAATTGCCGCATGCGTAGCGGTGCGACGATATTACGCGGCGGCGACGGCTTCTCGCCGCGGCGCGGCGGCCTGCGGAGCGCCGTCGCTCGCGATGTCGATGATCGGACAGGTCGAGGGACGGCGCTCGAATTCGGCGTCGTCCTCGGGGCGCGCAATGGCGATGCAGGAGAGCAGCGCGCCATTCGTCAGCAGACCGGCGTCGTCGAGCGTCGGCAGAATGCGGCGCGGCGCGACGAGACGCGCAGGTCCGATCGCGTCGAGATGCGCGAGAAAGGCGCTCGCGTCGAAAGGCGAGACGAAATGCAGCGGCGCGCCGGACAGCAGCGAAGCGAGCGGTCCGGCGACGAGCCCGGCGACCGATGCGGGCGAGACCAGCGACACGAGCGGCGCGGCGCCGCTCACGCGCGCCTTGGCGACGAGGCGGAGGCCATGGGCGAGCAGCGCGCCTTGCTCGATGAAGCGCGGCTCGCCTGAGCGGTCCAATATCCCGATCGTCGCCTTCTTGCTCTGCAGCGCTCTGTCACGTCCGGCGGGGGCTCGCGCCGCCGTCGGGGCGCCGGAGCGAAAATCGACGGCGCCGTCGATCGCGCCCGGACCGAGGGCGCCGATCAGCCGGATCGACGGCGCTTGCGCCGCGACGCCGAACAGCCATCTCTCGAAAGACACGCCGGCGACCGAGGCCGGCGCGATCAGCGCGGCGGCTGAAGCGGCGCGCGCGCCGCGTGCGAGCGCGTCGGATGCGAGCCCGAGCGGCGCCAGGACCGGCTCCAGGCCGGCGGCGACGAGGCCGGTCAGGGCGACGAGCGTGTCCGCGTTCGGCGCGCAGGCGAGGACGACCCGCTCGCCGGGCTGAAAGTCGAAATCGCGCAGACGGAGGCGGAACGCGTCGATCCTTCGGTCGAGTTCGGCATGGTCGATCTCGTCGCCGCTGCGCACGTCGGTTACGGCGACGCGGCCAGGGCGCAGCCGCGCCGCGCCCGTGACCAGCGCGTCGAAGCCGAACAGCGTCAGCGGATGCGCGCGGGCGAGCGCCGCCGCTTCGTCGGCGGCGACATTCGACATCGCCCCTGTCATGGGTCTTTTCTCCACCATGTCTCCAAGGTCGCGCCGAAGAGCGGGGCGTAACGCGGAAGCGCCGCCGGCCTCGCGAGCTTCGTCGAAAAAGCGATCCACTGTTTGGCGGCGTGATAGAGCGGCACGACGTAAAATCCCGAGAGCAGCACGCGGTCATAGGCGCGCACGGCGGTGACGAACTCCTCGCGCCCGCGCGCGGCGAGCAGCGCGTCGATGAGCGCGTCGATCGCCGGCGAGGACGCGCCCGCGAGATTATAGGAGGCTTCTTGCGCGGCGCTTGCGGAGCCCCAGCGCATCCTCTGCTCGTTGCCGGGGGAGGCCGAGGCCAGCCATTGGCCGATCATCATGTCGAAGTCGAATTTTTGTCGGCGGCGCTGATATTGGACCTCGTCGACGAGACGCACGCGCGCGGCGACGCCGATGCGTTGCAGCGATGCGGCGAAAAACAGCGCCAGGCGTTCCTGGTTGCGGTCCTTGACCATGATCTCGAAGGCGAGCGGAACGCCGTCCTTGACCAGGGCGTTGTCGACGAGCCGGTAGCCGGCCGCGGAGAGCAGGTCGAGCGCGCGCCGCGCCGCGTCCCGGTCGCGTCCCGAGCCGTCGTGAACCGGCGGACGCCAGCGGCCTTCGAGAATGTCCTCGCGCACGACGCCGGGGAAGGGCGCGAGCAGCGCCCGTTCGGCGTCGCTCGCCGGCCTGCCGGAGGAGGAGAGCTCCGATTCGTCGAAGAAGCTCTTCGTGCGCGTATAGAGGCCCGAATAGAGATTGGCGTCGATCCATTCGAAATCGAACATCAGGCCGAGCGCTTCGCGCAGGCGGATGTCGCGAAAGAGATCGCGGCGCAGGTTGAAGACGAAGCCTTCCATCCCCTTGGGGCCGGGGCTCTGCAGCGTCTCGACGGCGACGCGCCCGTCCCGCAGCGCGGGAAAATCGTAAGCGCTCGCCCAGCGGCTCGTGCTCGTCTCCTCGCGGTAGTCGAGGAGGCCGGCCTTGAACGCCTCGAACAAGGCGTTGCCGTCGCGAAAATAATCGATGCCGATCTCGTCGAAATTATTGAGTCCGCGCTGAACGGCGAGATCCTCGCCCCAATAATTCGGATCGCGTTTCAGCACGATGCGCGCGCCCGGAACGGTCTCCTGCAGCACATAGGGGCCCGAGCCGAGCGGCGCTTTGAGCGAGGAGTCGGAGAAATGCTCGACATCCGTCGCATGTTTCGGCAGCACCGGCATGATGCCGAGGATGAGCGGCAATTCGCGGTCCTTGGCGCCCGTGAGGTCGAAGCGCACCGTATGCGCGTCCGGCGCCTCGGCCTTTTTGACGAGGCCATAGGCGATGCGCTGCTGGGGCCGTCCCTTGGCTTTCAGCAATTCGAACGTGAACAGCACGTCGGCGGAGGTGAGCGGCGCACCGTCGGAAAAATGCGCGCGCGGATCGAGCCGGAAGGTCACATGTTCGCGCGCGTCGTCGGTCTCGACGGATTTGGCGATCAGCCCATAGAGCGTGAATGGCTCGTCGTAGGAGCGCGCCATCAGCGTTTGAACGACATTGCCGACGATTCCTTGAGCGGCGGAGCCGGATTTGAGATTGAAGGGGTTGAGGCTGTCGAAGGCGCCCGGCAGGCCGAGCCGCAGGCGCCCGCCTTTCCTGGCGAGCGGGTCGGCATAGGGCAGATGATCGAAACCCGGCGCCAGCAGCGGTTCGCCGTGCATCGCCAATCCGTGGGTCGCGCTCTGGCCGGCGCCGGCGCTTCCGGCAAAAAGGCCGAGCGCGGCGAAGGCTGCGGCGCGCAACCATTTTGTCGGGCGGATGGAGCGAATCGCTTGCTTGTTCATATCCGGACCATATTCCAGGGCTGGCGAGCGGGGAAAAACATCCTCTGCTCGTGTGCGGGAATGTTCATATCTTCTTGGAAAAACGAGGGCCGAAGCCGGAGCGGGCGATCGCCGCCGCTCTCTTTGCCGCGAAAGCGGCCCCGCCGGCCGCAAAGCTCGAGCAAATCGTCGCTTCGGCTGGAATTCGGCGCGTCGAACATGTATGAGGCTAGCCGTCAACCCCTCGCCCTGTCCGAGGGGAGGAAGGGGCGTGACGAACTTTTCCTCGAGCGTATGACGCCCTCGAGCGCCCACTCGAATGAGCACCCACTCGAAAGGACGACTTATGTCAATTCAATTTCCGCGGGGTTTGGCCGCGGTTCTAACGGGGGCCCTCCTCGCCTCGGGAGGCGCCATAGCGCAGCAACGTCCGGCAGGCCAGCAGCCCCCCGCGCAGCAGCAACAGCAGCAGGCGCAACAGCCGCAAGGGCCGATCAAGGCCGATCTCGTCGCCGTGCAGCCCGAATGGACGAAGGTCTGCGGCGCCGATCCGCAGACGAAGAAAGAGATCTGCTACACGACGCGCGATTTCGGCGCGCAGGCCGACCAGCCCCTGCTCGCGCTGGCGATCTATGATCCGAAGGGCGACGACCACAAGATCATCCGCCTGCTGCTGCCGCCGGGCCTGATGCTGAAGCCGGGCTTTCGCTTCGCGGTCGACAAGGGATCGCTCGATGCCGGCGAGTTCGAAATCTGCTTCCCGAACGGCTGCTTCGCTCAGGCGAAGGTCAAGGCTTCGGTCATCGACAACATCAAGAAGGGCGAGAAGTTCACTGTCGTCGTGAAGAACCAGGTGAACAACGAAGTGACCTTCTATCTGCCGCTGGCCGGCTTCGGCAAGGCGTACGACGGCCCGCCGATCGACCCGAAGGTGCTCGAGGAGCAGCAGAAGAAGCTGCAGGAAGAGCTGCAGAAGAAGGCCGAGGAAGAGCGCAAGAAGCTCGACGCCCAGAAGGCGCCCGCGCCCGCTCCCGGCCAGAAATAAGCCGAAAGGCCACGCGCCTTCTCCGCGGACGTCGCGTTCGTGGGGAAGGCGGCGAGCCTTCAGAGCGCCTCTCCGTCATTGCGAGGAGCGCGAGCTCCGAAGCGATCCGGGAGTCGGAGGCGGCCCCCGGATTGCTTCGCTTCGCTCGCAATGACGCCTAAGATGTAGGCTTCAGGCTCGCGTCGAAGAATTCAGTGCCGCTTGGCGGCCTTCACGCGGTAGGCGCCATTCGCCGCGCGTTCGAAATTTTCGTCGACCTGCGGGTGACGGACGGGATCGCCGGATGTGTCCGGCACGAGATTCTGCTCGGAGACATAGGCGACATATTCGGTCTCCGAATTTTCCGCGAACAGATGATAGAACGGCTGGTCCTTGCGTGGCCGCACTTCCTCGGGGATGGAGAGCCACCATTCTTCGGTATTGGCGAATTCGGGGTCGACGTCGTAGATCACGCCGCGAAAAGGATAGCGGCGGTGCTTGACGACCTGGCCGATCGCGAATTTGGCGACACACTCTCTCGGCATTGCAATCGACGCCATCTTCTACGCTGATACTCTCCCGGTTTCGTAGCGCAAGGGCGCGGCTCGCGTCAACTTTGCGCGGAGGGCGGGCCGCGCGGCCCGC
>PQAN01000387.1 GCA_003105285.1 Methylocystaceae bacterium
AGATCGGTTATTCCATGGCCATAGAAGAGGTTGTCGCCGAGGATCAGCGCGGATTTGTGCCCGGCGACGAAGTCGGCGCCGATCACATAGGCTTGCGCTAGCCCCTCGGGGCGAGGTTGTTCGGCGAACGAAAAGCTGATTCCCCAATCGCTTCCGTCGCCGAGCAGATCCTTGAAGCGTGGGAGATCATGCGGCGTCGAAATGATCAGAATGTCGCGAATGCCCGCGAGCATCAGTGTCGAGATCGGATAATAGATGAGCGGCTTGTCATAGACCGGCAGCAGCTGTTTGGAAGCAACCAGCGTCATGGGATGTAGACGCGTCCCCGAGCCGCCTGCGAGGACGATGCCTTTTCTCGTCGTGGTCACTGATGTTGTCTCTCCAACACGTCCCGGAGAAAAAGCGATGGCCTGCTGCGCTTCTCGCAGGACAAAAAAAGCCGGCGCCGCAGCGCGGGGTCGATAGTGTGACGCTCGCCGCGCCTAAATCTCGAATGTTCCTTGCTGTCTTTGCCTAAAGCCGGAGTTCTGTCAACTTCGCCGACGCGATATCATGGCGTCGTAGGGCCCATCATTGTCCGAATTCGGGCGCGCGACTTCGGAGATTTTCGACGAACGCGCGCCTCATGCGCGCCTGCGGCCGTCAATCGGCCTTGCGCTGGGCCGCGTCGGCCTCTCTCTCGTCACGTTTTCGAAAGCGCAAGACAGCGCCGGGGGCGCGGTTGCGGGCGCTGATGCGGCTGCGGCCGGTTCCCGTCAGCACATATCGGCCGCGACTGTCGTCCCAGCGCATCAGATCGGCTTGAATGGCCCGCTGACGCAGCGCCATCGTCATCGGATCTTGAACATGAGGAGGCGCGACGTCGCCATGCGCGTCGACCTTCTTCAAGGCCTCGATCAGCTTGGTTTCTTGAGCGTCGGTCATTGCCCCTCGTATATGACGCCGAATGAAGAATTGGGCAAGGTTTTTGGCTTCAATGGCTGAGCCGAAGGTCAGCGGAATGTTCTTGCGCCGCGGGTCGAGGTCCCGTTTGTCACCCACTCGTCTCGCCGCCGCCACCCCGCCACTGAGGCCTCGATGACCTCGTTCGTCTCGCGATTGCGCCACGCATCGCCGGCGCGACAGCAGGGGAACGGAACGACGTAGGTTCCGTTATGGTCGACGCACAGCAACTCCACCGGCGACGCGTCGTCCGGCAGCCGGTCGACGACGAATTCTGCGAGCCTGTCGTCGAAGGAAGTCAAACGATCCGCCTAGCTTTCATGAGGACTGGGGGCCGACGATCAGCGCGCTGCTTCGGGCAGACGCCTCTTCCATTTTTCGCCCGCCTTGAGCTCGGTTTGCAGCACCCAGCGCAGCTGAATGGGCCGGCGCGTGCGGCGGGGCGCGAATATTTTCGGCGCCTGGGCCGGAATGAATGCTTTCGGCGCCGGGGCCGCGATCTTGACGGCCGGCCGTTCGATCGGAAGGCTCGGCGTCGCGTCTTTCGGCTGACGGGGTGGACGGCCCCGCCGGGAAGGCGCCGCGGGCTCCTCGGCCTTTTTGACGCGTGGGGCGCGCGGCTTTCGCGCTTTTTTCTCCGTGTCGCGCCGTTGCGGCGCTGCGTCCGGCGTCTCGATGAGGCTCGGCAGCACACGGCCCACCGGGGGCGGAGGCGGGGACTCGCCCGAAGGCGCGAGAGCCGGAGCCGCGCCGATCTTCTTGCCGAACACCGCATCGGCGGCTTTCAACGCCGCCTCATATCCGTCGTCATGGTCATCGAGGCGTGGCGCGACGTCGCCGAAGTCGAAGAGAGACGGTTTCGTCTCCTGGTCGATCGCGACCGGCGTCGGGTGACGCGAGGATTTGGGGGAGCGATTCTTGAATTCCCTGACGAAGGGGCGAACGGTGCGGCGCATGCGATCTCAAAAAAGTAGCGGGGCTTCACGGGAAGCGGGGAGGGCGGCGGATGCTCGCTCGTCGAGACGGCTTCGACGCACTCGGAGGTTTTCCATAATGAGCGAGAATTCTGCTTGCGTATAGACTAGGGCCGATACTTAGCGATTTTTGAAGAAAGTTCAACGACTCATACGCTCGACTGCAGAAAGCCGCGGCATCGGGCGCCGTCTCGCACGGGCCTCACGGGGCGAACCAGATCACGCTCGCCGTCAAGGCGATCCCCAATCCCGTCGCGAGCGTCGCGATCGCCGCAAATTGCAGCCTCCGCCGCCAGTGCCGGGGAATATCGAAGCGCGAGACGGCGGGAGTGAGATAGAGCAGCAGCGAAAGCAGGCTCAGCGCGGCGAGTAGCCGATCGAGATCGAGTGGAAAGCGCGCGGGCATTGTTCGCCTCGACGAGGCCTGCCGACCCGCGCCTCTCGCGTGCGCGACGGAAGCCGAACGGGTCCTTGGTGGAGCTGGGGGGATTCGAACCCCCGACCTCTGCAGTGCGATTGCAGCGCTCTCCCATCTGAGCTACAGCCCCGCTCCGGCGCGCTGGGTACACGGCGCTCATCGCACTGTCAATCGGCTCCTGTCGAATTTGTTCCTCTTCCTCTGTCGAGCGCGCCGGCTCGACTCTCGCGCTCGCGCCGCCGGCGCGCGAGATCGGGGGATTGCGGCGGCGGGGCAGGAGAGTTAGACACTTTTTCGAGCTCAATTGCTGGAAGCGCGCAAGATGCAATATGCCGTGGTCAACCTTCTCCTTACGATCATCGATCTCTATTGGTGGGTCGTCATCGCCATGGCGGTCATGTCCTGGCTCATCGCCTTCGACGTGGTGAACACGAGGTCGCAGGCGGTCTATTCGCTCTGGAACGCGCTGAACGCGCTGACCGAGCCGGTGCTGAGGCCGATCCGCAATATCCTGCCGAGCTTCGGCGGACTGGATATTTCGCCGGTCGTGCTGCTGCTCGCTCTGTCCTTCCTGAAGGACCTCATCGGCAGGGGCGCGGGCCAGCTTGTCTACGGCTGAGACAGGCAAAACGGCGACGGCCACGGCCTGGAGCGTTGAAGGCGGGGGCGTGGCGCTGTGGATTCGCCTCACGCCCAAGGGCGGCCGCGACGCGCTCGACGGTCTCGAAACTCTGTCGGACGGGCGTGTCGTGTTGAAAGCGCGCGTGCGCGCGGCGCCGGAGGATGGGCGCGCAAATGACGCGCTCGTCGAACTGATCGCCTCGAAGTTTCAGACGCCGCGCCGGTCGGTTTCGATCGCGTCCGGTCATACCGGCCGCCAGAAAAAACTGTTCATCGCGGGCGATCCCGTCCGCCTCATCGCAGCGCTGGAGAAAGTCGGCGCGACAAACAATGGTTGACGCATGAGCAAGTCGAACGTCGGAAATTTCTTCGAGGATTTCTCGATTGATCAGGTCATTCGCCACGCCGCGCCGCGCACCGTGACGACGGGCGACGTCGCGCTCTACACGGCGCTCTATCTGCCGCGCTTCGCCGTGCAGTCGTCCAGCGCCTTCGCGCAGTCGATCGGCTACAAGGACGCGCCGAYCGACGATCTGCTCGTCTTTCATTTCGTTCTCGGYAAGACAGTGCCCGACGTCTCACTGAACGCCATCGCCAATCTCGGCTATGCGGACTTCAAATTCCTCGCGCCRGTCTATCCGGGCGACACATTGGCCGCGACGTCCAAGGTCATCGGCCTGAAGGAGAACTCCAACAAGGAGACGGGCGTCGTCTATGTGCGCTCGACGGGTGTGAATCAGCGTGGCGAGACGGTGCTGGATTACGCCCGCTGGGTGATGGTGAAGAAGCGCGACAAGAACGCGGCCGTCGGTCCAGAAGTCGTTCCGACGCTGCCGAAATCGGTCGCTCCCGCCGATCTCGGCAAGGCGGTTCCTCGCATCGATGTGGCCGCATATGACAAGGCGCTCGCCGGCTCGCCCTATTTCTGGGGCGATTACGAGAAGGGCGAGAAGATCGACCATATCGACGGCATGACGGTGGAAGAGGCGGAGCATCAGATCGCCACGCGTCTCTACCAGAACAATTCGAAGGTGCATTTCAACCAGTATTACGAGGCGCAGGGGCGCTTCGGAAAGCGCATCATCTATGGCGGCCATGTGATCTCGCTCGCCCGCGCGCTGTCGTTCAACGGGCTCGAGAACGCTTTCCATATCGCCGCCGTGAACGGCGGACGCCACGTCAATCCACTGTTCGCCGGCGGCACCGTGTTCGCCTGGTCGGAGGTGCTGGACAAGGCCGAGATTCCCGGCCGCGCCGACGTCGGCGCGCTGCGTCTGCGCCTCGTCGCGACGAAGGACCGCCCCGCGGCGGACTTCCCGCTCACCGGCGCCGACGGCAAGCCCGATCCTTCCGTCCTGCTCGATCTCGACTATTGGGCCGTGCTGCCGCGATAAGCTGGACCGCGAGCCTCCCGGCTCGCTTCTTCCGCGCGGATCGCGAGCCGGAAGAGCCCGGCCGAAAATCCGCCCCCGTCATTGCGAGCGGAGCGAAGCAATCCAGGAGTCGTGAGGCGTCCCCTGATTGCTTCGCTCCGCTCGCAATGACGCTCGAGGCGAGGGCCTATTTATTTCTGGAATTCGCCGAGCGCGGCTTTGATCTTCTCCGCCTGGGCCTTCAGCTTTTCGTTGTCGCCCATCGTTCCGGGCGGGCGCAGCGCCACGCCCTCGAATCGCGGCAGAACGTGGAAGTGCAGGTGGAAGATCACCTGTCCGCCGGCGCTCTCGTTGAATTGCTGCAGGGTCAGGCCGTCGGCCTGAAAGGCCGCCTTCGCGGCCTTGGCGACGCGCTGCACGCGGGTGATGAGCGCGGCTAGCGCATCCGGCTCGATATCGAGCAGTCCGCGCGCCGGCGCCTTCGGGATCACCAGCACATGGCCCTCGCCGCGCGGCATGATGTCCATGATCGCCAGCGCGACGTCGTCCTCATAGACTTTGTGCGAGGGGATTTCTCCGCGCAGGATTTTGGCGAAGATGTTGTTCGGGTCGTAATCGACTGGCATCGGCGCTCTCCCGGTCGGCCTTCGGCAAGAATGAAGCTCTAGAGTCTTGTTTTGACGCGTTTCCGAC
>PQAN01000388.1:0-185 GCA_003105285.1 Methylocystaceae bacterium
CGCGAGATCGCCATCTGGATCAGCGACGCCGCCAGAGGCGCCAAGATTGCCACCGCGATCGCCGCGACCGGATTGGCCGGCCGGCCTTCCTCGTCGCGGCCGCCGAAGAACATCGCGAAGTTCGCGAGCGCCGAGATCGCCCCGGCCATCGTCGCTGAGATCGTCGAGATCAGGATGTCGCGGTG
>PQAN01000388.1:412-4474 GCA_003105285.1 Methylocystaceae bacterium
ACCTCCCGCGCGTTGTACATCCGCAGTACCATCCGGTCCGAGAACCAGTAGCTGAAGACGTTCATCGCGCCGCCAAACACCAGCGCCATCAACATCCCCTGCTTGCCGCCAAGCATCATGCCGATAACCCCGAACAGCGCCATGATCGCCGCCATCAGGATCCCGGTCTTGAACCAGTTGAACATACGCACCTCCGTTTCGACAATCGGCGCCGGCCCGAACCCTTCGCGGCGGCGCCTGCCGGTCGGCCCCTAGATCGGGGCCGGCGCAGCGATTTTCAAGCCTCGCCGCCGAGCCGATCGCCGACAGCGACCCGGTTCCCGGCAAGGAATTGCTCGATCCCGAGGCGCTTGCCGCCCGCCTTCTGAACCTCGACGAGGCGCAACACCCCAACGCCGCAGGCAACGACGATCCCGTCGCGACCGACCGCCAGCACCGTTCCCGGCGCTCCCGATCCGGTGTCGGGAATCGCCCGCCAGAGCTTCACTGCGGCGCCGCCGAGACGCGTCGCCGCGCCGGGAAACGGATTGAACGCCCGGATCTGCCGGTCGATCTCGGCCGCCGGCCGCGCCCAGTCGATCGTGGCTTCCGCCTTGTCGATCTTCGCCGCATAGGTGACGCCGGCCTCCAGTTGGGGAGTCGCGGCCAGCGGCCCCTTGGCGAGCTTGTCGAGCGCGACGACGATCAGCCGGCCACCGACCGTGGCGAGCTTGTCATGAAGGCTTCCGGCCGTATCGGCGGTGGCGATCGCCACGGCCTCGGCGAGCAGGACCGGTCCAGTGTCGAGTCCCGCTTCCATCTGCATGATGGAGACGCCGGTCTCGGCGTCGCCGGCCAGGATCGCCCGCTGGATCGGCGCCGCGCCGCGCCAGCGCGGCAGCAGCGACCCGTGCAGATTGAGGCAGCCGAAACGCGGCGCGTCGAGCACGGCCTGGGGAAGGATCAGGCCATAGGCGACGACGACGCCGACGTCGGCGCGGTGGGCGGCGAACGCGGCGATCTCTTCCGCGCTCTTGAGACTCTTCGGCGTGAAAACAGGAATCGAGAGCTTTTCGGCGAGCCGGTGAACCGGCGACAAGCGCAGCTCCATGCCGCGCCCGGCCGGCGAGGGCGCACGCGTATAGACGGCCGCGACCTCATGCCCGTCGGCGACGATCTTCTCGAGCAGCGGCACGGCGAAATCGGGCGTGCCCATGAAGACGACGCGCATATCGGGTTTACGCCTCGACTCTGTCCTGGACCTGCGCCGCGGCCGACCGTTCTCGCGCCGCCTTGGTGAATTTCTTCACGACGCGCTCGCGCTTCAGGCGCGACAGATGGTCGATGAACAATCCGCCCTCGAGATGGTCGATCTCGTGCTGAAGCACGGTGGCGAGCAGCCCGTCCGCCTCGATCTCCTGCGTCCGCGCCTCGCGGTCGAGAAAGCGCACGCGCACGCGCGCGGGACGCTCGACATCCTCGTAATATTCGGGAACGGAGAGGCAGCCCTCCTGATAGACGTTCAGCTCTTCCGACGCCCAGACGATCTCCGGGTTGACGAAGACCAGCGGAGTCTTCGGCTCATCGCCGCGCGCCGTATCGGCGACGATGACGCGCTTGGCGACGGCCACCTGGATCGCGGCGAGTCCGACGCCCGGAGCCTCGTACATCGTCTCCAGCATATCGTCGAGCAGTTGCAGGATTTCGCCGTCGATCCGCGCGACCGGCTCGGAGACGAGCCGTAGACGCGGATCCGGCAGGCGGATGATGGGGAGAATGGCCATTGTCTAAGCGCCGGTTCTTCGAGAGTCCTGAGAGTCGAGATAGGGATGCGCGCCGGTCCCGTCAAACGAGGCCGGGCTCTGCGCCTAAATTATATTCGCGTTTGCCACGCGATGTAAGTCGAGAGAATCGGGTTCGCCGGGCGCCCCCTTTCGCCCGGCCCGAAACGGGATTACGAATCGAAGAGACTGCTGAAGGGATCGAACCCGAGCTTTCGAGGGCGCGCCATGTCTTTCCTTATTTTTCTCGGCCTCCTGGTCCTCGTCGGACTTTGGCTGATCGGCTCCTACAATGGTCTCGTCTCCCTGCGGCAGCGCTGCCGGCAGGCATTCTCCGATATCGACGTGCAATTGAAGCAGCGCCACGACCTCGTTCCCAACCTCGTCGAGACGGTCAAAGGCTATGCTGCGCATGAACGCGGCACGCTGGAGGAGGTGGTGAAGGCGCGCAACCAGGCGGTGGCGGCGCATGGGCCTCAGGCGCAGGCCGCGGCCGAAGGCGCGTTGAGCGGCGCGCTCGGGCGACTCATCGCGCTCGGCGAAGCCTATCCCGACCTCAAGGCCAATCAGAACTTCCAGCAATTGCAGAGCGAGCTCGCGGATATAGAGAACAAGCTCGCCGCCTCCCGCCGCTTCTTCAACAACGCCTCGGCCGAATATAACGCCGCACGCGAGAGCTTTCCGGCCATGCTCTATTCCGCCTCTTTCGGTTTCGCGCCGCAGGAGTTCTTCAATCTGGAGGAGGGCGAACGCAAGGCGGTGCAGGAGACGCCGAAGGTTCAGTTCTGACTCCGGAAGCCTCCTTCTCCCGCAAGCGGAGAGGGGTGCGCCCTCGGTCCGATAGGCTGCCCTCGATGTTTCGAGCTTATGGTCTCTATACCCATATCCAGGCGAACCGGCTGCGGTCGGCTCTGCTGCTTGCGGCTTTCGTCGCGCTGCTGCTCGCCTTGATGTTTTCCTTTGCGCTGCTCTACGAGTCGGCGCGGGACGGATATTTTTCCGAGATCGTCGCGCGGGCGATGGAGGATCTGAAACGCGGCTGGCCGATCGCCTTTGGAGCGGCGGGCCTGTGGTTCGTCATCGCCTTTCTGTTTCATCAGCATATGATCGATGCGGCGACCGGCGCCGGCGACGTGACGCGCGCTGAGGTCCCGAGGCTCTATAACCTTCTCGAGAACCTATGTATTTCGCGCGGCATTCCGACGCCGTCGCTCAAGATCATCGAAGACGGCGCGCTGAACGCCTACGCTTCGGGAATAAGAGAGGGTCATTACAGCGTCACCGTCACGCGCGGGTTGCTGGAGAGCTTGAACGATGCGGAAATCGAGGCCGTGCTCGCTCACGAACTGACCCACATCCGCAATCGTGACGTCCAGCTTCTCGTCATCGCCGTCATTTTCGCCGGCGTCTTCGCTTTCGCCGCCGATCTGACCTTTCGCAACTGGAATTTCCCATTCGGCTTTTCGCCGCGCCGTTCGTCGTCGAGCGACGACAGCGACCGCAAGGGAGGGGGAGGGGCGGGTCTCGCGATCATCATCGCGCTGGCGATCATCGCATTGAGCTGGGGGCTCTCGGTGCTCATCCGTTTCGCCATTTCGCGCTCGCGCGAATATCTCGCCGACGCCGGCTCGGTCGAATTGACGAAGAACCCGGATGCGATGATTTCGGCGCTGCGCAAGATCGAGGCCCATGCGACGATCCCCGACATGCCCTCGCGCATGGGCGCCTTCTTCATCGAGAGCCCGGCCGTGAATTCGGAGACGGGATGGCTGGCGACTCACCCTTCTGTCGACGACCGCGTCGCGGCGCTCGTGCAATATGCTGGCGGACATGATCTGTCGCCGATCGAGGATCGGGGTCCGTGGGACGCGCCGCCGCCGCGAGTTCGGCCGCCGGAGACCGAGCAACCCTCCTTCCTGCCGCGAGACGGCCGCAGCCCGCTCGATCCCCCGCCGCCGCACGGGCCGTGGGGGTGAAGACCTCACAATCGGGCATGGCGCGTTAGAAAATCCGCCGCCTCGTTGAGCGAGCCGCGCGCCTCGGGCATGAAGGCCGATCCCAATTGCCAGCCATGCGGCATGAGCGGCCAGATTTTCAGCTCCGCCGGCGAACCCGCTGCGCTCGCTCGTTCCGCGAGCCGCCTCGCGTCGTCGAGCAGCAGTTCGCCGCCGCCGACATGCAGGAGCAGCGGCGGCAGGCCGCTGAGATCGGCGTAGAGAGGCGACGCGCGCGGATCGCGGGGGCTCGCCTTGCCGAGATATTGGCGGGCGGCGAGCCTCATCGCCCGGCGCGTGAAGACCGG
>PQAN01000389.1 GCA_003105285.1 Methylocystaceae bacterium
AAGTCCTTCAGCACGACGCGCAGCTTCGGGTCGCTGTCGATGAGCTTGGCGACGTCGTCGAGCGCGCGCTTGCAGTAGCCGCAATTGTAATCGAAGAACTCGACCAGCGTGACATCGCCCGAAGGGTTGCCGATGACCGCTTGGTTGGGGGAGTTGAACAGCTTGTCGGAGCTCTGCGTAACGACGCGCTGACGCGAATCCGCTTCCGCGACCTTCTGGCGGCGATCGAGCTCGTCGATCGCCTCGCGGATCACTTCCGGATTGGACAAGAGATAATCGTGGACGATCTTTTCGACATCGGCCTTCTGAAGAATCGCCGCTTCGCTCGCGCCCGTCGCGGCGGAAGCGGCGAGCGTCAGCGCGACGCCGAGCAGGGCCGCGGCGCCGGCCGCCGCATGTCTTCCCTTTGCGGCGCGAAAAGGATTGGATCGCTCGAGGAACGTCGCGAGCCGCTTCGGCATCGTTTTCTCCCGCTTGTTCATATGCCGCGACGCCCCGCAGAGGTCACGGCAGAGCGCGCACGCCGTCATTGAGTAGAACGGAGCCCAGTCCATAGTTGAACCTGGCTTCGCCCAGCGTGCGCAATTGCAGCGTCAGCATGATCGTCTGATTGCGCGCGGGCAGGCCTGTCGTCGCCTGCGCCTGATAGACGGATGAGTAATTGACGAGGAAGCTCGTGCATTCGTCCTTGTAGCCGGCTCCCAGGCCGAGCGCCGCGATCGAGAACAGCGGCGCCGTGCCGTTGACATTGATGCCCGTCAGAGTGGTGGTATTCGGTATCGCAGTGGTGGTCAAGGCGTTGTAGAGATATCGGCTCATGTCGAAGGTCACCGAGCCGGACAAGAAGTAGTTCTTCGTCAAGTCGTAGCGCGCGCTCGCGGAAAGACCCTGCCGGCGCAGATCGAAGCCGATCGGCTGCTGCGAAGCGTAGTTGGCGTATTGAAGGTTGAACGTGACCGGGTCGAGCTTGAGCGAGGCGACGAGGTCGAGCCGCCGCGCGCGCAAGCCATCCGGATCGAAGCGGCCTTTCGCGACGAAGTTCAGGAAAGACGACGGCGCGAAGGCGAAGCGTCCCACCCAGTCGGAGGTGCGCGTGTCGAGCCCCGAGGCGAGCCCGACATTGGCGGCGTCGGCCGTCGAATAGGCGTTCTTGCCCATGAGCTGACGCGACTGGCCCGCCATGGCGTTGATGAAGCCGCCATTGGGCAGGGTGAGCGTGGCCTGTCCGCCGTAGTTCAGCCGCGTGCCCGTCTCGAAGCGATCATAGCCCGAATATTTGCTCCATTCGAACAGAGTGGAATCGTCGAACACGAGGCTCTGCGCGTCCATATTGACGAGCGAGGGAATGGACGACTGGTTCGGGCGCGCGACGATCTGCGCGATCGGTTCGACGACCACGTCGCCGACCGGACTCCGCGCCAGGATCGGATAGCGCCACTCGACGCCGCCGCCCGGCGTCGCCTGTCCCCTGAACGTGCTGTCGGCGCCGTTGACGAACAAGGTCTGTGCGGCGTTGGGAATGGGCTGCCACAGATTATTGTAAGCCGGATAGGCGTTCGTCGTATCGTAGTTGAGATAGGAGCCGGAGAACCGCGCGAAAGCGAAGGGCGTCCACACCGCGCCGATCGGATCGATGATCTTGCGCTTCCACGACGCGCTCGCCGTCGCATGTTCGTAATCGCCGCCGACGCCGCGCAGCAGGCAGCGGCTCTTATAGGGATCGACGGTCGGCGAATAGATCTGGCAGACGTTGTAGAGGCCGTAGATGCTGTCCAGAGTGCGCGGCTGGATCGACTCGTAATTGGCGATGCTCGCCGAGGTGCTGGTGAAATTGGCGTCGATGTCGATCTGTCCGCCGACGCCGAAGGTCTTGGCCGGGTCGACGTCGAAGGCGCGATTATAGTCGAGCAGGGGATGCACGACGGGCTGCTGCGCCTGCACGTCGTTGGGCGACAGTCCCTGGAAATAGAAGCCGCGCAGATCGAAAAAGCTTCTCGGCCCCTGGCCCGTCAGATAGACGGTCGATGACGATTCGCGGAAGAAATAGTTCTGCAGGAGGCTGTTGTACTGTTTGTAGTCCTGCAGGAAATAGCGGTCGCTCAGCGCCGTGACGTCCCAGCCGAACCGCCATTGGTCGTTCAGGGAGAATTCGCCCGTGCTCTGCACGGAGCCGCGCCAGCGCTGGTCGCGGGCGCCGACAGGCGAATAGGCGAAGGCGCTCGGGTCGCCGACATGCGTGCCTTCGGCGCGGATATTATAGCTTCCGTTCTCGAACCTCTGCCGGAACTCGCCCGCGAGGAACGGCCCCTGCCGCGTGAAGAAGGTCGGCGTGATGGTGAGATCGTAATCCGGAGCGATCGCCCAGAAATAGGGAATGCCGACGCCGACGCCGGTCTGGTCGCGATAGGAGAGGATCGGGTTCAGGAAGCCCGACTTGCGCTTCACGCTCGGGTCGGGAGACCAGAGGAACGGCACATAGGCGACCGGCACGCCGAGGAATTCCAGCGACGCGTCCTCATAATAGATCGTCTTCTCGTCATTGTCGTGGATGATGCGCTTGGCGCGCACCTGCCAGAGCCGGGGCTTGCTCGGATCGTCCTTGCAGGCGTCGCAGGCCGTGTAGGTTCCCCGTTCGAACACCGTCGTCTCGCCGGCGCGCTCGGCGCGCGGCGCGCTGAAATGGGTGCTGTTCGCCGCTTCGACCTGCAGGCTCTCGATGAAGCCGTTCTTGAAATCGTCGGTGAGATCGAATCGATCGGCGTAGGCGACCGTGCCGTCCGTTTCGGTCAGCTTGGCGTGGCCGGTCGCAAAAACCCGTTGGGCTTTGCGGTCGTAGACGACGCGATCCGCCTCCAGAATGCGGCCCTTGTAATAGATCTGCACATTGCCGGAGGCGGTGACGGTGTTGTTGCGCTCGTCATAGGCGAGCTCCTTGGCCTCGACGACCATGCGCGAGGCGCTCGCGGCCGGCGGGGCCTTGGCGCGCGCCAGCGCGCTCGTCCCGGCGAGCGTCGCGAGCAGGGCCAGGGACATAATAGGAGCGACGATCGCTCGCGCGACGCCGAGAGGGCGGAGGCGGCGCTTCATCACCCGTCCTCCGAATGCAAGAGCGTGAGCGTACCCAACATGCTTCCGACGAGCGCAGGCGACCAAGCAGCGACGAGAGGACTGATCATGCCTGCGCCGCCCAGATCGGAAAAGAGTTTCGTCACGATATAAAGCACGAAGCCAGCTACGACGCCACCGGAAATGGTGCGGGCGATCCCGCCGAATCGGAAGAATCTTAATGAAAAAGAAGCGGCCAGGAGAACCATGGCGACGAGCAGCAGCGGGCGGGCGAGAAGAGTTTGAAATTGGAGGCTGTATCCCGTCGGGTCCAGTCCGGCTTCGCGCCGGCTGTCGCCGATGCGGGGCAGGTCCCAGAAAGGCGTTCCCTGCGGCGCCGTGGCGTCGGAGGCGAGCTGCTCGGGCGTCTGGTCCGTCGCCAGCAGATAGGAGCCGACGGCCCGCGACTCTTCTCCCGGCGCATTGACGCGCGCGTCCTCGAGCACCCAGACGCCGGCCAGCAGCTTGGCGCGGGCCGCCTCCACCCGCTCGAGGAAAGAGCCGTCCTTCTGATAAATATTGACGCTCACTCCCGTCAGCTCGACGCCGCCGGCTCTGTATTCGGCGGCGTGCATGATCGCCGATCCGTCTATCCCGTTCAGACGGAACCACTTTCCATGGTCGATGCGAACGCTTCCCTCGATTCCGAACAGCTCCAGCTCCATCTGGTCGGAGCGCTGCTTCATGAGGGCCGACAGCGGATTGTAGAGGGTGACGGACACGACGCCGATCGCCAGCGCGGCGAGCACCGGCGGCAGGAGAAATTGCCAGACCGACACGCCGGCCGCGCGCGCCACGATCAACTCCAGCCGGCGCGTCAGATTGACGAAAGTCGCCATGGCGCCGAACAGGACCGCGAAGGGGAGAATCATCTCGGCCGCGGCGGGGACGCGCATGATCGTCATCAGCGCCACGGTCGCCGTTCCGGCCTGGGGGATGTCGCTCGCCCGGCGCAGCAGTTCGACGAAGACGACGACGAACATCAGACAGAAGATCGTCGCGAAAATCGCCAGGATCATCTGCAGGAACCGGGCCGCGAGGTAACGCGTCAGCGTGAGGCCGATCATCGGCCCCCCTCGTCGCGCGACAGCGGCGGCTCGCGGTGAGGCATCTTCGTCGCCATCGTCCTGTCGCGGTTTCCTTCGCCCTTCGGAAGCGAGCGCTCGGGCCGGCCGAACGCTCTCGTCCTGCCTCGCTAAACGCTCGCAATGCGCAACGCAAGCCGAACCGATCCCTTAAGGAGGCGGTCGCCCACATTCCAATTCGAGCGTTGCGTCTCCGCCACGGCTGCAACTTGCGCGCGGCTCGAGGCTTTTCCTGGGCGGATTTGGAGGCGACGATATCCGGCGCCGCGCGACGAACATGCGCGCGAGGAACGAATTGACCCTGGGTCGCCTCGGGACGATATTGCGCGCGAACAATCCGATTTTGAGCGGCGAGCGCCGTTTTCCCGGTCGAGAGGTAGAGATGTCCGGCAATGTGAAGATCGAAGTGGTGTCTTTCGGCGAGGCCGAACAACGTGTGGCGGCGCTTCCCGTCGCTGCGCCGGAGACGGAAAAACCCCTCGCCTTGGTCGTATTCGCGGGCGCGAAGCTCGTCTTCGGCGCCGCCGCCAAAGCGCTCTTGAAGGAGGCCGAGACGCATGTCTCGCGCGCCGCCGCAGCGGCGAAATTCACCGGCAAATGGGGAAGTTCGCTCGACCTCTACGCTCCGCAGGGGCTGCCCGCGGTCGGGCGCCTGCTCGTCGTCGGCGTCGGATCCGCCGGCGCCGAATCGGAGGAGGGGGACAAGTCCGCCGCCAAGCCGTTCGACGACTTCCTGGCGCTCGGCGGACAGACGATCGCCAAGCTCGGGCAGGGGGCCAAGGCGCTGGTTCTGTTCGATCTGCCGGAGACGCCCGCCGATCCGGCGGCCGCGAGCGCGCAATTCGCGCTCGGCGCGGATTTGCGCGCCTATAAATTCGATCTCTACCGCACCAAGAAGAAGAAGGACGACAGCGAGCGGGACGTTGCGAGCGAGATCGCGCTCGCGACAGCCGACGTCGAAGCCGCGCGTCCGGCGGTGGGGCAGGCGCTCGGCCTCGGCGAGGGCGTCACCATCGCCCGCAATCTCGTCAACGAGCCGGCCAATGTCCTCTATCCGGACGAGTTCGCGCGCCGCGCCGCAAAGGTCGCCGAACTCGGCGTCGAGGTCGAGATTCTCGACGTCCCGGCGCTCCAGACCTTGGGCTTTCGCGCTCTGCTCGGCGTCGGGCAGGGCTCCTCCCATCCGAGCCGCGTCGTCGTGCTGCGCTGGAACGGCGGCGCCGCCGGCGCGCAGCCGATCGCCTTCGTCGGCAAGGGCGTCTGTTTCGACACGGGCGGCATTTCGATCAAGCCGGCCGCCAGCATGGAGGACATGAAGGGCGACATGGCCGGCGCCGCCGCCGTCACCGGGCTCTTTCACGCGCTCGCCTCCCGCAAGGCGAAGGCCAATGTCGTGGGCGTCCTCGGCCTCGTCGAAAATATGCCGTCCGGCGACGCGCAGCGGCCGGGCGATATCGTCAGATCGCTCTCCGGCCAGACGATCGAGATCATCAATACGGACGCCGAAGGCCGGCTCGTGCTCGCCGACGCGCTCTGGTATGTGAAGGACAAATACAAGCCCGCCTTCATCGTCGATCTCGCGACTCTGACCGGCGCGATCCTCGTCGCGCTCGGCCAGGAGCATGCGGGCCTGTTCTCGAACAACGACGAGCTCGCGACGCGTATTCTCGAAGCGGGCAAGGCGACCGGCGAGAAGCTGTGGCGCATGCCGCTCGGGCCCGAATACGACAAGCTGATCGATTCCAAGTTCGCCGACATGAAGAACACCGGCGGCCGCAATGCCGGCTCGATCACGGCGGCGCAATTCCTGCAGCGCTTCGTCGGCAAGACGCCCTGGGCGCATCTCGACATCGCGGGCACCGGCGATGGGCTCGCCGCCGACGGACATCAACCAGAGCTGGGGCTCGGGCTGGGGCGTGCG
>PQAN01000390.1 GCA_003105285.1 Methylocystaceae bacterium
ACGGGAGACGGCCCCGGTTCACGGAAAGCGAGCGCGTCACTTCGGCTGCTGGTCGTTCGCCGGGGCGTGGTGATGATGGTGCTCATGTCCACCGGCCGCCGGAGCCGGAGCGGCGTCGGTCGCGCCGGCATGAGCCTTCTCCCAACGCTCCAACGCTTCCGCATCATGCGCATGTTTCGCGTCCGGCGCGTCGATGGCCGCGTCTATGGTGACCTCGCCGGCCTTCTCGAACACGAGCACCAGCTCGAAGCCCCATCCGACCTGAAGGAATTTCTTGATGTCGAACAGCACGACATGCGCGCCGTCGGGGGCGAGCGTCGTCTGCTTCTTCGCCGGGATCGCGATGCCGCCCGGCGACAGACCGTGTTTCTCGTCGGCGTGGAATTCGGTCTTGCCGACATTGGGGGATTTGACGGCGATCAGCTTGTCCGGCGTATCGCCGTTATTGTGGATGAAGGCGTAGAAATAGGCCGTCGTCTGCCCGTCCTTCGGGGCGCGCACCCATGGGTGTTCGATCTTGAGCTTGCCGAGATCATACTCATGCGCATGAGCCGGACCCTGGAGCGCCAGCAGGCCGAGAGCCGCCCCGCCCAGCAAGGCGGTTCCCGCCGCCAACAGATCACGCCGCTCGATCATCATTTGCTCTCTCCCTCGATCCCCGACTTTGCGTCGGTTTGCTCTTCATCCTGTCGCATTCTTCGGCACAGCGCCAGAAGCCTCGAGCGAGGCGCGGAAACGCTGCGACGATTTGGCGCAGCGTCTCTCAATGTTCGTGAAGCGATATCTTGACCACCGGCTCCGACGCCGTCAGCGCGATCTGCGCCCGCAACGGCGCGAGGCTGCCGTCCTCAGCCGCGAAATGTCGGAACCGCGCCCTTATGTAGCCGGAGCGGTCGACGAGAAAGTGGCCCTCGGGAATTTCCGATGAGATCGGTTCGTCGAGATAGCGGTTGAGCACCGAGTAGGCGGTCTCCACGGCGTCCGGATGCGCTGCGGTGAAGGCGTCCGGATCGTTCGGGCAATCGCCGCGATAGACCGTGACGTGACGCGCGCCGCTCGTCTTCGCCGTCTCGCCGGCGAGCTTCAGGCTGGCGGCGAGTTCTGCAGCCCCCGCGTCATCCGCCTTGCAGCGCGCAAAGGAGATCAGCGTCGGCGTTCCCCTCAGCTTTTCCAGGCTGGTGAGTTCGTCCTTCGGCTCGGCGAGAGGAAAGTCCGGCGCGACGAGCCATTGAATGACGCCCTTCGGTCCGAGGAAGCGCGATTGATTGGTGCTGGAGAGGACGATCAGATAATTGATGACGTCCCAGCGATCGTCCGGCGTGAGCTGCTCGCTGAAGCCCGGCATGACGCCGCTCTGGCCGCCGACGGTCAGCCAATGAAATATGTCGCCGAGCGTATGCGTGCCGACATGCGGGGCGGTGAGGTCCGCGGGCGGCACCTTGAGGTCCTTGGCCATCGGCCCTTTGCCCTCGCCGGTCACTCCGTGGCACCCGGTGCAATTCTCCTGGAAGGCGACATGGCCGCGTTTGATCGATTCCGCCGTGTAAGGCACCGTCGGGTCGTCATAGGTGCCGGGATAGGCCTGAACCGAAAGCGAGACGATGGCGCAGACGAAAGCCGCGATCCCCGCGCCGGGCGTGACCGACCGCCGCCATTGGCGCAACCGCGGCGTCCACCACACGGCCGCGGCGACGAGCGCCAGAGTCAGCGCCACCACGCCCCACCACCAGGTAGGATCGATCCAAGGGACGACCTTGATCCCCCAAGTCGCCTTATAGGAAACGCGGAACGGCAGCGGCCAATAGAGGTCGTTCTCGTGAGAAGCCGGCGTGATGACGGCGATCCAGCCGGCCAGGAACAAGAGCCCGAGGCCGAACCCGGCCTCGATCGCGCCGATCTTGCCGTACCAGCCGACATCGAAACCGGGATTGGCGGGACGCGCCAAGTAACGGGCGAGCGACAGAGCGAGCAGCAGGACGGCGCAGAGCAGCGCCAGCTTCAAGCTCAGCAGCCGTCCATAGGGAGTCGCCAGAAGATTTGGAAAGCTCCCGACATTCTCCCACGCCAGGACGAGGCCGCTCGCCAGCACGACGAGCATTGCGATCTTGGCGACGCGCGACCAACGCTCCGACAGGCGGCGTGCGAGCTCCGGCGGCTTGCCGCGCCCGGTGAACATCCACCAGACGAGGCCGAGGAGACCGCCGAGCCAGGTCAGGCCGGCGACCGTGTGGACCGGAAAGCTCAATTGCGTATAGAGCGGGAGACTGTCGTCCACCGCATGGCCGGTGACCGAGACAGCGGCGATCACCGCCAAGCCGAGGCCGAGCGTCAGACGCTCGAGCCAGAGCGCGTCGACACGCAGGCGGAGCGCCGCCGCCGCCGTGAAGACCAGCGCCAGGATCTGCGTCACGATCCAAGCCTTCCCGATCACGGTGCCGACGGTGAAGTCGAACAGCGTCGAAAAATCGATCGGCTTCTGCGCGGGAATGATATTGCGCGCGACGGCGAGGAGCAGACCAAAGCCGAGCAGCGCCCGCAGAACCGCCGATATGGCGACGGCCGGCTTGAAACGCGCGCCGTCCTCCTCGGTCAGGCGCGGCAAAAGCAATAGCCCCACTGCGAGAGCGGACAGAGCGCTCTCCAGAAAGCGAAGCGTCGCCAATTCCATTGTTTTCGACTTCCGTTACGAACTCGGCCGCAGCGCTCCGCCGATAGCGCCGGCCGATCGGACGCACTCCACTCCAGACTCTCTTCCGTGACGATAACGGAAGAAAGTCCGGCCCTTTGCCTCGACGCGTCTGCGAACCGCCGCTCGATTCGACTTGAAAACGCGCTAGCGAGGATCGACCGTGAACTCGTATTTTCCCTCGACGATATGACCGTCCGACGAGAGCACGCGATATTTCACGACATAACGGCCCGGCGCGAGTTCGGGCGCGTCGAGCGTCAACTCGCGCGGCGTCTCCGGCTTGCCGACCGCCCCTTCCGCGAGAACCTTACCGCCGACGTCGACGATCGAGATCGTCGAATAGGCCGGCTCGACCCCGCCGCCGAAGCGAAGCTTCACGAGCTTAGGCGCAGAGGCGACGTGGTCCTTGGCGGACGGCGTCGCCTCGACGAGAAACGAGTGAGCGAGCGCGGGCGCCGCGTTCATGCAGAGCCACGCGGCCAGGAGGCCCGCGCCAACCTTCAGCTTCATCCTCCGTTCCTTCCCTGTCACTGTTATTGTTGTCTTACTTCTAAATTGCCTGATTTCTCGATCTGGGCGTGCGCCTGCCCGGGTTCAAGACGATTTCAACGCGTCCGCCGGCGCGGCCTTCGGTCGCGGATGACTATGGCGCCAATAGGCGGCGACCATCAGGGCGATCAGCACCGCGCCCAGGATCTGCGGCACATACATCCACAAAGTCTCGCCCACCATGAATTTGAACTGCTGCGTCTCTTTCTCGCCATTCGCCTTGGTGAGCGTCACGAGCCCGATGTAGTGGCCGTTTTCCTTGAAGTCGTGCTCGAAGTTGAACGTTCCGGTCTTGTAGGTGCGCGCGGGAATATGAAACTCCGTGAGCGGCTCGAGATCGGCGTCCGACGCGAGCGGCACGAGAGGATCGCGAATGATGCGAACCTCGAGCGGCAGATCGCGAAAAGTCGGATTGGCGATGTCGAAGACGAGGATCGTCTTGCCAGTCGAGGGAAACTGTTCGCAATAGGAGTCGCGGGACTTGCCCGGCTGATAGGCCGTGATGTGGATCATGTCATAGCCGAACATGACCATGCACATATTGCCCATGACCATTGCTTCGGGCCCGTCGCCCGACGCGGCCTTCACGGGGGTTGCGGAGAATGACGCGAGGGACGGCAAAAAGGCGAATAGACAACAGATCACGGTCCGAACGATCATCACTCTTCATCCTCCCCCGACCGGCGCGACGAGTTTTCGATGATCGCTCCCGTCGTCGCTCTCGCTTCTACGCCTTCCGTCGCCGGCGAACTCGCTTTGCGCCGGAGTCTCCCGAATTCGGAAGGCCTCCCCTCCTTTAGTGCAAAAACGGACCGAATTGAAATTGCATTTTCGACCCGCGGCATAATCGCAACGCGAGACGGCGGCGCTCCAAGTCTTCGACAAAAACGCATCCGATCCTCGCGGCGCCGCTTCCTCCGTAAGCCTGCCCGCATTCCGCAGCGCGAGCGACGCGTCGGCCTGCGTCGAAAAGCCGCACGACAGTCGCTCGTCGACTCGAGAAATCCGCCTCGCACGTCGATGCGCGCCGAGCCTCGAAAACAAGAAACGGCCGGACCTTTTGGGTCCGGCCGGGTCTTGGTTATTTGGATTGGTCGATCCGGGGTTCGATCAGGGCATATCGCCGGCGACGAACTTCGGAATGACCGGGCCGCCGATTTCAGCCGCATAGCGCTTGCCGCTCGGGCCGAAGAAGAACAGCAGGCCGCCGATCTGGCTGTCGGTGTCGTAAGCCAGGTCCGACAGACGCTCGATGTCCCAACGCGCGTCCTGGATCTTCACCTCGACCGTCTTCGTCTCGCCCGGCGCGATCGGCGTCGGATCGACCGACAGACCGCGGTCGGCGAGCAGATAGTCGGGGAACTCGGGCTTCGTCGTGAACACGTCGGGGTTCAGGAACCGAAGGCCGGCGGCGGTATATTCGCCGAGCTTCAGAGGCTCGCCCGTCTTGTTCGAGATCTTCACCTGGATCGTCAGCTCGCGGCCCGGAACCTTGTAGACGCCGCCCTTGAGGTCCGCCGTCACAACGCTCGCGCCAACGCCCACCGTGCCTTCCTCCACGATCGGCGTCAGCGGCTTCTGCAAGCCCGCCTGCAGCGGAATCGTGCGCGGGAACGTGCTGTTCGTCACCGCATAGCCGATGATCGTCGCGAGGATCGTCACCGCCAGAACGATGGCGCCGACGCGGCGATCGTCGTCGCCGATCTGCTCCTCGTCCTTGCCTTCGCTGATGCGAAGATAAGAAGCGATGATGCCCTTCTTGAAGAACCAGTAGAGGATCCAGGCCGCGGCCGCGATCATCCACGGGAAGTGCCAGGCGTAGATGCGGTCGATGCCGTAGGTCTCGAGGTCCACGGTCGTGCCGTCGAGCAGCGTGACGGGGTCCTTGAAGTCCGCCATGTCGCCCTTGATCTCGATCCACTGGCCGGGGCCGATGATCGGGCCGCCGCCTTCGACGTTGATCTGCGCGTGGACGTGCCACCGGCCGGCGCGCCGAGCCTTCAGATCGATCGAGAACGCATAGTCCTTGCCGATCTCGAGAGACACCGAACGAGGAGCGAACTGCTCGCCGATGAACTGCGCCGTGCGGACCAGAACCGGACCCGGCTCGCCCGCGTTCAAGAACGACACGCGCGGATTGGCCACAGCCTGCGGCCAAGCCGAGAACACGTGCACCTTGCCGGACAGAACGAAGGACTCGTTGACGTTCAGCGACGTCTTCGACCACTTCACGTCATACCAGTTCAAAGTGCGCATGCGCAGGAACGCCTGCTGCGACTTCTCACCATGCGCCGCCGCCGGAGCGATCGACGCCACCGTCGCCGCGACCGCCGCGGCCATCCCCAGGCCGAACAGCCGGGCGACCTTTCCCGTCGCCAGCTTGGCCAATGTTTCAAACGTTTTCATGTGAACCAACCTCCCAGTTTCCTCTTCGCGATCCGCGGCCCTCTCGGCGCGCGCCCGCACTCGTCTTCTCCGGAGCGGTTCTCCGCGACGCCCCTCGCCTCGTCCTTCGCGAGAGACTCTCGAAAACCGCCCCTCTCTTGCTTGGAGGGACCAAGGGCCTCCGGCTCTCGCCGGAGCCTCGATCAGATCTTGGAGATCACCTTGGTGGTCGAATACCACTTGCCGACGAACCACCACAGGAAATACACGAGCATCGACACGAAGCCCGAGAAGAACGCGGCCACAGGCACGACGTCCTTACCGAAGGTGCGCAGCGTGCCGCGCTCGACCATGCGGATGTATTCCGGCATCGAGGTGCGGACGAAGTGGAAGCCGATCAGGTCGGCGAGGGTCATCAGCTGGCCGTGCTGTTCGGTCGCCTGATGGAACGCCGCGATCGCCGGCCAGTTGTTCGGATAGAACAGCAGACCCCAACCCAGCGAACCCACGACCGCCGTGATCACATAGCTGCCCGAAAGCAACAGGATGATGTCCAGCCACAGAGCCGGGACGATCAGAGCCGACGGGAACACCAGGCTGATCGGGAAGTAGGTCCAGCCCCAGAAGTTCACGTAGCGGTTGATCCATTCGCCGATCAGAAGGCCCAGAACGACGAAGGTCGCGCCGAACGGCAGCTTGAAGTTCTCCCAGAAGAACGCCTGCGACGCGGCCGCGAAGGTCACGCCCAGAATCGGCACGACCGTCGGCCACATACGACGATCCTTCCAGTCCACCCAGAAGTCCCAGTCGCCCGCCGTCAGCATGAAGTGAATGTGGTAGCCGCCGAGCGCCACCAGGAACAACAGCGTCAAAATCAACCAGTCGGAGGTCTTCACGCATCCCGCCGCTTCCGCGACGGAATGGAAAGGACCGACCGCCCCCCCGCTCTTCGATGTAGACATCACTCTTCTCCTTGGTGTCTGTCTTTCCGGCTTGGCCGCCGGATGTTTCCGTCAGTCTCCCGGCTCTCTCGCGCCGGGTTTGTCGTTGTCGTCCCCGACCCGCCCCCGCTCTCTCGACCCCGCCCGCGCCGGCCGCTCCCCAGCAGGGAAACGGCCGGACGGACGTGTGAGGTCTTGGATCAGGAGTCTCGAGAAAGAGATCGGAGCTCTGAGGGCCGCCCGCCTCGCAAACCGGATGCGAGCGGCCTTGTCGGTCAATGTGCTCGAGCGGCGATCAGCCGATCAGGGCGGTCACGCCGTCCTTGCCGAGCAGGTTCTTGATGCCGCCGAGGATCTGCAGAACGACGCCGAACACGCCGAGCGCCATCCAGCCGAAGAACACGAAGCCCCAGTGCAGCGGAGCCACGAACAGCTCTTCCATGAACCAGAAGGTGTGGCCCCACTCGTTCAGGCCGACGTTCGGGATGATCATGAACGGGCCGATGGCGACCACCAGGAAGGCCAGCGAATAGCCCTTCGAGAAATACGGAATGCGGGTCTTCGCATAGAAGAACGCGCCCACCGCGATGATCGAGTAGATCGGGTAGCTCATGTAGAACTCGATGATGTGCCACGGCGTGAAGTCCGTGTCACGAATCACCGTCATGTGCCAGGTGCCGTCCTGCTCCGTGAAGAAGCTCGCGCCCCAGTAGATGGCGACGCCATAGACCGTCAGCCACTGCAGCAGAACGACGTAGCGGCGCAGCTCCTCGCGCGGCGTGATCGCCGCCAGGTTGCGGTCGCGGGTCTTCCACAGATAGCCGGCGAGGCCGAGGCCCGACACCAGCTCCAGCGGGATCTCGGTCCACAGAATGCTCAGCCAGTAGGTCTGGAATTCCGGAGCGAACGAGTCGAGGCCCGCGCGCCAGCCGAAGATCTGCTCGTAGATGCGGACGATCAGATAGAAAATGTTCAGGGCCGCGGCCCCGATCCACAGACCCTTAAGGTCGACGATGGCGCCCGCGCCAGCGGCGGCGCCAGCGCCGGTTGTTTCCGTTGTTACGCTCATCTCTCAATCCTCCTAAGTGCTCCCAGGGATATCCGAAGCGACCACGATGCGTTCCGCCTCCCTGCGCGGGAACGCCTTCGTCCTCGATGGGTGATGCCGTTGAACGCGCCGTCACGGCGCCTCGAAGAGCCTCCCGCCTTATTCGCGTCGTCGTCCGTCGCGCTCGCGCGCCGCGCCGCTTGTCGTTTTTTGTTGTCGAAGACGAATGTTCAAAAGTCGCCGCTCGAGACGAAGGCCGCGAAAACAGAAGAACAGAGAAGTCCCTGTCGACGGTCTTTGGAGCCCCCGCTCAGCGAGCCGCCACCATTCCCTCACGCGCAAACGATCGCAATATTCGATAGGATGGGACATGACAATCTATTGAGTGGCTTCGATGAACCA
>PQAN01000391.1 GCA_003105285.1 Methylocystaceae bacterium
CTGAGCCGCCGCGCGTGCGCCTCATCGACGAGTCGATCGAAGCTCGCGAGCGAGCCGAAGAGCGGATCGACGTCGCAATAATCGGCGACGTCGTAACCGAAATCGCGCATCGGCGACGGATAGAAGGGCGACAACCAAATCGCGTCGACGCCCAACCATGCGAGATAATCGAGCCGCCGCCGGACGCCTTCGAGATCGCCGACGCCATCGCCGTTCGAATCCTGAAAGGATCGCGGATAAATGTGATAGATCGCGCCGGTTCGCCACCACCTAAGAGACATGACGCGATCCTTTGATCCAAAGAAGACGAGCCCCGGCATATTCGGTTCATTCGCGGCGCGTCATGTGAGCCGCCGCGACGCCGCGAGGTTCGAGAATTCTTTCCCCGAGCGACAAGGCGGCGGCGCCGATCGCATCGGAAATGTCGGTCGGCTCCGCGCCGTAGTTGAAGACATAGCGCGTCGCGCCATTGTCGCGGACGCGAATGTGTTCGGGCAGATCCAGCGTCGCGACGCCCGCATGAAGAAACAGCCTGCGCGCGACATCTCGAAGAAGGGACTCGTCGGGCCAGCCCGCGAGGTAGAAGGCCCTGCCGCTGCGGGCGAGCGCGGCCTCTCCGTCCTCGGAGACGAGTTCGGCCGAAGCGTTCTCGCCCACATCGAGGAACTCACGCCAGCGCTCGAAACATCCAGCGCCTGCGACCGCGATCGTCGCACCCGGTCTCAGGCTCTCGACGCGGCGCACTTTCACGTCGACGAGCGCGCGAAGATCGCCCGGCGGCAATTCGGCCGGAATTCGAAAATCCGACGTCTTCGAGCCGGAACGAGGCCCGATGAGCAGTGTCGCGCCGCTCTTTGTCAGCGCGTCGACAAAGTCGACGGCGGGGGCAAAAAGACCCGGCAGCAGGATAAGCTTGCGATCGGCCACCGCTTCCGCCGTCGGCGGGACGATGTCCACGGACAGTCCGGCGCGCCGCAAAGCGCGATAAAAGCGCAGCACGAGTTCGAAATAGGAGAAATCCTGTCCCTGCGGCTCGAAGGCCCAGGCCCAGGCGCTCTCGTAGTCGAACGCCAATGCGACCTGCGATCGCGCCGTTTCGACGCGCGCGCCGAGGTTGCCGAGCTCTTTCGAAATGAGCGCGACGGCGTGATAGGCTTCGTTCGGCTCGCTGTCGGGCAAGAGCAGGCCTTCGTGCATTTGCTCCTGTGCGAACGGCGCCTGCCGCCACCTGAAATAGCTCACCGTCTCCGCGCCGGCGGCGAAGGCCTCGAACGTCCAGAGCCGCACCGCGCCTTTGGCCGGCGCCGGATTCCAGGGCGCCCAGTTCACGGCGCCCGGCTGCTGCTCCATCACCCACCAACGGCCGCGCCCGCAAGCGCGGTAGAGATCGTGATGAAAGGCCTGATAATCCGGGTCGCCGACGCGCATGTAGCGAGCCTTGAAATCCTCGTCGCGCGGGCTGCGCTCGAGATAGCCGAGCGGATAGCTGTCCCAGGACGCGGCGTCGAGGTCGCGCGATACTGCGAAATGGTCGAAGGCCGTGAAGGAGCCCATGAAGTTATGCAAGATCGGACGGCCAGTCGAATATCGCCGGATGATTTCGGCTTGGCGTCGGTTGAACGCGACGACCTGATCGGATGAGAAGCGCTGAAAATCCAGTCGGTGCGAGGGGTTTGCGTCGGTGACGGTGAGATTGGGCAGTTCGATCTCTTCGAAACTCGTCAATTCCATCGACCAGAAGACATTGCCCCACGCCTGGTTCAGAGCTTCGATGACGCCGTATTTCGCCGCGCACCACCGGCGAAACGCGCAAAGCGCCGCGTCCGAATAGCTTTCCACCGTGTCATGACAGCCATATTCGTTGTCCGTCTGCCATGCGGCGACGCCCGGATGCGCTCCGAATGTCTCGGCGAGCAACTCGACGATTCGTCCGCATTCGCGCGCATAACCTTCGTGACTGAAGCAATAATGGCGACGCGAGCCGAATTTGCGGGAACGCCCTTGCGCGTCGAGCGCCGGCATGTCGGGCATTCGATCGACCAGCCATTTCGGCGGCGTCGCGGTCGGCGTCCCGAGCACGATATTCAGCCCCGCGCCATGCAACAGATCGATGGCGCGTCGCAGCCAATCGAATTCGAAGACGCCCGGCCTCGGCTCCAGCCGCGACCAGGCGAATTCGCCGATGCGGACGAAGGAGAGGCCGATCGCCTTCATCATCGCCGCATCCTCGGCCCAACGCGATTCCGGCCAATGCTCGGGGTAATAGCAAACGCCTAGCTTTTGAAGGGTCATGCGGGCCTCTGTCATTCCATTGTCGCGTGGGATATCCATGTTGCGCCACTTTGACATTCGAGTGACGCTGTGAGGCAATGGAAATCGCGTCCACGATCGGGCCCGCGCTTCTCGCGCATTTTCGACAGGCATTCGGCGGCCGACCGCGGCTCTTTCGCGCGCCCGGCCGCGTCAACATCATCGGCGAGCATACGGATTACAACGACGGCTTCGTCTTGCCGGCGGCGCTCGAGCTGGCGGTGACGACCGCGATCGCGCCGCGTCCGGATCGTCGCCTGCGCATCGCTTCGCTCGCTATGGGCGCCACGGTCGAGTTCGACCTGGATGATGTCGCCCCCTCGCCGCGAGGCGACTGGAGCGACTATGTGCGCGGCGTCGCGATCATGCTGCAGCGCGCAGGCCGCCAACTCGAGGGTGCCGATCTGATGATCGACGGCGATTTGCCGATGGGGGCGGGCCTTTCGGCTTCGGCGGCGCTGGAGGTCTCAGTCGGCTATGCGCTCCTGGCGAATTCCGGTCTGGACGTCGATCGGATCGAATTGGCGAAGATCTGTCAGCGCGCGGAGAACGAATTCGTCGGCGCGCGCTGCGGCGTCATGGATCAATTCATTTCGTGCTGCGCAGAGGCCGGGCGCGCTGTTCTGCTCGATTGCAGAACCCTCGAGGCCAGATCGATCGCGGTCGATCCGAGCGCGCGGCTGATGGTTTGCGACACCATGGTCCGTCACGAAATCGCGACCAGCGAATATAATCTCCGTCGCGCGGACTGCGAGCGCGCCGTGGCGGCGCTGGCCTGCGAGCTTCACGGGATAGTTGCGCTGCGCGACGTGACGCTCGAGCAACTCGAGCGCCATGAGGCGCTGTTGTCGGAAACCATGTTTCGGCGAGCCCGGCACGTCATCGGCGAAAACGCGCGAACCCTGCGGGCGGCGACGGCGCTGGAGGGCGGCGATCTCTTCGAATGCGGTCGGATGATGGACTTGTCCCATGCGAGCTTGCGAGACGATTACGAGGCGAGCTGTCCCGAACTCGATCTCATCGTGGAGTTCGCGGGCGGCGTCGAGGGTGTCTACGGCTCGCGGATGATGGGCGGCGGCTTCGGCGGATGCGCGATCAGCCTCGTCGATGCGAGCGCGGTGGACCGTTTCGCCGAGACCGTAAGAAAAGCCTACGAGGATGCGACCGGAACGACGCCATCCATTTTTTGCTGCTTCCCCGGGCCGGGTGTCGGCCCTCTCGGCTCGTGACGTCGGAGCGGCCACGTGTCTCTTCTCGATAACGCCTCACATCGTCGACTCAACCCGCTCACGGGCGAATGGGTGATCGTCTCGCCGCACCGCACCGCAAGACCATGGCGAGGGCAGGAAGAAGATTTGTCCGTAGTGGATCGTCCCGCCTATGATTCGACCTGCTATTTATGCCCCGGCAACCAGCGAGCGAACGCCGAGCGCAATCCCCGATATGGAGGCGTTTTCGCCTTCGATAACGACTTTCCCGCGTTGACGCCCGACGCGCCGCCCGATGGCCTCGACGACAATGGGTTGCTGGTCGCGCGCGGCGAGCCGGGCATATGCCGAGTCGTGTGTTTTTCGGAGCGTCACGACCTCACCCTGTCACGTATGCAGGTTTGCGACATCGTCCGCGTCGTCGAGGCTTGGCGCGAAGAGCATCGCCGCCTCGGCGCTCTGGAATTCATCGACTATGTGCAGATTTTCGAAAATCGCGGCGCGATGATGGGCGCGAGCAATCCGCATCCGCATTGCCAGATCTGGGCCACACGCAGTCTCCCTAATGAAATCGTCAAGGAGACGCGCAGCCAAAACGACTATCTCACCCGCAAAAAATCCTGCCTACTGTGCGACTATCTGGCGCTCGAAGAAAAGCTCGGCGAACGCGTCGTTTGCCGCAACGACCATTTCACGGCGCTCGTTCCGTTCTGGGCGGCATGGCCTTTCGAAACCATGGTTCTCCCGCGACGACACATTGGCGCATTCGATGATTTCGGCGGCGAAGAAACTTATGCGTTCGCCGAAATTCTTCGCCTCCTCACCGTCCGCTACGACAATCTTTTCAAATCGCCATTTCCTTATTCGATGGGATTTCACCAGCGTCCAACGGATCGCGAACGCCATCCCGCCTGGCATTTTCACGCCCATTTCTATCCGCCGCTCCTGCGCTCCGCCGCCGTGCGTAAATTCATGGTCGGGTTCGAATTGCTCGGTTCTCCCCAGCGCGACATCACGCCGGAAGCCGGCGCTCGGCGTCTGCGCGATTTGCCGACGACCCACTATGCCGAATCTGTCGGCGACAGCGGTTAGCGCGTTGGTCGCCCACCGTGCTCGATCTCTATCGACGCCGGACTGCGCATCGTGGGCGACGCTTCGGTTCCTTCAGAAGAGCCTAAGGCCTGTCGAGGGCGCGTCGATCCACAGCATCGACGACACGCGCGCCTCGCTCGAGCCGGTGGTTCTGGATATGACGGCTCGCCGAATCTTCGCTCTTTCTCCGAGGCCGCCGTCATCGTCGAGGATGAAGGCGGCAAGGTCGACGACCTCGACGGATCCGCACGGCAGAGCCGTCTGGACCGAGGACACGCCCAGCGGCGGCGTGACGTTATCGACTGTCCGGGAGAGCGGAGGCGCCGGGGCCGAGCGATCGCTGCATGACGACCGAGTCTGTCCAGCGGCCGAATTTGAAGCCGACGGACGAGAGATAGCCGGCCTGGAAAAATCCAAACGCCTCGTGCAGCTTCAACGAGGCCTGGTTGGAGGCGTCGACATAGCCGATCATCTGTCGGAAGCCGGCCGCCGCGCAGGCGTCGATCAGCGCTTGCAGCAGCAGCCGGCCGACGCCGCGATGAAGATGGCTCGGGTCGACATAGATCGAATGCTTGACGACATAACGATAGGCCGGCCGCTTGCGGAATGGCACGGCGTAGGCGTAGCCGATCACGGCGCCGTCGAGCTCCGCGACCAGATGGGGAAGTCGATGCTTCCCCATGTTCTTGCGCCGCCGCTTGATGTCCTCCTTCTGCGGCGCCTCGTAGAGCGGCGCCTCGGAAGGGTCGAGGCCTGTGCGGATGTGATGAAGATAGATCGCGAGCATGGCTTCGACATCTTCGTCCCGCGAAGGCCGAACGATGATCGGCCAATGTTGGATGTCCGCGGAAATAGCGCGCGCCTCCAAAGTCATTCGCTCACGACATAGGTATAGAGGCGCAGCCGTCCCTCTTCGTCCGTCTCCTTGTAGAGACCCTGGATTTCATTGTCGAAGCCCGGAAAGAGATTGGCGCTCCGCTCGAATGTCTTCAGATATTGGAGCATGGGCCGCGCCTTCGCGCACAGCCGCTCCCCGGGAACGATGGTGGCGATGCCCGGCGGATAAATGACGAAGAGCGTCGTCGCGATGCGGCCCTCGATCTCGTCGATCGGCAGATAGTCGACCTTGTTGCGCACGAGATGCAGATAGGCCTCGCGCGGCGTCATGACCATGTCCGGGAGATGCTCCTGCGCGAACTGAGCGCGCTGCAGCGCGCTCACGCCGGCCTCCTTGAAAAACTGGTGCATCTGGCCGCAGAGATCGCGCAGCCGCGCGCCTTTGTAGCGCCCCGGCCGACGCGCGACGAATTCCGGGACGACATCTTGAAGCGGGGCGTTGTCGTCGTGCAGCCGCTTGAAGGCGACGAGCGCCGAGACGAGCGTGCCGGCCTTGCTCGACTCGACGCCCGGCGTCAACAGAAAGAGCAGCGAGTTCAGGTCGTTCTTCTCGGGCACGATGCGGTTCTCGCGCAAATATTGCGCGACGACGGGGGCCGGAATTCCGTGATCCTCATAGGCGCCCGTCGCGCGATCGAAGCCCGGCGTCAATAATGTGAGCTTCGCGGGGTCGGTGATCGCGAAACCCCGCGCCATATTCTCGAAACCGTGCCAGCCGGCCTCGGGCGCGAGCTCCCAGAAGGCGGCGTTGCGGGCGAGCTGGTCGGTGGAGACGCTTTCCCATGGGACGCGATGGGCCCCGGACTCGCGCGCGGCGTCCGGAATCGAGACCGCGTCGGGCACGAAGGGATCGAAGAACCAGCGCCGCGCCGGGTCCTTCTCCTTCACCTCGAACTCGCGCCGCACCGCCCGCAGCTTCTTGCGCAGCTCGATTCCGAGCCGGATCGTGTCGTCCCACAAGAGCTCGCCGGAGCGGCCCTTCATCATCTGCGCGCCGACGTCGAGCGACGCGAACAAAGGATAGAACGGCGACGTCGACGCATGCTGCATGAAGCCTTCGTTGAAGCGCCTGTGCTCGACGCGGCGCTTCTGACCCTTGATGTGGCGGTCTCGCACATGAATCTGCGAGGCTTGGGAGAAGCTCGCGAGTTGCTTATGCGTCGACTGCGTCGCGACGACGCCGGGCGAGCTTTCGGTCAAATCCTTCAACCCCATGGCGAAACGCCGCTCGTAGAGCGGATGGAACTTCATGAAGCCGGCCCAGGCTTCATCGAAGAGAATATAGTCGCACAAATGTCCGATCTTCCGGACGATCCATTCGGCGTCATAGATCGTGCCGTCATAGGTGCATTGCTCGATCACCGCGGCGCGGAAGGGGCGCTCCTTGCGCCAGGCGTCCTTGTCCTTCACGAGCGGATTGTCGCGGATGCGTTCGCGCAGCCTCTCCTCGTCGAAGGATCGATGGTCGATCGGGCCGATCAAGCCATAGGCGTTGCGCGTCGTCGGAAGGAAGATCGGCGTGCCGCCGCCGAGCAGCAATGCGCCGTGATGCGCGGCCTTATGATTGTTGCGATCGAAAAGCGCCAGATCGCCTTCCGCGATCAGATTGGTGAGAACGATCTTGTTCGACGAGGACGTGCCGTTGAGGACGAAATAGGTCTTCTCGGCCCCGAAAATCTCCGCGGCCGCCTTCTGAGCAGCCAGAGCAGGGCCTTCGTGGGTCAAGAGATCGCCGAGCTCGAGGACTGAATTGTCGAGATCGTCGCGGAAGACCGACTCGCCGAGATGCTCCATGAAGATGCGGCCGATCGGGCTGCGACTGTAGAAAATGCCGCCATTGTGGCCGGGGCAGGTCCAGAGCTGGTTGCCTTCCTCGGCGTAATCGACGAGCGCGCCGAAGAACGGCGTCTTGAGCGTCTCGGCATATTGCTTGAGGCGCGAGACGAGATTCTTGGCGATGAACTCGGGCGTCTCCTCGGCGAGGAAGACATAGCCGTCGATAAAATCCAGCACCTCGACCGGAATGTCCTCGAAACGCTTCCGGCGGATGAGGAGGACGATCGGCATTTCGAGGCCGCGCTTGCGCATCAGATCGATGAGCGAAGCGGTCTTGCCTTCGAGCCCGCGCTTGCCCCAGTCGACGACGAGGCAGCCGATCGCGGCGTCGGTCTGAACGACGATTTCCGCGTCCTCCACGCGCCGCGCCCGCACGACCTGGAAGCCCATGCTCTCGATCGCGGCGATGATCTGATTGACGCGCAGCCCTTCGAGGTCGTCGGCCTCGAAGATCGGCGCGGAGAAGAGAAAGGTGAATCGACGGGAGAAGTCCATTCGAGGCCGCCAGTTCGTAGCGCTGTTGCAAATACGCCGCTCGCGGCGCCCGGCAACCACACACACCCTCCTTGGATGACACAATCGTGACGGATCGGCCGCCGGCCTTGGTTGTCTGGGCGGCGGGCCCCTGCGGCGAATTCGCGACGACCGTGGCAAAAAGGCCACATTCCGGCCCAGATCGGTCAAGATATAGTAAAGTTTACGCTTTTAAGAAAAAACGGCAGATTCATGTATTTTTCTCGATAGTGTAGTAAAAATACAGTCATAATTATGAAACAAGCGCCCCGTCATGGGTGGATCGATGAAGATCGACTCGAGGGGAATTGTCGATGCGGAGCTGGCCGGAGCGGCGCGAAAGACATGCGCGCATCGAGATCATCCCCATGATCGATGTAATGATGTTCTTGCTGGTGTTCTTCGTATTGATCAGCATCAACGTCCTTCCAGCGCTCGGTCTGAAGGTGACGCCGCCGAGTTCTGCTCGCCCGGATAAGATCGTCGAGCGAACGCGCGTGACGATCGGCATCGATCGGGAGGGCAACAACTTCCTCGACGGACAACCCGTCTCGCTCGTCGAGCTGCCGGATCGGCTGCGCGGGCTCGCGAGCGACGACAAGCCGCTCGCCGTCGTCATCAGCGGCGACGAAGGCGCCGGACTGCAGAAGCTCGTCGCCGTCCTCGACGCGCTGAAGGCGGCGAAAGTCGCCAGCGCCTCGATCGTCACGAGACCGAAATAGTGCGCTCCAGTCCAGCGATCGATCGTCTCGATCTCGTCAGCAACAGCAGCGCGCTGTGCGGAACGCTGGCGGCTCTGCTGCTCGTCTCGTCGATCCATGCCCCGAGCATGCCGCCGTCCGCCGCGACGACGGCGACATCGGCCGAAATCGCATTGGACGTATCGGCGGAACCCGAGGCGAGCGAGGCGCCGGAGACTGAGCCGCCGCAAGACGCGCCGATCGAAGGGCCGGCGCCTGAAGTCGTCGACAATACCCCGCCGCCGACGACCGACCAGGAACCCATCGTCGCGCCGAAAAAGCCGCCGCAGCCGAGGAAAGAGAAGCCGCAGACGAAGCCGAAACAGGCAGAGGAAAAGCCGCGCCGCGCCAAATCCGAACATGCGAGCGAGACGCGCGAAAGACCCGCGCGGGCGCAAGCGAGCCGCGGCGAGGCCGGTCGTCCCCCCGCTCGATCTCAGTCCTCCGGCAGTGCGGCGGCGTTCCGCGCCTGCCTTGCCGGCGCGCCCTACCCGGCATCGAAGGATGCGCGCCTTCAGAAGCCCTCGGGCTCGGTCGGCATCGTCGTCTCGGGCGGCGGCGCGTCGGTCACGAGGAGTTCCGGCTCGTCGATTCTCGATTCCGCGGCGCGTTCGCGCGCCGTCGCCTGCGCATCCGCCGCCGGGGGAGGAACGCTCAGCGGCGTCGTCGTTTTCCATCCGAGATGAGTCAACTGGGGTGCCCGTCATGAAGCTTCGTGTCTTTACGCTCACGCTCCTCGCCGGAGCGTCGATGTCGACAATGGTCCTCGCGCAATCGGCGCCGCAGCCGCAAAAGCCCGCGCATGACAGCCGCTCGCAGAGCGGCCTCACCGCCGCGCCGACGGATTTCGGACGCGTCGACATTTATGGGAGCGGCCAGGGCGGCGAGCCGACGCCGGACGGCGTCACCGGCAAGGATCTCGGCGGCGGCCATATGATCGAGGAGGAGGCCGTCAAGACGCGCTCCACCGTCACGCGCGACGCCATCGCCAAAATGTCGCCGACGGCCAATCCCTATCAGATGATCGACATGCTGCCCGGCGTCGTCATCACCAGCACGGACAACGCCGGCCTGAACGGTGGCAACATCACGATCCGCGGCTTCAACAGCGATCAGCTCGGCCTGACGATCGAGGGAATGCCGGTCAACGACTCCGGCAATTACGCGCTCTATCCGCAGGAATATGTCGACGCCGAGAACATCGAGCAGATTTCCATCGCACAGGGTTCGCCCGATCTCGACAGCCCGCATATCGGCGCGTCGGGCGGCGTCATCAACATCTATATGCGCGATCCTTCGAAGCGCAGGGGCGGCTTCGTCGACTTCTCCTACGGGATGCACAATCTGAGCCGCGAATTCGCGCGCGCCGAATCGGGCCAAGTCGGCGATTTCCGCGGCTATGTGTCCTACTCGCACTACCACGCCAATCACTGGGTCGGACCGGGCGCCGACGAGCGTCAGCATGTCGATTTCAAAGGCGTGTGGGAGCCGGGCCAGGGCAACCGCGTCAGCCTGTCGGTGATCTACAACGACGCGCTCAACAATTTCTACGCCAATCCGAATCTCGCGACCTATTCTATCCTCGGCGACAAGTCCGCCGGCTACAATTCGTCCCTGCCCTCGAGCTATTTCGTCCCGCCGGCCGGCTCGCCGCCCGCCGCCTGGGACCGCTCCGCCAATCAGGCGGGCCTCTATTACAAATGGCGCATCAATCCGTTCCGCAATCTTATCGTCAGCGCGCCTTCGACCTTCTCGCTCGACAGCAATCTGACCTATGACGCCATTCCCTATTTCTGGTACGGCTACGGCAATGGCGGCGGCACGGCGAGCCCGACGGAGAACGCCTTCTATTACGGCCGCTATAATGTCGGCGCCGCCGATTGGAACGGCAACGGCGTCATCACCAACAAGGACAGGGGCGTCTACTACAACCCCTCGATCACCGAGACGCTCCGCCCGGGCCTCATCAACAAGCTGACCTTCCAATTCGAGAATCACAAGCTCACGCTCGGCTACTGGTTCGAATTCGCCAATCATCGCCAGACCGCCCCTTACGCCTTCCTCAACGCCGACGGCGGCGTCGTCGATCCCTTCGTCGACTCGGGCGCCATCGCGCTGCCGGGCGTCGGCACGCTGCAGCGGCGCGATACGCTGACGCAGACCGTCACCAATATGGGCTTCGTCGGCGACACATGGTCGTTGCTCGGCGACGCGCTGACGATCGAGTCCGGCGTGAAGATCGCCTCGATCCATCGCTCGATCTATAATTACCTGCCGGGCGTCACGCCCTATGTCGGCCTGAACGATCTCGCCGTTCTACCGCAGGCGGGATTCCGATACAGGTTTTTCGACGAGCACCAATTGTTCGGCTCGGTCGGCACGTCGTTCAAATCGTCGCCGAATTTCGCATTGTCGGATTCTGTGAACAACGGCTCCGGCGTCGTGACGCCGGCCAATCCGCTGAAGCCGGAGCAGAGCGTGACGCTCGAGCTCGGCCATCGCTATCAAGGGGAGTTGTTCGCGACGTCGCTGTCGCTCTACGGCGCCCATTACGACAATCAGCAGGTCTCGACCAATGCGATCTTCCCCGGCTCGACGGCGTCGCTGAGCACGACGATCAACGCCGGCGCCGTGAATCTCGGCGGCGTCGCTTTCGAAGCGGGAACACGGCGGATATTCGGCGGCTTCCGTCCCTATGTGTCGGCGAACTATCTGCAGACGCGGCTGCTCAACAATCTCTCGACGACCGCGACCGCGCGGGCCGGCGCGCCGGTGCCGACGGTGTTCGACTTCCTGCCGACGAAGGGCAAGCATCTGCCGCGCGCGCCGGAGTGGACCGGCGCCATCGGCGTCGATTACGACGACGATCACATCATCGGCAATCTCGCCGCCAAGGTCGTCAGCCGGCAATATTCGACCTTCACCAATGACGAATCGATCCCGGCCTATGCGCGCCTCGACGCGATGATCGGCTATCGCTTCGACGATCTGGGTCTCGCTCGCCGGCCGGAGCTGAGAGTCAATTTCCACAACATCACCAACACCCGGGCGCTCACCGGCCAGAACGGCGTCACCAGCAACGCCTCGGCGACGCGCGGCATCTATGGCAACGTCATCGCGGGCGGCGCTCCGACCTATTACGTCGGCCAGGGCTTCTCCGCGACGGCGACCTTCTCCATGGGGTTCTGACGTGCGCATCGATCACGCGTTCCTTCACGAGATCACCATCGACATTCTCTACGGATGTCTCGCGCTTCTCGTCTTCGTCCTGCTCGAGCGGCTCGTCTATTACGGGCTGCTCGCGCTCCGGGCGCGCAGGATCAATGCGGCGATCCGCGCCCATGCGCTCGCCGAGGCGGCCGCGCCGACGGCATTCGGCGCGGACGAGCTGAGCCGCAGCTTCTCCGAATATGTCGCGGCGCAGAACGCGCCCGGCGTCACGCGCGGGCGCGTCGAGGATTTGTCGTCGGCCCTGTTCATCAGGGTCGACGCCAAGGTCAGCGCGCGCCTGTGGATACTCGACACGATCGTGACAGCGGCGCCGCTGCTCGGCCTGCTCGGCACGATCCTCGGCATCATGGACACGTTCAACGCGCTGTCGTCCGGCGGCGTATCGGACCCGGCGGCGGTCAGCCGCGGCATCGCCGCCGCGCTCATCGCCACGGCGATCGGCATCGGCACGGCGCTCGTCGGCCTCGTCGCGCATAATCTGTTGCACCGGCAAGCCGACGTCATCATCGACGGCTTCAAGAGCGCGCTGCTGGCCGCGACGCGCGACGGGCTTCCGACCGCCGCCGAATAGGAGCAGACGGTGTCGGTCTCGCGACAAGGCGATCGGGTGAAGGACAATGATCCTCCCCCTCATGCCGAGGAGCGCCTGAAAGGCGCATCTCGAAGCATGAGGAGGGGGAGCTCCAGATGGCGGCGTGAAGGCCTCCTCGTCCTTCGAGACGGCCCCTGCGGGGCCTCCTCAGGATGAGGAGACCTTCACCCGATCGCCCTGCGTCCTTCACCCGATTGCCCCGGGTCTCGCGACGCGAGCTTTTGACCGGCGCCGGCGCTCTCGCCATCGGCGTCGGTCTTTCGCGCTCCGTTCGCGCCGCGCCCCGCCTTCATCTGCGGCTGCTCGAGACGTCCGACCTGCACATGTTCGTGCTGGACTGGGACTATTATCATGAGAAGCCCGATCCGACCGTCGGGCTGAACAAAGTGGCGAGCCTCATCGAGGCGGCGCGCGCCGAGGCGCCGAACGCTCTGCTGTTCGACAATGGCGATCTCATTCAAGGCAGCCTCTTCGGCGATTTTCTCGCCCGCGAGGAGGGGCTCGCGAACGGACGAGTCCATCCGGTCTTCGCCGTGATGAACAAGCTGCGCTATGACGCGGCGACGCTCGGCAATCACGAATTCAATTTCGGCCTGGATTTTCTCGAGCGAGCGCTCGCGGGCGCGGCCTTTCCTTACGTCAGCGCCAACATCGAACGCGCCGATGGGCGCGAGTTCGCGCCGCCTTTTCGCATCCTCGAGCGCCGGCTCGTCGATGAAGACGGCCTCGCTCATTCGCTGCGCATCGGCGTCATCGGCTTCGCGCCGCCGCAGATCATGATGTGGGACAAAGCGCATCTCGAAGGCAGGCTGCGCTGCGGCGACATCATCGCCAGCGCGCGTCGGCATGCGCCGGCTCTGCGCGAAAAATGCGATGTGCTGGTGACGCTATGCCATGCCGGGATCAACACCCGCCCGGCGGCCGAGAACGAGGAGAACGCCGCGTTGCAGCTCGCCGCCGTTCCCGGGATCGACGCAGTGATGATGGGCCATTCGCATCGCGTCTTTCCCGGCCCGGACTACGCCGGACTAGAGGGCGTCGACGCGGAACGCGGCGCCTTGGCCGGCGTTCCCGCCGTCATGCCGGGCTTCTGGGGCAGTCACCTGGGCGTCGTCGATTTGTCGCTCGCGCATGACGGCGCGCGCTGGATCGTCGATCGCTTCGCGGTCGAGGCTCGTCCGATCTACCGACGCGAATCGGGCCGCGTCGTCGCGCTCGCGCCGGCCGACCCCGCCGTGGAAAAAATCGTCTCCATCGAGCATGAAGCGACGAAGTCCTGGGTCGATCAGCCGATCGGGCGTCTTCAGGCGCCACTCCATTCCTTTTTCGTCTGGATCGGCGTCGATCCGGTCGCCGCGCTCGTCAACGCCGCGCAACTCGCCTATGCGCGCCCCTTGCTCGCCGCGACGCCCTATGCGGAACTCCCACTGCTCTCGGCCGCCGCCGCGTTCCGCGCCGGCCATACGCCCGAGGCCTATATCGATCTCGCCCCTGGCCCGATCGCGCTGCGCGACGTCGCCGATATCTATCCCTATCCCAATACGCTCGCCGCTTTGCGCGTCACCGGCGCGGGCCTGCGCGAGTGGCTCGAACACTCCGCGCGCATCTTCGAGCGGATCGATCCCGCCGACGAGCGGCCACAACCGCTCATCAACCGCCGAACGCCGTCCTATAATTTCGACGTCATCGCCGGCGTCACCTATAAGATCGACGTGTCGAAACCCGCGCGTTATGACGCGAGCGGAAAGCCGATCGAGCCCGACGCCTCGCGCATCGTCGATCTGCGCTATCTGGATCGAGAGATCGACCCGGCTCAGGAGTTCGTCGTCGTGACGAATAATTACCGCGCCGATGGGGGCGGGAAATTTCCTGGGCTCGACGGACGCGGCGTCGTACTGCGCGCGCCCGACAGCAATAGGGATGCGATCGAACGCTTCCTGCGCGCCGGCGAAGCGGTCGCGACGGAGCGGCCATGGTCCTTCGCGCCGCTCGGACGGCGCGTGACCGTCGCCTTCGACAGCTCGCCTTCGGCCGCGCGCCGCCTCGCCGACGCGCCCGGCCTGCGCGCCGCAGGCTTGGAAAACGCCGGCTATCTGCGGTTCGAATATGATCTGACGTAACGCCGCCAGGGGAGCGCCCCTCGCTCGACGAATTGACCGATGCGTTGGCGGCGCGACATCTGTCAAATGACAGTCATCATTCGGCCGCCTGCCGAAAAGCGGCGACGAAAGCGTCGAGCTCGGCGGGCGAAAGATCGGAGATCGCCGGATATCGGAGCGCGGACGAGCGAACTACCGGCTCGGCTGGCTTGCTCGTAAGTTGTTTATTTATCGTAGGTTAGCGTTGAGTTTCGACGGAAGGAGTGGTGCCAGGGGCGGAATCGAACCACCGACACTGCGATTTTCAGTCGCGAATTACAGGCCTATTTTATAGCGTGAATACAACTGCTTATTAGAACTAGAAAAAATCGTAGCAAGGCGCCAGCAAGGGGAAGCCCGCCGAGCTTCTGGATCGGCCGATATGCGGTTGTCGGTAAGAGCCAGCGGCGAGGGTTTGCCGAAAATGGCGTCACCGATTGATCGAGTCGAAGACGCCGGCGAGGCCGTCGTGAAAGGGACCACTACATATAGGCATGCCGTTGCCACTCTTGCTGCCGCAGCAATGCGCCAGGAGCGGACGTCCAGTTGATTCAGCGAAATCGGGCAGCTATGGAACTATTTATGAGCGAAGTGTTTGTCTCAGTATCTGTCGCCATCCGTCTCATTGGCTCCCATGGTGTAAATGTACCAGGCTACCAGTTTTCTCGACATGGAGGGTTCGCAGCGTTCTCCGAGAACGGGGCCGATGTCAGAGAGACGTTCTCGTTTAGCGACATAACCGTCCTCGATCTCAAGCTAGACACGTTCCTCGTTGGTCCTCCTAGCAAACACGAACCGCAAGGGTGGCAAGCCCTTACTGTTCACTTTAAGGAACCGCAAATTAGCACGGCGATAGAAAAATTTCTGCGTGATCTCGCTACTGCCCTAACGGCGTCGTTCGCTTCGAGGCAGCGCGATCCTTGGAATGGTAACCTGGTAGTCGATATTGATTGGTCCGGCGTTCGTCTCAACAGGCCTCCCGCAGCGGCTAGCATCGAGCCGTACGCTTTTACTCGAATCACGTCGAAAGAATCACGACTGTTGACGGCGCAGCAGCTCGAATCTTTAGGCACATCGTACCTTACCGAAATTTTTGTGGAGGGAATGCGGGCCGCACAGCCCAAAGCAAAATATTCCAACTGGTTCATTCCCATTGAAGAGTTAGAGCGTCTTGCAACTTCCAAATTTTCGAGTCTGTTCACTCCGCTTTTCACGGCGGCCGAGCAAGAAAGGATTGTAAAGGAATCTCGGCTCGCTGGAAGCCAGCTTGATCAGCTGAAACGCTTCTTGCGAAGCCCTACCAACACAGTGCAAAGCCGCGCCGAAAAGCTCTATGCCATACTGATAAAAATCGGACTAATAGAGTTTGAAGTTCTTGAAAACAAGAAAGTCAATGTCGATTTATGTATGTGCAAAACACTTATCAATACTCGAAACAGCTTGGCGCATAAAGGGTCTAAAATAGACGAGGATCTTCTGTATAATGTCCTGTTCCCTCTTTCATTTATTGTCGTAAAATACCTCAGCACGGGATAGACGGCATCACATTTGTATCGCTCCCCAAGGTCCGCAACGGGTCACGCCCGGCCAGTCAGGCGATGTCGGTGCGGCGCACCGGCCGCTCTATATGTAGTGGAGTGGTACAGGTCACGCTGGGAAAGATCATCCGCGCGGTGGGTGCGGAATCTCCGGGCGGTCACAAATCTTGGCTAGATTAAACAGCTCGACGTCACGAAACATGGAAAGGATCGACAATCACGATGTCGCATCCCTCGAAATCACGGACATTTCGAGTCGCCACTGCGGCTCCTCGGACGCGGGCGATGGCGGCGATCTGGCAATCGGCTTCCATGATCGGTTGCCCTGCCGCCCGACGGCTCGCGGCGATGGCCGCGTAAGCCTTCGCCGCGGCGCTGTCGAAGGGCAGGACGCGGCCCGCGAAATCCTCGATGATCATGATGTCGATGGTGGCGGTCAAACTGTCGCGGCGCTTCCCAGCCGGAAGGATCGCCGCGCCCGTGCGCAATTCGGCCTCGCTCACCGCGCTGAAAAACAGCTTGGTCGAATCCTGCGCGGCGAACCAGTCCAGGACCGCCTGGGCGGGCTTAGGCCGCATCAGTTCGGAGACGACGTTCGTGTCGAGCAGAATGACGGCGTCGCTCATGAGAACGATGGCGGTTCGCGCATCGGGCCGCGCGCGGGAAGCTCCAACTCCACGCCGCCGATGGCGGCAAAGCGGGCGTGAATAGCCTGGCCGAGATTCTTCGGCGCGATGACGCCGCTGATCGCACGGCGCAGGATTTCCCGCGCTTCTTCCTCCATGGAGCGGCCATGCTCAGCCGCGCGCATGCGTAAGCGGCGCTTCAGATCGTCGTCAAGATTGCGGATTGTGATGCTTGCCACGACAGCCTCCAGAATGGCATCGTCCGCAAAATAAGCAATGATTGCACTGCAATCAAGTTTGGCGCTGCCAACAAGGATCTGGAGACTCGAATTTCGCCGGACGCTCCACGCGTCGGACGCTCTATTTTCTCCCTTTGGTGACGGTCTTTTTGGCTTCGACAGCGAGTGGAACGAAGCAGAAGCTTCGCCCGCCCAACGCTCCTTGATAGGGAGCTTGGCGGCTGTGGCGGAATAATCGAAATTGCACTGACGTGTTCGGCACGGCCAGCGTCAATGAGGTCTCGTCGGCAGCGATGATATCGACTTCGAGCGCCTCACCAGGACGGTCTATGTCAGTGAGAGTTATTCGTCTTTCCACGACAGTTGCTCCCAAAACAAAATTCTTTGAAATGTGATCAACGGCAAACGTGCTGCTGGTCAGGAAATGTCGGCTCCTATACACCGTGAAGTGACGGCGAGGAGCCGGAGATGACGCAAGCTCATATCCGCACGCCATAGCCGGCGTAACAAGAACGCGATCGACTAATTGTCCGCTCTGCGCATTCTGACGTTTTCCAGCGCCTCTCGTATCATCTCGTCGACGGCAAATCGGACGTTGCTCTCGAGCGAGTCGAGCCCGTCTCTGCCGATCAGATAAAGAGCGTCGTCGATGTGCGACTCGAGGATGTTACGGGAAATGACGAGTTGGTCGGAACGTGCGCCGTTCGATCTCGCTCTGATGCACGCCATCGCAGCGTCGCGTAACGCGCGACCGAACTGCTCGCGTGTGTTCAACAGAATCGTCGCCAGCGAAAACGCATCACCCAGGTGCTTCTCACGCATGTTCGCACTTTCGGTCGGTTTGCGATGATGCTCGACGTCCGTCGAGCAACCTCGGCTCTTCTGCCGCGCTGCCGCTTCCCTATTCTCGGGCCAGAGCAACAATCTGTAGAGTATACTCCGTAGATAAATACTCTTCAAGCTGGCTGGCTCTCGTCATGGAAATGCGAGAGACGCTGGCGCGCAATCTGAGGAAATATCGGCGGGCTCGGGGCCTGTCGCAGGAGGAGCTCGGACATCGGGCCGGACTGGACCGAACCTACATCAGCTCTCTCGAACGCTGCGTTTATTCGGCGACGGTCGATGCCGTCGAGCGTCTCGCCGCCGCTCTCGGCATCCCGGCGCTCGAGCTTCTGACGCCTTCGGACGAAAGTGCGGAGGCGACGCCGTCGTCTTCTGCGTCCGGGAAAGGCGCCAGCGTGATGTCGCCGGTCCGGAACGACGTAAAGCCTGCTCGAAAAGGCCGGCGGCCAGCGCAAAGGCGCGCAGCCGTTGGAAAGAAGCCAGGTCCGTAGTCGAGCGACCACGGACCTGAGCACGAGCGTCACATCGGCGAGATCGCCGCTTCCGGAGACGCCAGCCGGGCGAGATCCGCCAGGGCCGAGCGTAGTTCCGGCCAAGGAAATTCCGTGTCTTTCGGGCTCGGCTCGCCGAGCTGAATGACGATGGAGAGCTTGGCCGCAACGCCCGGTAAGCTGGCGGCCTTCGTCCTCGGGACCGAAGCCGTGAAATCGCGCTCCTTATCGAGAGCGGCTCGGAGTTCCGCGTCAACGGCGTCGAAGCCGAGCGTCGCCGCCGCCTCGTCCCATCGCTTTTGCTGCTCGTCGAACGCCGCGATCAGCGTTTCTCTCTCGATCTCCGGCTCGTCTGCGAGCAGTTCCTCGATCTCGTCGACCGAATGAGCTACTTTCGGCTCCTCCTCGCCGGAAAGGCGGATCGTGACCTCGGGGAAGCCGACCGAGTGAATGAGTCGTGTCTCGATGCGCTGCCACTGGCGCGTCAGTGCGACGACCCGCGTGTGATTGGCTTGCCAGCTTTGCCAGAGTTGCAGCGCAGGGTCGGACGGCGTCCCTTCTGTCCTCTTCCCGGACGGCAAGGCGCCGGTTCCTCGCAAAATGGCGCGCCAGCTAACGGCGGGCGGAGTCGTGCTATCTTCAGAATCAGCCATGATCCAAGCTCCAAAGCAGCATGGGTTGTGGTCAGGCCGGGCGGGATGTTCCACCATCCCGTTCGGCCGCTGCTTTTTTCAACAGCAGCGCAGCGAAGTTAGACCCGTCAGAACATTTTAGCAACGGACGACTGCCGGTTTCAGTTGTAAAGGCTGACTAAGAGCAGGCCGCTACACACTACGCCGTCTCCCTGATGGCGGCGACCACGTTGCTGTAATCCGACATGCTGTCTTCGCGCCCTGCGCGATTCAATGCCGCTCCAAACGCGGCTCGCGATCTGTGTCGGGTCGCAGGGCCTCCTGATCCCTGTCCAGCCTCAAAAGGCGGCTTGACGTTGTTCTCCAACATATTTACAAATGTCTAAAAATGGATCGTTGTAAATGGAAATCACCAAGCCAAACCGCAAAGACCGATCGCGCCAGCAAATCCTCGATGCGGCTATGATCGAGTTCGAGCAGCACGGAGTGGAGGGCGCCAGTATGGAAGCTCTTGCAACGCGCGCGGGGCTCACGCGGGCGACGGTCTACAATCTGTTCGCGTCGAAGGAGGAGATCGCATTTGCGATCGTCCATCGGGCGAGCACGCAATGGGGAAGCGCATTTCGCCGCCGCCTCGAAGCGGAAGAGAACGCCCGCAATTTGCTGAGAGATGCTTTGCTCGCTGCCGCCCGCTGGCATTCCGATTATCCGAGAATAGCGATGGCTACCTTGATGCGTGCTCTTTCGACGGACACGGAGATGGAGGCGCCGAGCGGACGTGCATCGTTTCGCGGTCTTTTGCGCGACGTGCTTGCGCTTGGCCAGAAGCAGGGCGTCATCCGCTCCGATCACGATCCGATGCCGCTCACCTTTATCGTCCTCGGCTTATTCATCCCCACCGTAATTCACGCGTTGCAGACCGGAAAGCCGCTGACGGCCGGTCAGATCGATTGGCTGTTGCAACTGACGCTCGAGGGCATTGGCGCGAGGAGCGAGAGAAAATGACTGTGATTCTCGATTTTCGGCAGGCTGTTGCAGCTGGTTCCGCGCGGGTCGGCGGAAAGGCTTGGAATCTCGGACGTCTCGCGCGCTGGGGCTTTCCCGTTCCGCGCGGAATCGTCATCGAGGTCGGGGCATATGACGCCGTGGCAAGCCACGAAAGCGTCACGCCGCTCATCGTCGAGGCGGCGGCGATAGAGGCGCGCGACGTCGCCATTCCGAGGACGCAAGCGCTGCTCACGGATATTCGCACGGCGATCGAAAGCGCGCCGCTGCCGTCAGACCTTTCCAATGAACTCGACGCAGCGCTCGCGCAGGCGGGAATCGATAACGGGCCTGTTGCCGTGCGCTCCAGCGCCACCGGTGAAGACGGCGAAAAACACGCCTTCGCAGGCATTCACGAGAGTTTCTTGAACGTCGTCGGGCGCGAGGCGATCCTGCGATCCGTCCGCAAATGTTTCGCCTCGTTGTGGA
>PQAN01000392.1 GCA_003105285.1 Methylocystaceae bacterium
GAGTTGCGCGCCGATCTCGCAAATCTGAAGACCGACATCGCCAGATGGCTGTTCGCGGCCGTCCTCGCCATCGGCGGCCTCATGGTCGCGATCGAGAAAATTCTGCGGTAACGAGATCGTGCCGGCGTAATCACTCGCTCCCCGGCGGCCGATAGGTCAGGATATCGTCGGCCTTCAGCCAGCCGGGCGTGCCTTCCTTGAATTGCGCCTGGGCGCGGGAGGCCTGCGTGCGCGCTTCGACATATTTGCCGGCGACGAACAGGCCTTCGGCGGCGGCGAGCTGGGCCTTGGCGTTCTCCCCCTTGCGAAAATAAGCCATGGACAGAAACTCCCAGGCCTCGGCGCTGTCCTCGTCGCGCTGCGTGGCGTTGGCCAGCACGCTGATCGCCTCATTGATGTAGGTGGGGTTTTCCGAGGAGACGAGAGCGTGGCCGAGCAGCACGCGGATCGGCACGGCGGTCGGGGCGGCGAGCGCCACGGCCTTGCGCAGAGGCGCGATCGCCTGCGTCGCCCGGCCGGCCTCCAGCAGGATTTGCCCCTTCAGCTCCCAAAAGTAAGGGTTCTTCGGTTCCGATGCGACGAGCGCGTCGGCGCCCCGCAGCGCTTCCTCGAGGCGGCCGACGCGATTGTCGGCGATGACGCGCGCATAGCGCGCCGGCAAGGAATTGTCGGAGATCGGATAGCGCCGCGCGACCTCGCCGGACGCGCCCATGAAGCCGACGAGCTTGGCGCGCATGAGGTCGTGGCGAGCCTGCAACGCGGGAGCGTCGACCGCCTCGAAAAAGGGCGACTGCTTGGCGGCCTGGTCGAGATTGGCGATGCGCTCATTGGGCATCGGATGCGACTGCAGATAGGGATCGATCGCTTGCGTCTTGAACATGGATTCGCTGGCGAAGCGGCTGAACACGGTCAGCATGCCCTTGGCGGATTGATGGGTCGCGGTGAGGAACTTGACCGCCGCGCGGTCGGCCGCCTGCTCCTCGCCGCGTTGATAGCTGAGCAGCGAGCGTTTCACCGCTTCCTGCGGCCCGAGCAGAATGCCGGCGGCGCCCGCCGAATCCATACCCACGCGCCCGTCGGAGCGGCTGAAGGCGCCGCTCGCCGCGACCATCGCGCCGGCGCTCGCCAACATGCCGGCGATGGAGAGAATGGTGGCCTTGGCGAGCTCCTGCCGGCCGCGCGCCAGATGGCCGCCGGCGATATGGCCTGTCTCATGCGCGAGGACGCCGATGATCTCGTTGGGCGTCTTCGCCTCCATCAAGGAGCCGGTATTGACGAAGATCTTCTGCCCATCGGCGACGAAGGCGTTGAAGGAGCGGTCGCCCACCAGAATGATCTTGGCCGCGCCCGCGTGAATTCCGGCGGCCTTGAACACCGGCGCGGTATAATCGCGCAACAATTGCTCGATCTCCGCGTCGCGGATGATCGACACGCGGGGCGCGTCCTCCGCCGAAGCGCGCGCCGCCGATGTGACGACGAGCGCGCAGCATAGGAGCGCGCGCAGTGACCGGGGTGCAAATCTCATGGGCCGCACAGTGGAGCAACGGCGCCGTGAAAGCAACGAAGTCGACCGGGCGGCCGAAACCGCCCGGTCGCCCAACGAATCAATAGCGAGCCAGGATCGGGGCCGGCTGCGCCCAGTCGAAATGATAGTTCACGCCTGCGCGCGCCGTATGCACATGGACGCGCTGCGGGCCCGCGAAGACGCTGCCCCACTCGATGGCGCCGATGTTCGTGAACAGATATTCGGCCTTCGCGGACCAGTGGGGAAGGAAGGCCCATTCGACGCCGCCGCCGACGGTCCAGCCCGTCCCGGTCTGACGCAGAGAGCCCAGCCAGCCATAGTTCAGGCCAATGTCGCCATAGGCGAAGCCGCCCGTGCCATAGACCAGCAGTTGCGGGCTGAGAACGGAGACTCCGATGCGGCCCCGGAGCGTGCCGAACCAATCGACGCTCCGCGTGACGCCGACCCAGCTGTGCTTGCCGCCGATGCCCGTGCCCTGGAAATCCGTCTCCACGCCGACGACGAAGAGCGGCGACAGCTGATGGTTGTAGCCGACTTGGCCGCCGCCGACCACGCCGGACTTCGAACCGCCGTCCCAGGTGGGGCCGGTCCATCCGAAGCGATTATAGCTGTCGAGCCAGCCGCCGCCGATATTGCCGCCGACGTAGAATCCGGTCCAGAGCAGCGGCGGAGGCGGCGGGACCAGGACCGGGGGCGGACCCTTTCGGCTCGGAAGGTCGGCGGCGAATGACGCGCTTGCAGTTAATGCTGCGATCGATGCGAGAAAAACCTTTTTCATCTAGCGCTCCATTGCAATTTCGCCGCTCGATGGCGGTCAGATGGCGGAAGCTATTGCCAATATGACAATTTTGTCAACATTGACGAGGCTTTGCGGCCCGATGCCGCATTGTTTTGAAGATCAGGTGACATGTTTGCCACACTGTCCCATTTAGGGACGGTCTCATTTTTTGGTAATACATAAGTATTTATCGCGATGCACAAGTTTTTCTTGCATTCATAATATATGATTCTCGCCATGCAGGCTCCTCTCCTCCATGCGGGCGAGGAACAGGAAACAGAGCAGCAGGCAGAGCGCGGCGACGCCGAAGGTCGGCCGAAAGGTCTCGCGCAGCGCCTCGACGCCGGCAGGCGACAGCGACGCCGGCGAGGGCCCGCCGCCATGGGCGACGCCCGCATGGCCGCCGCCGATGACGATCGCGCCGAAGATCGCGACGACGAGGACCCCGCCGAGCTGTCGTAAGAATTGCATGACGGCGGTGGCCGTGCCGAGATGGCGGGCGGAAACGGCGTTCTGGACCGAGACCGTCGAAACCGGCAGCATCGCGCCGATCCCGAAGCCGACGGCGCCCAGAAAGCCGTCGATCGCCGCGAGCGGCAGGTCGCCGATCCGAAAGAATAATGTCGCGATCGCGGCGAGCGCGCCGGCCAGCGCCGCCAACGGCATCGCTTTGTAGTGACGGACGCGGCTCATCAGCCGTCCGGAAATGGTCGCGCCGCTCACCGTGCCGACCGTCAACGGAATCAGCGCCAGGCCGGACTCGTCGGCCGGCAGCGCGAGCACGCCCTCGAAATAGATCGGCATGAAGATCGTCAGCGCGATGAAGGTTCCGAGCCCGAAGCCGCCCGACAGCGTCGCATTGCGGACCACGGCGTTCGACAGCACGGCGAGCGGGATGAGCGGCTCCGTCGCGGTTTTCGTGCGCCAGGCGAACAGCGACCAGAGCGTGATCGACGCCGCGAGCAGGGCGACGATGCGCGCCGATCCCCAAGGATAACGCGCGCCGCCCCAGCTCAGCGCCAGCAGCAACGAAGTGGAGGCGAGCACGAGGACGAGGGCGCCGGCGTAATCGAGACGATGCGGATGGCGCCGCTGCGGCAGACGCGCGAGCTTCGCATAGGTCATGAAGAAGGCGGCGACGCCGAGCGGAAGATTGATCCAGAAGATCAGCGACCAATGCAGATGCTCGGCGAAGACGCCGCCGAGCACCGGGCCGCCGAGGCTGGACATGACGAAGACGATCGCGAAATAGGTCTGCATCCGGCCGCGTTCGCGTGGCCTGACGAGATCGGCGATGATCGTCTGCGCCAAGGCGATGAGCCCTCCGCCTCCGAGCCCCTGAACGGCGCGGGCGAGCGCCAGCAGTTTCATGCTCGGCGCCAGGGCGCAGGCGATCGACCCGATGACGAAAGTGGCGATGCCGATGAGCAGCATGACGCGCGCGCCATGAATGTCGGCGAGCTTGCCGTAGAGCGGCGTCACCGCCGTCGAGGCGACGAGATAGGCGGTCACGATCCACGGCAGATGGTCGAAATCGCCCAGATCCTTGCCGATCGTCGGCATGGCGGTGGCGACGACGGTCTGGTCCAGCGCGGAGAGCAGCATCGCCAGGCCGAGGCCGACCATGATCTGGCGGAGGTCGTTCGGAATCGGCGGCGTCTGCGAAAGCTCCATCGATGTTCTTTTCCAGATGTCGCCGGCCCGAACGGCTCAGCCGGCGTCGCGGGCGCGGGCCGTGATCAGAAGCAAGAACGCTTCCGGCTCGACGATCGCCGATCTTTCGCCGTCCGCCGCCGCGAACGGCGAATCGGCGAGGCTTCGAGGACGCTCCGCCGCCAACGCCCGCAGCAGGTCGTCGCTCGCGACGCCGCGCGGCGCGATGCGCCGTCGGCGCGCGATCCGCTGGCGTAAGGCGCAGAGCTCGCGGAACAGGCGCTCGTCCGCCACTCGCAGAAAACGCGCGCGACCCGGATCGATGGCCGGGAGCGCGACCGGCGCCGCGTCCCGCGAAAACGCGTCCGTCGCTTCTTCGAGGGGCGCGTCGCCCATCGCCCCGAAACGGCCGAGGGCGGCGACGCGCCAGCCGAGCGCGACCAGAGCCGCGCGCCGCGGCAGACCGAATAGCCCGCTGCGGCAATTATCGCAACGTCCGCATTTTCCGCTCGCTTCCCCGAGCGCGTGGAGCAGCGCCTGGAACCGACAGGACGGCGTGACGCAGAGCCGCGCCATTGCTTCGCGGCGCCGGATTTCGCTCTCGCCCACGGCGTCTGCGGCGAGGCTCGAGCGGGTGGCGAGTTCGCGCGGATCGAACAGCGCGAGCGCGTCGGCCGGCAGGCCGTCGCGCCCGGCGCGGCCGATTTCCTGATAATAGCCCTCGACCGAATCGGGCAGGTCGGCATGGACGACGAAGCGCACGTCGCGCTTGTCGACGCCCATGCCGAAGGCGATCGTCGCGACCATCACTACGCCCTCGCGCGTAAAGAACGCGTCCTGATGGAGGCCGCGCGCCCCCGAGTCGAGGCCGGCGTGATAGGGCAGAGCGTCGAAATCCATGTCGCGCAGCGCTTGCGCCATCCGGTCGGCTCTCCGGCGTGAGGCGCAATAGACGATGCCGCTCTGGCCTTCGCGCCGGCGCGCGAAATGCGCGATCTGGCGCAGCGCGTCGTGACGGCGGCGAAACGCCAGACGCAGATTGGCGCGCGCGAAGGACGACACGAAGATGTCCGGCTCCTGCGCGAACAGCTTCGCGATGATGTCGGCGCGCGTCTGCGGCCCCGCCGTCGCCGTGACGGCGAGGATCGGGGGAGCGCCGAGGCGCTCGGCGACCTCGGCGAGCCGCGCATAATCGGGGCGGAACTCATGACCCCAGTGGGACGCGCAATGCGCTTCGTCGACGGCGAGCCGTCTCGGGCGGGCGGCGCGCAGCAGCTCGATCGTCCCATCCTGCGCGAGCCGCTCGGGCGCTACATAGATGAGTTTCGCGCCGCCGGACCTGATCGCAGCGACCGCCGCCGCGTTTTCGGCTTCCGTCTGAGCCGAATGCAGAGCGGCCGCCGGAACGCCGGCGTCCTGCAGACCGCGCAACTGGTCGCGCATCAGCGAAATGAGCGGCGACACGACGATGACCGGCGCGATCCCCATCGCCGCCGGCAATTGGTAGAGAAGCGACTTTCCCGCGCCCGTCGGCATGACGGCGAGCACGTCGCGCTGATCGAGGATCGCCGCCAGGACGCTCTCCTGGCCGGGACGAAAATCGTCATGGCCGAACGTCGAGCGCAGGACGCGGCGCGCGTCGGCGAGACTTGGGGAGAGAGGAGGCAAGCAGCGATGCTCGATGGGGGGAAAGGCCCTCCCGGAGCGGAAGGCCGCGCGAAGCGAGCGTCGAGCATAATGGGCCGCTCGCGCAGAATCCAGGCGGCGTCACGCATTCGACGATGGGCCGGCTCCGTCGGCGCCGCTTCGCACGCCGCCTTCGGAGCGGTGTCTGCGTATATATACGCATAGTATAAGTAATAATACGGAATTGTTACTATATATACGGTACGATTTCGTGTACATATTGTAACTTTTTATTAACTATTGATGGGATCTCGGAAAATTTTTGGGTGGAGACAAATTTTTTTATTGCCAAATATCGGCTGGGCCCCAGTTGCCGATGTTGTCGATCAACCGATGAACGTCGAGGAAACTCCATTACGCAGGAGCCTACACGGGACTCGTCTAAAATTTTGCCGTGAACGGTGAGTTCGTGCGCCAAGTGTCTGTGTTCGGCAGGCGTCTGACAGCATCGATGTTTTCGATGTGGGTTCCCGCAAACCCCGTCAGGGGAAGGCGTCGCTTACTGCATCCATGGAGTCAGACAGTAGGAGAGGCCTATGAATGTCCCGATACAGATGAATCCGAAAGACTTTCGACAGACGAAAACGCGGGTCGCCATCGTCGGAGGCGGACCGGGCGGATTGTTCGTCGCGCGGCATCTCGAAGCCAAGGCCGGCGACGCCTGCCAGATCACGATTTTCGAGGCGAGCGAGCGGCCAGGAGGCAAAATCGTCACCGGGCAATTTTCAGGCGTCGGTCCTTACGAGGCGGGCGTCGCGGAAATCTACGACTATTCGAGCCGCGGCCCCGATCCCTTGAAGGACCTGATCGTCGGCGAACTGGGACTCGAGATCAAGCACATCGAAGGCGGTCCCTGCGTGCTGGACAAGAAGATCATTTTGACGCCCGACGATCTGGGGCGACACTTCGGCGAACGGACGCGCGACGAAGCGAAGGCGTTTCGCGCGCGGTGCGCCGAAATGCTGAGCCCGGAGGCGTTCTATCTGTCGATCGCGGAAGCCGACAATGCGCATCCGTGGTCGCAGATGTCCGGCGAAGCGCTGCTGACCCGCGAGATTCGCGACGAAACCGCGCGTCGCTACATCAGGGCCATGGCGCACAGCGACGTCTCGGCCCCGCCGCACCAGACGAATGGGCTGACCTACCTCAAGAATGTGCTGATGGATGTCGACGGCTACATGGACATTTATTCCGTCATCGGCGGCAATGAACAGATCGTCGAGGGGCTCGTCAACGATCTCGGAGCGGAGCTTCGCCTGAACTCCACGGTGCGCTCCGTGGAGCCGCTCGCGGACGGAACCTATCGCCTCGAGGTGGATGTGAACGGCTTCGACGAGACGACGATCGTCGACTACGTCGTTCTCGCTCTGCCCTTGACCGCTCTGTCGATGATCCACTGGCGTTCGGAAACGCTGCAGCAGACGATCGACCGCCATATCGGCTATTTCGATCGGCCGGGCCATTATCTGCGCGCCACTCTATTGTTCAAGCGGGCGTTCTGGCGTGAACATATCCCGACCGACTGGTTCATGGTCGACGCCTTCGACGGATGCTGCGTCTATGACGAGAGCGCCCGCCACGACTACGGCAATTGGGGCGCGCTCGCCTTTCTGATCGCCGGCAACGCCGCTCTGAGCCTCGCCAATGTCTCGGACGAGCGGATCGAGAGACTGTGCCTCGACGCGCTGCCGCCGCAATTCGCCGAAGCCGAGGATCTGCTCGTCGACAGGCGCGTCCATCGCTGGATGGCTTCGGTCAACGCTCTTCCCGGAGGATTGAAGACGCGTCGCCGGGCGATCAATCACCGGCCGGAGCCGCAGCGTCTGCCCGGCGTCATCATGGTCGGCGACTATCTGTTCGACGCGACCCTGAATGGCGTGCTGGACTCGGCCGATGCCGCGACCGACATCATCCTCGCCGATATATTGATGGCTCGCCGCGCCCTGCAGAGGAAGGCGGCGGGCGTGCTCGGCGCCGATCATTGGTCGAAGGCCTCCTCCACCGAGAAATCGCTCGAGCGCTTTTTTCAGGCGGATGCGCTCGCCGACATGCTGCGCATTGCCTGGAATGTGAAGAAGGGCGCGAGGGTTCTCCATATCGGCTCCGCGTCCGGCGGAACGGTGGCGGCGCTGCGCGCGCTCGGCTTCGACGCCTATGGCGTGGAATCCAATCGCCTCGCTCATGTCCCCACGCCGCCCGAACTCGGCCGATACAATCTGCTCGGCGAGCTGACGAATCTGCCGTTCGAAGACCGCGCCTTCGAAGCCGTCGTCGAAACCGGCCTGTGCCGATTGCCACGCGAACAGGTCGCGCGCGCCATCGCGGAGATCAGCCGCGTCTGCCGGCACGGTCTGGTGCTCGGCTCGGTGACGACCGATCTGCCGATCGACCTCGTCGAGCGCCATGATCTCCTGGAAGGCGTGCAGATGCTGGGCTCACGCTGGGACTGGTCGGAAAAACTCTATGCGGCCGGCTTCATCCACGCGCTGACGGATCATCGCCTCGACGAGGTCTGGAAGCGGGCGACGGCGGCCGGGGCCGGCCCAGGGCACTGGTACGAGGACGCCGAGTCGGTGCTCTATTGCTTCTACCAGCGCGGCGCGCCGCCGGCGCAATCGGCGCAGTCCGGCGAGGCCGAGGCGGAAATCGACGGCTTCATCGAAAGACCGCTCATCGGCGTGCCGGGCGCGGCCTAGCCGCGACGAGGCCCGAGACCGTTGCGACGCGCGTCCCCCGTCCGTCGAGGAGCGCGCGCCGCGGCTCATCGCTACCGCCCATGTGATCGAGTTGGAGAATGGATATGCAAAGCGCACTTACGCAGCAGGAGCAGAAGACCGTCGTGGCGCAGGCATGGCGCGTGTTCTTCGACGATGGGCGCGAGGCGGCCCAGCCGTCCGCCATCGCCATTCGGGAGCCGCGCGTCGTCTCGGCGATCGTGACGCCGATCGATGTGAGGCAGACGCTCGCCCTCCAGGCTCCCGCGGACGACGGATCGCTGGACATTGTCTGGATGCCTCCCGGCGCGAACGAGCAGTCGAGCATCGAGCGTGACGTCGAGGCGTGGATCGATAATGGCGCGACGCCGCCGCGGCGCGCGCCGATCCGTGCGGGAATTCGCACCATTCGCGTCTTCTGGCACGACGCTCGCGTTCTCCTCTACGCCAATGCCGAACAATTGGAGGACGCGCTCGACGCGATCGTCCGCTTCACCGTCGTGGAGCGCGAAGCAGCGGCGCTGGAAGCGGCGATGAATTCGATCTGGTCGACCATCGACGCGGATGCGCCCTTGACCCACGCGGGCGCCGGCCGCCAGCAGAAGCGGCAGCAGCATGTCAACGAGATGACCGAGATCGCGACGCGAATGAAGATCATTCGGCTGCGAGTCGAGACCGCCCTCGAGCAACTCGATACGCGTCTCGCGGAATCCTCGAAGCGACTCTATTCGGAACTCACATTGGCCGCGGCGCTCCACGATCGATTGGAAAAGCTCGACGAGCCGGTCCAATTCGCGCTGGATCATTACGAATTGGCCAATAATCGCCTGATCGACGCGAAGGCCGCGTCCAGGGATCGCGCACACGCCCTGACCGGGCATGTGCTGGAAGTCGCCGTCGTGCTGCTGCTGCTGGCGGAGCTGGTGGCGACGATCTACCAGCTCCGCATCACGGCATGAGCTCGCGCGCGCTCACAGGCGCGCGCGACGAAATTGCGAACGGACGAAGACTTGAGCCGTTTCGTCCCGTCGATGAAGCGGCTCTAGAATCGCACCGATGTTTCGACGAGTCCGTAAGCGCCGGACTTGTTGAATCTGTCGTGGACATAGCCGCCCGCGAGCGTCGTGTGAAACGGACCGAGTTCGGGAATCGTCAGATGGGCGCCGGCCTTCCAGATGCGGTCATGCAGATCGCTGTCATAGACCCCATGCGGACCGACATAGACATTGCCGATCGAAACGAGATCGCCGATGTTCAGACGATCGAACGCCAGATAGCCTGGCCGCACGTCGACATGCGCGGTCTGAAACGCCGTCGAGTAGGAGCCGTAGGCGAAGAACATCGTTTTGTCGAACGGATGAGAGTCGATCTGGGCGACGACCTTGAAGCCCCATTTCGTTCCCTTGACCTGGTTCTCCGGGTCCCATTGCGAGAGGCTGTGACGCTGTCCTTCGCCGCCGATCAAGCCCAGCAGAGAATATCGGTCCGTCACCAATTCGTAGCCGAGAAGAAACGATCCTTCGTAGTAGCGTCCGGAGATCTTGCCGATTTCCCTGATCCAGGGAAGGCCGAAGTCGCTCCAAGGGACGTCCGCATCCTCGCCTCTGACCGGATAGTCGTATCGGCCGAAGCCCAGTCCGAGGCGACCGCGAAACCCCGACTCGTCGAGATTGCCGGCGATGGCGACTGTGCCTTCGACATAATTGTCCCAGCTTCGCCGCGTCGTCGCGGAAGAGTAGGACAGGAATTCCACTATCGGAGCGGAGGCGCTCGGCGTCGCCGGCGGTGGAGGAAGAGCCGCCGGATCGGCCGCGAATGCGTTTGGACTCGATGTATAGGCGCCGAACAACAATGCGGCGATCGAAAATTTTTTCACGACGTCCCCTCCAACGGGATTCGCATAATGCGAGTCATTATCGCGACGTTTCAAAAATCCAGCAACAAAGCATACTTCCATCTGTCGACTTTTGCGCGCTCCGTGACAAAAGCGACACATAGGTATTTTCACGGAACGCTCGACATCCGCGGCGTCCGCCGAGGATTTCATCGCCGCTCGTTCCGTGCCTCCGCACTCGTTGGCGTTTCGCGCCATCGGCGCAGCGATAACGTCGAGTCGTTCGACGTTCATGTTCCGGCATTGGAAGCCGGCGACGATCTCGTCGGTCGTCGAAACGAGGAGAAGCACGATGCGTATCGTAACCGTACTCTTTATCGCGTCCTCGATCCTCGCGCCCATGACGGCGCGAGCCGAATTATTGTCGAACGAGCTCAAGATAAGAGAGCTGTTCGCCGGCAATACGATATCGGGTGAAGAACGGGGCGAGACCTATATCGAATTCTTTTCTCCCGACGGCGGCATCGTCGGCGAGAACAGCGAGGGGAGATACACGGGCCATTGGCAGGTCTCGCGGGGACGAATCTGCCTGAGCTACGACGAAGAGAATGGCAAGGCCGGCGCCTGGGATTGCGCTCAGGTCGGCTTGAACGGCTCGCGAATCGTCTGGTCGGCAGGCGGCGAAAAATCATATTCCACCTTGACCGCCGGCAATCCGCGAGGCCTCTGACGAGACGCAGGGTCGCGCGCGCTTTCTAACGGCCGAGCTCGCGTGTCGAATGCGGGCTTGCCTGCGCCGTTCGAAGGTTTCCTCTCCTTCGAGACGCCTGCGTCGCAGGCGCCTTGGAGCGAGGAAGCCTTCGAGGTCAGCTCTGATCCGCGCTCTGGACGAGCAAGGACATGCGGACGAGCGCCGACAGACTTCCCGCTCTCATCTTCGCCATGACATTGGCGCGGTGAACCTCGACGGTTCGCACGCTGATGCCGAGCTCCAGCGCGATGACCTTGTTCGAGCAGCCCTTCAGCAGGCCGGTCAACACCTCGCTCTCTCTCGAGGTCAAGGTCTGGAGCCGGTCGCGGATCGCCTGCGCCTCGGCGCTCGTCTCATCCACGCGGCGCCTGCGCATCAGAGCGTTCCGAACGGAGGCGAGCAGGGCCTCGTTGTCGAAAGGTTTCTCGAGAAGGTCGACTGCGCCCGCTTTCATCGCCCGAACGGCGAGAGGCACGTCGGCATGGGCGGTGATGACGATAACGGGAAGGTCGAGACTCGTCTTTTTCATCTCGACCAGAAGATCCAATCCGGTCTTCTCCGGCATTCGAACGTCGGTGACGACGCAGCCCGTCTCGTCTCGTTCGACCGCCGACAGAAAATCTTTCACCGAGGCGTGCGTGCGAACGGTAAGATTTTCTGTCACCAGCAATAGCCGAAGAGAGTCGCGAACGGCGGGGTCGTCGTCTACGACATGAACGATCTTCGGCTCGTTCATGGACGGCGTTCCGCCTCGAGCCTCCGCCGCAGGATCGCAGCCAAATCGTCTGAAAGAATTTTGTCGCCGGTGGCCGAGCCTTCGCCGGCCGATGATAAGATCACAGCGCAGCCCTATCCTGTTCGCCGGAGTCTTTCCGTGTTTCGTTGAAACACGGAAAGACTCCGGCTTCTCGTTTTGACGCGTTTCCGACGCCGAACCGGCGTCCACTTCGGCGGGAAACGCTCTAAGATCACGCGAGCGCGGCGCGAAACGACCGAATTGTGGAGCCCGGCGCTCGAATTGGCAATAGAGCTCGCCCCGGCCCGCGCCGAAGGGCTTTCGAGGAATGAGAATTGTGGCGGCGCGGCGGCTCTCCCGCAATCGTGATGATCGCGGAGATCGTCTTTCGCGCCGCCGCCGAAGAGATCAGCCTCTCGCTAGAGTCTTGTTTTGACGCGTTTCCGACGCCGAACCGGTTTCCGCTTCGGCTGGAAACGCTCTAGCGGTCGCTGCGGAAGCAGGAGAGGCGAGAGCCTAGTCTGGCGACGATAGGGGTGTTCTCGCGAGGCGTGGCGATACTTGGCGTGTTTCGAGCGGCGGAGCGACCGCCGCGCCCCATGCGCCTGAGCGAAATGACGACCCCTTCGCCGCGATCGTCCACCGTCTGGCGAAATGCGGTGAGACGGGCGTCGTTCGACGCTCGCCGAGCCCCCCGAACCTCGCCGGCGAAAATCTTCTGATCGTCTGCGCAAGCCAATCTCGCCTGCGGATAATCGGAAAGGAAGAGCCTCAGAACGATCAGCAGGTCCGCCGCGCGGCTCGTCACGCCGAGATCGAGAAGCCCGCGCAGATCCGCGACCATCAGGTCGCGGACGGCCTCCGGGCCGCGTTTCAAATTGAGCAGATAGCTGGAGAGGAGGCGGCGATGTTTCGCCGAAGGGACGGCGCCGAGAACCAGTTCGTTCGAAGCGAGGCCGGCGAAGGCCGCGCATTCCGAGACAGTTATCATGAGTCACTCCTTACGCGTCACGCAAAACTCGATACTTTTGGTTCGAGGGAGGCGATCTGTTCAGCAAGACAATGGCGCCTCCCTTCTATCGAATATGAAAATCGGATCTGCCGACATGGCTTGCGAATAGTTGAAAATCGATCGATCGCCTGCGTGAGAAGGGATTCGCCACAAACAGCGCCATGGAAACAACGTCTCCGGATGCTCGTTCGAGAAAGCCAACCGTACGTTCGTCAATACTTGGTCCTCGCCAATTCCAAAATTAGGACAACTACTTATATGCAAGGGGCGGAGCTCGGCCTCGTGACGAGGCCACTTGGAAACAGCATGTTACGGGCAAATATTTTTTCCGCCTCCTCCGGCCGATCATCCGAGAAACTCGGCAGAGTAAAGAAACATCTACTTATCCGCCTCCATTGAAGAACAGAATTCTCGTCAAATATGTATAATTCGACTCGACCGCCATGATCGCGACGAACACCAGCAGGGCGGGAGGCAAGATCAGGATCGGGACGCTGAGCGCCAGTCGCTCGAACGCCATATGCATGAAGACGGCGACGATGAGGCCCGCCTTCAGCAGCATGAATGTGAGGATCAGCGTCCATCTGAGATATCCTTGCACGCCGAAATAGTCGACGAGATAGGAGCATGCGCTGAGAACGAACAGCCATGCCCAGACGACCAGATAGAGTCTGATCGGATGATGCTGGCTTTCGTCCCGTGCGATGGTCTTGGTCATGTCCGCCCTCCTCACCAGAGATAGAACAGCGCGAAGATGAAGACCCATACGAGATCGACGAAATGCCAGTAGAGACCGGCAATCTCGACGATCTCGTAATGCCCCCTGCGGCTCGTGAAAAAGCCGCGCCGCCCAGAATCGAAATCGCCGCGCCAGACCTTGCG
>PQAN01000393.1 GCA_003105285.1 Methylocystaceae bacterium
GCGGCGAGCGCTCTGGCGAAATCCGCGACGCCCGTCTTGTCGGAGACGGACAGCAAAGCTCTGGCGATACGGCGCAGATCGACCGGCATTCGGTTCCCTTTGGCGAGCGAAGGATCATAGGGCGGAGTCGACGCCGCGATTATCATATATCCGATCCGGGAGAAACCGGCTCCCATGGTGATCGGGTGAAGGACGTCCTCATCCCGATGAGGCGGCGCAGCCGGCGTCTCAAGAGGACGAGGACGTCCGCTCACGACGTGTTTTCCTCTCCTTCATCCTGAGGAGGCCGCGAAGAGGCCGTCTCGAAGGACGAAGGAGAGGAAAACACTTCTGCACCCGATCGCCCTGAACCGGCCCCCTTTTAGCCGCCGTCGACGCGTGTGAACGACCAACGCACATGCGCCTCCGGCAATGCGCGTCCGGCGACGACGATCTGCGCGCATCTGCGCGGCGCGCCGGGGGCCGCGAAGAACACGCTCTCCTCGATCGCGGGCGTCAGCCCTTCCACTTCGAACGTCAGGCGTATGCCGCCCGGCGAGACGATGTCGATCCCGCAGCCGTCGCCGGTGGGCGACAGCGCGACATTCGGGTGCACGTGGAACCGCAGGACGAAATCATTGGCCTGCTCCGCCCCCAGGGTGACGAGCTGGTCTTCGCCGACGAGCCATGCGCTGGTCAAAGCGAGTTTTCGGCGATGCAGGAGGCCGAACTCGCGCGCATAACCGTCATGCGAAAATTCGAGCCATTCGCCGGACGCCGCCGACCGGCGATCGGCGATCACCTCCCGCGGACCGGCGACGATCCGTCCGGCGAGCCGGCGCCCGAACCCGGCTTCGCCGGCGATCTCACAGGACGAGCGATCCTCGACGACGAGCGTCGAATGCGCCGCCGTCGCGCGCGCGATCCGGCGCGAGACGTCCGAGCCCGAGGCCGGCGCGCCGCAGTTCACCACCAGTCTTTCGCCGCCGATCGAATATTCGAAGGAAAGGCAGCCGGCGTGGGCCGCGCCGGAATACTCGAGCGGCGGCGGGCCGCCGGCGTCGACGATGACGAGCGCGTCGCCCGCCTCTATCCGACGATAGCCGGACTGAGGCGCGTCCAGCGGCGGCGCGCCGGGCGCCTCGTCATGCGCGAGGATCGTCGCCAGAGAATCGGGAGAGGCGACGCTCATTCCGTTGAACAGCGCCAGCGAGCCGTCCCCATGCTGCATCATGCGCAGCATAGGGATCATGCGCTCGATGCAGGCGAGCAGGCGCTCCGGCGGCCGCCTGCCGCGCACGGCGTAGGCCTGCCGCAACGGCAGGAGATCGAGCAGAAGATCCACGAGCGCCTGCGGATTGCGTCCGACATGGCCGCCATCGCTCGAGATCTGCCGGGCCAATTCGGCGTCGAGCAGATCGGTCGCGCAATCCTGAAACTTGCGGCCCGCATCGGCGCAGACGCCGAATTCGGCCAGGGCGACGGCGCAGGTCAGCCGGTCCAGACCGGGCGGCTCATGGGCCAGCGCGCGCATCAGCATGCGGACATTGCCCCCGAGCGAATTCATGAATCGCTCGTAGAACTCCTGATCGGCGCCCTCGAGCAGAATGGGCGACTGCGCGAGCCAGGAGAGGGTGCGACGCGCCACGACCGGCGGCTCGAACGCCGGATCGTCCACGAAGATGTTGCGCGACAACAGAAAATCATCGGCCAAAGCGCGCGCGTTGGCGCGCGCCAGCGCCTTGTCGGCGGCCTGCAGATGGCGCAGCCAGGAAAAGCCGGCGAGCGAGCGTCGCCAGGCCGCCGACGGCGGTTGGATCGAAAAGGGAGACCGCCCTTGCATCGCGACGATCTTGCCGTCGAATGAGAAATAGCCGGCGTAGATTTCGTCGGCGACGGTCGGATCGGCGGTGCGAATGTCCTGCGGCGCGACATGCAGGCGCTCCGGCGCGCGCACGCCCATCGCCTTCACGAAATAATACGGCGCCCGCAGGGCGCGAGCCAGCGAGCTCGCGCCTTGGGACGCGATGAAGCCGGCGCGCTTCATTCCGATGTGGCTGGCCGTGTCGCTCAGAACGCCCCCCTCACCGGCCGAACATCCGTTCCGCGATCCACGAACACAATCGTGGATTACGAGGGTCAAAATATGGTGCAAAAGCGGGCGAAATCACGGCGGAATCACCGCGCGTCAACATTGCCGGACGAAACGCGCGGCGAAAAAGCCGTCGAGTCCCGAAAGACGCGGCTCCTCCGAGGGCCAATAGGACGGCAGCGTGCGCAGATCTCCCTCGATTGTGATGAATTCGGCCGGAATTGCGTCCGCCTCCGCTTCGATCGGCTGGCGGCGAAACTCCGGCTGACGGCGCAAGAACGCCGCGACCTGCGCCTCGCCCTCCTCCGGCTCCAGCGAGCAGGTGCAATAGACCATGCGCCCGCCGGGCCGCAGCAGCGTCGCGGCGCGATCGAGCATACGCGCCTGCAGCGCGACGAGCGCGTCGAGATCGCCCGGCTTTTTCGTCCAGGGCACATCCGGATGACGGCGGATCGTGCCGGTCGCCGAACAGGGCGCGTCGATCAGAACGGCGTCGAAGGGCCGGGCCGAGTAAGTGGTCGCGTCGCCCACGGCGACATCGGCGTGAAGCTTCAGGCGCTCGAGATTGGCGGCGAGGAGCTTCAGGCGCTCGGCGGAACGGTCGAGCGCCGTGACCTCGGCGTCGGCCAGAGCGAGTTGGGCCGTCTTGCCGCCGGGCGCCGCRCACATGTCGAGAATGCGCTCGTCGGCTCGAGCCCGCAGCAGGCGCGCCGGCAGAGCGGCCGCCGCGTCCTGCACCCACCATTCGCCCTCCGCATAGCCCGCGAGCTCGGACACGGCCTCCCGCGTCCGCAGACGGACGGAGCCGGTCGGCAGGACGACGCCGCCGAGCCGTTCGGCCCAAGCGCCCGGATCGGATTTCACCGTCAGATCGAGCGGCGGCTCCTGCATATGCGCGGCGGCGAAGGCGCGCGCCGTCGCCTCGCCATAGGCCTTCGTCCAACGCTGCGCGAGCCAGGCGGGCGTATCCCGCGTCAAGGCGTCGCCGCCCGTCAGGAACTCCTCCCGGCGGCGAATGAGATTGCGCAGCACGCCGTTCACGAGACCGGCGAAAGGCGCCGTCTTGGGCTCCAGCCGCGCCGCGCGCACGGCGAGATCGACCGCCGCGTGATCGGGCGTATCGAGATAGAGAATCTGCGCGGCCGCCGCGATCAGCGGCCATTCGAGCCGCGTTCCCTGTTTGGGCAGGCCTTTTTCGAGCAAGACGGACAGAGCGTGACGGATCGTGCCGAGGCGGCGGAGGGCGACGGCGGAGATCGAGCGCACCAGCGCCACATCGCGCGCGCCGACCCCGCCGAGCCGCGCGGGAACCGCCTGCGGCGAGAATCGCTCGTCGAGCCGATGCCCTCCCTGCACGACGTCGGCGATCACATTGGCGGCGGCGATGCGCGCCGGGAGCCCGGGAACCTGAGCGGCCTCCGCCTCCCTCGCCGCCTCGGCGGGCAGAAAGCCCGCTCGCGGCTTGGCCCTGGCGGAGATTGATTTTTGGTCACGCATCGCGAATTCGCACCTTCGACGCCCTTCGAATCGATGTTTATATCACATACGAAACCGGCCCGAGGCGAACTCGAGGGAGAGAGCATGACCGCCGAGAAAAAGTCAGTAGAAACGGGAGACGAAAACGCGCCGCGGGCGCCGCGCGCGCCGCCGCCGGAAGCGCTCCGCGCCCTCGCCGAGGCCGAGGAGCGGCGCGCCCGCGTCCAAGACAGGCGGGCGCGCGAGATCGGCGGACGCGGCGGATTGGATCCCGCCCGCTACGGCGATTGGGAAGTCAAAGGGCTCGCCAGCGATTTTTGAGCGGGGCGATTCGCGCTCCCGGCCGCAGCGAAGCAGGTCCCCCCGACGACAGGGCGATCGGGTGAAGGTTTCCTCATCCTGAGGAGCCCGCGAAGCGGGCGTCTCGAAGGACGAGGAAACCTTCATTTCCGCCATCTGGACCTTCCCCTCGTGCTTCGAGACGGCCCCTTCGGGGCCTCCTCAGCATGAGGGGAAGGACTATGATCCTTCGCCCGATTACCCTGCCCCCGACGAGCCGAAGCATATACTTTTCGCGTCGCGCATCTAATATGCGCGCGCTGGCGCTCGGCGGCGCGGATCGTAACGCATTCGAGGACTTTAGATGTTGGAAAAGCTCGTGGCCTGGTGCATTCGCAGGCCCTGGACGGTCGTCGTCGTCACGCTCGCGCTCACCGTGTCCGGCGCCTATCTCACCGCCACGCGTTTCGCCATCGACACGGACACGGCTCATCTGTTCTCGTCGGATGTCGCATGGCGAAAGAACGAAGCCCAGCTCTACAAGTCCTTTCCCCAGGTGGACGACATCATCGTCGCCGTCATCGACGCGAAGACGCCGGAACAGGCGGAGGACGCCGCCAACAGACTGCGCGACGCCCTGAAAGGCAAGCCGCGCATGTCGAGGGTCTGGCGACCGGACGACCATGAATTTTTCCGCGAGAACGGCATCCTCTTTCTCGGCGCGAAGGAAATTCAGCGCAATCTGAACTCCGTCGTCGCGCAGCGCGAGATTCTTCAGCCGCTCGCCGAAGACCCGACATTGCGCGGCCTCACGAACGCGCTGCTCGGCGGCCTGAAGATGGTCGGCTCGAGCGAGCGAGGCCTCGCCGCTTTCGCCAAGGGGCTCGACGAGGTGTCGACCGCCTTCGAGGCCACGCTGGCCGACAAGCCGGCGAAGGTCTCCTGGGAAAAACTGCTCGCCGGCGGCGGCGAGCCACAGCCCGCGCCCTCGATCGGACCGAGCGCCGAGCCGCGACGCATCGTGCTGATCAAGCCGGTCATCGACTACAGCGCGCTCGAGCCGGGCAAGGATGCGATCGAGCTGGCGCGCGCGGCGGCGCGCGATCTCGGCCTCGTGAAGGAGCAGGGCGTCACGGTGCGTCTCACCGGCCAGGTTCCGCTCGCCGACGAGGAATTCGCGACCGTCGCCGAGAACACCGGGCTGAACATTTCCCTGACGCTCGGCGTCGTGACGCTCATTCTCTTGGCCGCTCTGCGCTCGAAGCGGCTGATCTTCGCCGTGCTGGCGACGATATTGGCGGGGCTCGCGATGACGTCCGGCCTCGGCATTTTGCTGATCGGCCGCTTCAATCTGATTTCCGTCGCCTTCGCCGTGCTGTTCATCGGGCTCGGCGTCGATTTCGGCATCCAGTTCGCGACCCGCTATCGCGAGGAGCGCCACAATGACGACGACATCAAAAAGGCGCTGCTCGCCGCGACGCGCGGCATCGGCGGATCGCTGACGCTCGCGGCGGTCGCCCTGCTCGCCGGCTTCTTCTGCTTCCTGCCGACGCAATTCCTGGGCGTCGCGGAGCTCGGGCTGATCGCCGGCCTCGGCATGATCATCGCCTATCTGGCGACGCTCACTTTTTTGCCGGCGCTGATTCTGCTGCTCTCGCCCAAGTCCGAGCCCCTGGCCGTGCGAACCGCCTCGCTCGCCGCGGTCGATCACTGGATCGCCGGCCACCGCAAGCTCGTGCTGTTCGTCACCGCTCTCGTCGTGCTCGGCGGAACGCCGTTCCTGCTGAATTTGAGCTTCGACTCCAATCCGATGAACCTGCGCGATCAGACGGTCGAATCGGTCGCGACCTTTCTCGATCTGTCGAAAGATCCGCAAACCGCCCCGAACAAGATCGAAGTGCTCGCGCCCTCGCTCGAGGACGCGCGCGAACTCGCGAAGAAGATCGCCGCGCTGCCGGAGGTCGACCATGTCACGACGATCGACTCGCTCATTCCGCCGGACCAGGACGAGAAGCTGCCGACCATCGAAAACGCCGCCTTTCAACTGCGCAAGATCCTGAATCCCACCCTCGAGCCCGCGCCCTCCGACGAAGCGACCAAGAAAGCGCTGGCCCGGGCCGGCAAGACGATTCGCAAAGCGGCGGCCGGCCGCAAGGCGCCGCCGGCGCTCGCGCGATTCGCCGACGCGCTCGACGCGCTGATCAAGGCGAGCCCGGAAATCCGCGAAAAGGCGCAGGCGGCGGTGTTCGTCGATTTCGACCGGCTGATGGGCGAACTGCGCCAGGCCCTGAAGGCCAAACGCGTGACGCCGGACACTCTGCCAGCCGATCTGCGCGGCGATTGGATTTCGGCCAATGGCAAGGTGCGCGTCGAAGTGACGCCGAAAGGCGACAGCAACGACCGGGCGGTCATGACCGCCGCGGCCCAGGCGGTGCAGTCCGTCGCCCCGGACGCCAGCGGTCCCCCCGTCATCGTCGCCGAGGCCGGCAAGACCGTCGTCCGGGCGTTCCTGCAAGCGGGCGCGCTGGCTTTCATCGCCATCTTCGTCATTCTGGTCGTCGCATTGCGTCGCGCGCTGGACGTGGCGCTGACGCTCGGCCCGCTGGTGCTCGCGGGGATCATGAGCCTGGAAGCCGCCGACATGGTCGGAATGTCGCTCAATTTCGCCAATATCATCGCGCTGCCGCTGATGTTCGGCGTCGGCGTGGCGTTCCATATCTACTATGTGATCGCCTGGCGGAAGGGAGTAGCCGACATGCTGGCGTCGAGCCTGACCCGCGCGATCTTCTTCAGCGCGCTGACGACGGGAACCGCCTTCGGAAGCCTGTTCCTCTCCAGCCATCCCGGCACGGCGAGCATGGGCGAGTTGCTGGCGATCTCGCTGTTCTTCACGCTGCTCGCCGCCTTCATCGTCGTTCCGGCCTTTCTCGGGCCGCCGCGGGAGGAGGGACGGACGACCGGCCCCGCCCACTGATTTCTGTCCATGATCCTCCTCGCATGATAGGTTCGGCGTCATGAAGAAAGCGATCGTCTCATTCCTTTCAGGGCTCGCATTCGTCACGCCGGCGATCGCCGGCCCCGGCGATGCGATCTTCGGGGTCTGGGTGCGAGGCGGTCACACCGAAAAATTGGAGTTCTTCGACTGCGAGGGCAGATTATGCGCTCGCGGCACGCTCATGCGGCCGGACGGCTCCCCTCCCCCGCTCATCCTTCGCCATGCGACGAAGACCGAACCGAACAAATGGAAAGGCGATCTGTTCAATCCCGAGAACAGCAAGATCTACAGCGCGACGATCACGCTCGACAGCCCCACTCAGCTCACGCTGACCGGCTGCCTCATCGCTTTTTTGTGCCAGAGCGAAACCTGGAGCAAGATCCCGGTCGAAACGCCCTCGCAAAAGACGCCGACGCCGAGGCGTCGCATTACCAATCCGTAACTTGACCGTATCTGCGTCTGCTCGCAGTTATAACGCGGCCGTCGAGGCTCTGATTCATGTTTTCCTTAGAGCTTTCCAGCCGTTCGGTCGCGTATGAACCCGCGAGTGGCCGCTGGAGCCGACGACGCGCGGAAGGCCGGGCGCGAGCTTTGATATCGCGGTTTTTTTAGTCTAGAGCGTTCCCAGCCGGTTCGGCGTCGGAAACGCGTCAAAACAAGAAGCTAGAGTGTTTTCGTGTTTCACTGAAACACGAAAACACTCTAGTGCTCCGGTCAGGAACGCGCCCGCGAGGGCGCCGCGAGGCGAATTGAACGGAATCTGTCCTTGTCCCCCACTCCACACCAGCCGCCCAGACGTCTTCGCCTCGCCGCCGCGCTCCTCGCCGCATCGGCGTTGTCGGGCTGCATGCTGGATTGGGAGAAGCCGGAGGCGACGGTCGAGACGCCGCCGGCCTATCTGACGGCCAAGCCGAAATCGGCGCCGCCGATCGCCTCGGCCAGGGCCTGGTCGACGAAGTTCGGCTCGCGCGAGCTCACGCGAGTCGTCGAGAAGGCGCTCGACCAGAACCTCGACATCGCCGCCGCCGTGGCGCGCATCGAGCAGGCCGACGCCCAGGCCCGCGTCTCCAGTTCCGCCTTGTGGCCCGCCCTGACCATGAACGACATCGCGCGGCGCACGCAGACGCCGGGCGCGATCAGCGCCGCGACGAGCACCAGCGCGACGACGAGCGGCTCGACCACGACGAGCGCGGCCGGTTCGTCGCTGCTGCGCACGAGGCGCGCGAACTTCTTCCAACTCGGGCTCGACGCCAGCTACGAGTTCGACTTCTGGGGCAAGAATCAGGACGCCTCCAACGCCGCGCGGCTGCTCGCCAACGCCAGCCGGTTCGACCGCGCCGTCGTCGAGATTTCCACCGTCGCCGCCGCGGTCAACAGCTATCTCCAGATCCTGACCGCCCAGGACCGGCTGCGCATCGCGCGCAACAACATCAAGATCGCCGAGACGGTGCTCGCCGCGATCAAGGCGCGCCTCGACGTCGGCACGGCCACGGCGCTCGATTATTCGCAGCAGGCCTCCATCGTCGCCGTGCAGCGCGCCTCCGTGCCGCCGCTCGAGCAGACGTTGCGGCAGACGAAGAACACGCTCGCCGTCCTGCTCGGCGTCCCGCCCGAGAGCGCGATCATCGACGGCGGGTCGCTGACGCGCCTGCGCTTCCCGAAGATTCAGCCGGGGCTCCCGTCCGAGCTGCTGCTGCGCCGGCCGGACATCGCCGAGGCCGAGGCGAAGCTCGCCTCGCAGGAATTTTCCGTGCTGCAGGCGCGCGCCGCCTTTTTCCCATCGATCCAGATGACCGGCATGTATGGCGTGCAGAGCGTCGCCTTCAAGACGCTGTTCCGCCCCGAGGCGATCGCTTGGCAGATCGCCGGCAATCTCACGCAGCCGATCTTCGACGGCTATAATCTGCAAGGCCAGCTGATGCTGCAGAAGGGCAAATACGCCGAACTCGCGCAGACCTATCAGAAGCAGATATTGACGGCCTTCTCGGACGTGGAGAATGCGCTGATCGCCGCCGCCGAGACATCGCGGCAACTGAAGCTGCAGGGCGAAGCCGTGACGGCGGCGCGGCGCGCCTATGAGGTCGCCGAGGCGCGCCTGCGCGAAGGCACGATCGACATCGTCACATTGTCGACGACGGAAACGACGTTGTTCCAGAACGAGGATATATTGGCGCAGGTGCGATTGGCGTATTTTCAATCGGCGACCAGCCTCTATCAAGCGCTCGGCGGCGGCTGGTCGGAAACCACGCGCCTCCTCGAAATCGCCAATGGAGACGCCGCTTACGAGTCCGACAAGGGTCCCTGGCCATGAAACGCTTGTCGCAACGCTTGCCGCTCCTCCTCGGACTGCTGGCGCTGATCGGCGTCGGAGCCTATCAATTCGGCTATGTTCGCCTGCCGGCCGGCGACGCCTCGGTCGAGCAGAGCGGGCGCGACAATCCACAGCGCGGCGGACGCGGGCGGCGCGGCTTCGAAGGGCCGGTCGCCGTCAGCGCCGCGCAGGTGCGCGTCGCCGACGTGCCAGTGACGATCGACGCCGTCGGTACGGCGCAGGCGCTCAATACGGTGACGGTGCGCACCCAGGTGGACGGGCGGCTGATCAAGCTCGCCTTCGAGGAGGGGCAGGACGTCCGCAAGGACGACATCGTCGCGCTCATCGACCCGACGCTCTATCAGGCCGCCTACGACCAGGCGGTCGCGAAGAAGGCGCAAGACGAGGCCAACCTCGCCAATGCGCGGGTCGACGTCGGCCGCTATCAGAAGCTCGCGGCCAGCAATTACGGCTCCCAGCAGCAATTCGCGACGCAAAAGGCGCTGGTCGCGCAGCTCGAGGCGCAGGTGCGGGCGGACCAGGGGGCGATCGACAACGCCAAGGCGACGCTCGACTATACGACGATCCGTTCGCCGATCGACGGACGCACGGGCATCCGGCTCGTCGACGTCGGCAACATCCTGCACCCGTCGGACCAGACCGGCATAGTGGTCATCACGCAACTGAAGCCTATCTTCGTGGTGTTCACCGTGCCGCAGCAAGCCTTGCCGGCGGTGCAGAAGGCGCAGGCGCAAAGACCGGCGACGGCGCTGGCTCTCGGGCCGGACAATGCGAGCGCGCTCGATTCGGGAGTCGTGACGGTGATCGACAATCAAATCGACCCGACGACCGGAACGGTGCGGATCAAGGCCACATTCGACAATCAGCGACTGAGCCTGTGGCCGGGTCAGTTCGTCAATGTGCGCCTGACGGTCGACACGATCAAGCAGGCGAAGGTCGTGCCGAGCGCCGCCGTGCAGCGCGGACCGAACGGCGCGTTCGTCTATGTCCTCAAAGAGGATGGGACGATCGCGATGAAGCCGGTGACGATCGGCCGTCAGGACGAATCGCAGGCCGTCGTGACCTCCGAGCTCGAGCCGGCGGCGAAAGTCGTCACCAGCGGATTCGTGCGTCTGACCGATGGCGCGCAGGTGCGCGTGACGGAGGAGCAGCCGCCGGCCGGCGGCCCGAACCCCGCCGTCTCGAGCGCGGGCGACGCCAAGGCTCCGCCCGCCGAGGCGCGACAGGGCCATAGACGCGACTCCAGAAGCGAGCGGCGCGGAGAGCGAAGCGGCGCGCCGCAAACACGGTGATGCTCGGGCAATGAGTGTTTCGGCGCCTTTCATCCAACGGCCGGTAGCGACGTCGCTGCTGAGCTTCGCCGTGCTGCTGTTCGGCGTATTCGGCTATTGGCGCCTCTCGGTCTCGCCGCTGCCGCAGGTCGATTTCCCGACGATCCAGGTCACGACGAAGCTGCCGGGCGCCAATCCCGACACGATGGCTTCGCTGGTCACGGCGTCGCTCGAGCGCCAGTTCGGGCAAATCCCGTCTCTCGCGACGATGTCGTCGCAAAGCTCGTTCGGCCTGTCGCAGATCACGCTGCAATTCGATCTCGACCGCGATATCGACGCGGCCGCGCAGGACGTGCAGTCGGCGATCAACGCCGCCGCCTCCACGCTACCGCGCAACCTGCCCTATCCGCCGGTCTACGCGAAGGTCAATCCGGCCGACACGGCGATCATCACGCTGACTTTGCGCTCGAAGACCGCCAGCCTGCGCGAGATGAGCGATCTCGCCGATACGCTGATCGCGCCGCGCCTCTCGGAAGTGCCGGGCGTCGGCCATGTGGCGGTGGAAGGCGGCGTCCGGCCGGCGATCCGCATACAGGCCGATCTCGCGCGCCTCGCCGCCAACCGCATTAGCATGGAGGATCTGCGGGCGTCGATCGCCGCCGCCAATGTCGCCGGCGCAAAGGGCTCTCTCGACGGCGTGCGCCAGTCCTATACGCTCGACGCGAACGATCAGCTGCGCGCCTCGCGGCAATATGAGACGATCGTCATCGCCTATCGCAACGGCGCGCCGGTCATGCTGCGCGATGTGGCGACGGTCGTCGACGGCCTCGAGAATGCGCGCGTCGGCGGCTGGTATCGCGGCGAGCCGGCGGTCGTCCTCGACGTTCAGCGCCAGCCCGGCGCGAACATCATCAATACCGTCGACCTCCTCCACGACGAATTGCCGAATATCAGGCGCGCCTTGCCCAAAGGCATGTCGCTCGACGTCGTCAACGACCGCACGCAGACGATCCGCGCCTCGATCGACGACGTCGAGTTCACGCTGGTCGTCGCCACGACGCTCGTCGTGCTGGTCGTGCTGCTGTTCCTGCGCAGCTGGCGCGCGACGCTCATCGCTGGCGTCAGCCTGCCGCTGTCGATCGTCGCCACTTTCGCGATCATGTGGCTCGCCGGTTTCTCGCTCGACAATCTGTCGCTGATGGCGCTGACGATCGGCGCCGGCTTCGTCGTCGACGACGCCATCGTGATGATCGAGAACATCGTCCGCAACATCGAGCTCGGCAAATCGCCGCACAGGGCCGCGCTCGACGGCGCGCGCGAGATTGCCTTCACCGTCATTTCGCTCACCGTGTCGCTCATCGCGGTGTTCATCCCCCTGCTGTTCATGACCGGCATCGTCGGGCGCATGTTCCGCGAGTTCGCGCTCACGCTGACCGCGCAGGTCGTCGTCTCGGCGATCATCTCGCTCACGCTGACGCCCATGCTCGGCGCCGGCGCGTCGCACGGCGCGTCCCATGGCGCGCCTCGGGAAGGGCCGGGCGCGGGCTTTTCCGCCTGGCTCGACCGCTTCTACGAGCAAACGCTCGCCATGGCGCTGAAGCGGCAGCCGCTGATGCTCGCGCTCACGGTCGGCACTCTGGCGCTCACCATTCTGCTCTATGTGTTCATTCCCAAGGGGTTTCTTCCCCGCCAGGACACGAGCCTGCTGAATGTCGTGCTCGAAGCCTCGCCCGATGCGTCCTTCGAGGTGATGGCGAAGCTTCAGGCGGAGGTCGCCAGAATATTCGACGCGGATGAAGAGGTCACCGGCACGGTCTCCGTAATCGGCGTCGGACCGCTCAATGCGACGACCAATGTCGGGCATCTCGCCGTCACCCTGCGCGGACGCGACATCCGCAGCGTCGGCGCCGACAAGATCGCCGACCGCCTGAAAGCCGCCGCGGAACAAGTCGCGGGCGCGACCGTCTATATCCAGCCGGTGCAGGACATCCAGATCACGACGCGCGCCAGCCGCTCGCAATTTCAATATACGCTGACCGCGCCGGACGCCGCCGAACTGCAGGAGTGGTCCGGAAAATTGCTGGACCGGCTGCGCGACGACCCCGGTCTCCGCAATGTCGCGGCGGAAACGCAGAACGGCGGCTTGCGCACCTTCTTGCGCATCGATCGCGAGAAAATGGGACGTCTCGGCATAACGGCGCAGAATGTCGACGACACGCTGAACGACGCCTTCGGCCAGCGACAGATTTCGACGATCTACGCCCAGTCCAACCAATATCGCGTGATTCTCGAAGCCGCGCCGCAGTACCAGCGCGATCCGACGGCTCTGGAGAAACTCTACGTCGCGCCGATCGGCGGCGGTCCGCAGACGCCGATCTCGTCCTTCGTCGAGGTCGAGCATTTGACGGCGCCGCTCTCCGTCGCCCATCAGGAGCAATTCCCAGCGGCGACGATCAGCTTCGACCTCGCGCCCCACGCTGCGCTCGGCGACGCGGTGGAGGCGGTCGCGCGGGCCGAGCGGGCCATCGGCCTGCCCTCCTCCGTCATCGGCCTGTTCAGCGCGGACGCCGCCGAGTTCCGCAAGTCGCTGGCGAGCGAGCCCTGGCTCATTCTGGCCGCGGCCATCGCCATCTATGTCGTTCTCGGCGTGCTCTACGAGAGCTATGCGCATCCTTTCACGGTGCTGACCACATTGCCTTCGGCCGGCGTCGGCGCGCTGCTGGCGCTGATGCTGACGGGGCTCGACATGTCGATCGTCGCGCTGATCGGCGTCGTGCTGCTGATGGGCATCGTGAAAAAGAACGCCATCATGATGATCGACTTCGCGCTCGAGGCCGAGCGGCTCGACGGGCTGTCGCCGTTCGATTCCATCGTGCGCGCCTGCCGCCTGCGCTTTCGGCCGATCATGATGACGACGCTCGCGGCCCTGCTCGGCGCGCTGCCGCTGGCTCTGGCGCAAGGCCCAGGCAGCGAGCTGCGCATTCCGCTCGGCGTGTCGATCATCGGCGGCCTCTTATTGTCGCAACTGCTCACGCTCTACACGACGCCGGTCATCTATCTCTCCGTCGAGCGGCTGCGCGTCTGGTTGCGGTCAGGCTCCCTCGGCGCGCGGACCGCGCCCGAGACGAGCCTGCCGCCTCAGCGCAAGGAGGCGGCGGAGTGAGCATCTCCGCGCCATTCATCGAACGCCCCGTCGCGACATCCCTGCTTGCCGCCGCGCTGTTCCTGCTCGGCGCCGTCGCCTATTCTTTTCTGCCGGTGGCCAGCCTTCCATCGATAGACTTTCCGGTCATCGGCGTCTCGGCGCAGCGGCCGGGCGCAGACCCGGCGACGATGGCCGCTTCCGTCGCGGCGCCGCTCGAACGGCGGCTCGCGGGCATCGCCAGCGTCAAAGAACTCACCTCGACGAGTTCGCTCGGCTCGTCGCAGATCACCGTGCAATTCGACATCGACCGCAATATCGACTCGGCGGCGCGCGACGTGCAGGCGGCGGTCAACGCCGCCGCGACCGACCTGCCCACCGATCTGCCGGTTCTGCCGTTTTTCCGCAAGGCCAGCCAGAGCTCGACGCCCGTCCTGGTCATCGCCCTGACCTCGGACACTCTGCCGACGAGCGCGATCTTCGACGCGACGGACACGGTCATCGCGCAACGCATCTCGCAAATTCCGGGCGTCGGCGAGGTGAGGGTCGCCGGCGCCGAGCAACCGGCGATCCGCGTGCAGGTCGATCCGACGCGTCTGGTCTCCATGGGCCTCGGCATCGACAAGGTGGCGAACGCCATCGTCACCGCCAATGTGCTCTCGCCGCTCGGCGCGCTGGACGGAAGCGTGCGGAGCCAGAGCATCGGAGCCAACGACCAATTGTCGACGCCGAGCGATTTCCGCAACATCGTCGTCGCCGCCTCGAATGGCGCGATCGTCAGGCTCGGCGACATCGCCACGGTGGACCGCGGCGTGCGCAACCGGCTGGCGGCCGGATGGTTCAACGGCAAGCCGGCGGTTCTGCTCATCGTCACCAGGCAGGCCAACGCCAATGTGATCGAGACGGCGGATCACGTGAAAGCCCTGCTGCCGGAGTTGCAGAACTGGATTCCGCGTGGGATCGACATATCCATCCTCTCCGACCGCACGCAGACGATCCGCTCCAGCGTCGCCGACATCCAGCGCACGCTGTTCATTTCCGTCTGCCTGGTCATGGCGGTGGTGTTCGTTTTCCTGCGCCGCGCCACGCCCACTTTCGCGGCGGGCGTGACCGTGCCCCTGTCGCTGGTCGGCTCCTGCGCGGCCATGTGGGTGGCCGGCTTCTCGATCGACAATCTCTCGCTGATGGCGCTGACGATCGCGGTCGGCTTCGTCGTCGACGACGCCATCGTGATGATCGAGAACATCGAGACCAATGTCGAGCGCGGCCTCGGGCGGCTGGAGGCGGCGTTCGTCGGCGCGCGGCAGATCGGCTTCACCGTCGTCTCGATCAGCCTGTCGCTGATCGCCGTGTTCATCCCGCTCTTGTTCATGGAAGGCGTCATCGGCCGACTGCTGCGCGAGTTCTCCTTCACCTTGACCTTCGCCATCGTCATTTCGACGATCATCTCGCTGACCGTGACGCCGATGATCTGCGCGCGCCTCCCATCGCCGAAGCGAACGGAGCCGTCTGCGTTCGACAAAGCGATGGAGGAGGCGCTGTCGGGGGTCGTGCGCCTCTATGTGCGAAGCCTGCGCCCGGTCATCGACCATCCTTGGGTGACGCTCGTCGTCATCCTCGTCACGGTCGGACTGACCGTCCAGCTCTACCGCACGATCCCCAAGGGCAATCTGCCGCAGGACGATATCGGCCTCATCAACGGCACGACGGAAGCCTCCGCGGATATTTCCTTCACGGAGATGGTCAAGCTGCAGAAACAGGCCGCGGCCATCGCCGCCGCCGATCCCGACGTCGTCAATGTCGGCTCGTTCCTCGGCGCGACGAATTTGACGGCGACCTTCAATCAGGGGCGACTCTTCCTAGCCTTGAAGCCGGCCGACGAGCGCAAGTCGACGAGTTTCGAAGTCGTCGCCAGGCTGCGGCGGGAGTTCGCCAAGATCGTCGGATTGAGCGTGTTCCTGGCGCCGTCGCAGGATCTGCGCTCGGGCGGCCGGCAGAGCAAGGCGCTGTTCCAATTCACGCTGTCGGACTCCTCTGTCGAGGAGCTCGAGGAGTGGACGCCGAAAGTCGTCGAGCGCATGCGCCGCCTGCCGCAGCTCATCGACGTGTCGACGGATCGACAGCAGGGCGGCTTGAAAGCCGATGTGGTCATCGACCGCACCGCCGCTTCGCGCATGGGCGTGGCGATTTCGTCCATCGACGCCGCGCTCAACAGCGCCTTCGGCCAGCGGCAGGACTCGATCATCTACACGCAACGCAACCAATATCGGGTCATCGTCGAGGCGCCGCTGTCGCGCCAGCGCGACCTGCGGGACCTCGACGGAATCTACGTCTCCGCCAGCAATGGAACGCAGGTTCCGCTCACCGCGCTGGCGCGCATCGAGCGCGGAACGATGCCGCTCGTCATCAATCATCAAGGCGTCGTGCCGGCCGTGACCCTGACCTATAACGTCGCCCCCGGCCATACGCTGGAGGCCGCCACCAACGCCATCCGCAGCACGGCCGACGAAATGGGGCTGCCGAGCGGCTTGCGCGCCGACTTCGCCGGCGACGCGGCGGATTTCAGGAAGGTCGCCGCCGGCATGCCGGTGCTCATTCTCGCCTCGCTGCTGGCCGTCTACATCATTCTCGGCGTCCTCTACGAGAGCCTCGTTCATCCCGTGACGATCATCTCGACGCTGCCTTCCGCGGGCCTCGGCGCGCTGCTCGCCCTGGAGGCGTTCGACGCAGAATTCACCGTCATCGCCTTCATCGGCATTCTGCTGCTCATCGGCATCGTGAAGAAGAACGGCATCATGCTCGTCGATTTCGCGCTGCACGCCGAGCGCGAAAAAGGCTTGTCCGTCCATGATGCGGCGCTCGAGGCGGCCAAAGAACGCTTCCGACCGATTCTGATGACGACCCTCGCCGCGATGTTCGGCGCGCTGCCGCTCGCCTTTGCGAGCGGAGTCGGCGCCGAAATGCGCCGCCCGCTCGGCATCACCATCGTCGGCGGACTGCTGCTCAGCCAGATGCTGACGCTCTATACGACGCCGGTCATCTACTTGCTGATGAGCAAGCTGCAGAAAAAACGCGCGGCGGCCGCGCCTGCTCGACCGGCTCGGACGGAACGGCCGAAGGCGGCGTGAATTTTGTCCAGGTGATTTGCGCGACGGAGAAGTTCGCGCTTCTCGGAGCCATTGTTTCCGAAGCCCGAGCGCCGCGGCCGACCCCGAACGCCGTCGCGGCCGCCCGTGTCGGGCTTCGTCGAACAGTTCGGAAAAGCGTGCGCGCCAGCGAGAGGGGGGCGTCGGCGCTCGTCCCACTTGGCCGGCGGGCTTTCGGTTCACGGCCCTCGAACGAACAAAAACTCGCCGGGCCGACAAATCCGCCCGCCCGGACGGATGACCGCCAAACTCAGTTAATGAATTTCTCGGTCGGACTCCGAAGGCTCGCTTCCCGTCGCACGCGAAACCGACCGCGGCCGGATTTTCCGGATCAGTCCCGCCGGGTGAGGTAATATTCCAGCATGCTCACGGCCGCCTTGCGGTCGGCCTCGCCCGCCCGCGACACGGCGCGGGAGTGGAGTTCGACGATCCACTGGTCGGACGAGCGATCGCCGGCCGCTTCCCGCGCCAGCGTGAGATACATCAAGCCACGCGCCCGCTGCGGCGGACCGCCCGCCTCGCCGTTGAACATCAGATGGCCGAGCAGAGCCTGAGCCGGCGCATGGCCCTTGCGCGCGGCGAGGTCGAGCCAGTTCACGCCCTGCCGCACGTCCTTGGAGACGCCCGTCCCGTCGAGATACATGCGGGCGAGATTATATTGGGCGTCGGCGTTGCCGAAATAGGTCGCCGCATAGCGGAACAAATCGAAGGCGCGGCCGACGTCCGGCGCGATCTTCGCCGAAGCGATCCCTTCGAGATAATAGACGCCGACGGCGACGAAGGCGCCCGCCGCCATCAGGCGCTCGCGCGGGCCCGGCTCGTCATCCGCGAAATGCTCGACGAGCTTGGAGAAATAGCTGTAGGCCTTGGCGTCGTCACGCGCCACGCCGTCGCCGTCGGCATACATGCGGCCGAGCTTCCACTGCGCGAGCGACTCGCCGCCATCCGCCGCATAGTGCAAGGCTTCGATGGATTTCTTGGTGTTGCCGGCGTGATAGCTCTCGAGCCCGACGCGCAGAGCGGCCTGCGGGTCCTTGAAGATCGGAAGCGGAGCGTTGGCGGCGACGGCGCGCGTGTCGGACGCGTCCAGGGCCGGAGCCGGCGCGACAAAGCCGACGACGAGAAGCCCGACCGTCGAGCAGCCGAGGCCAAAGGACAGAACCGCCCTGCGCCGCGCGCGGTGAAAAACTGCCGACGCTATCCGCTGAAGAGACACGACCATCGAGGATCCGACTTTCTGACGCCGCGGCCGTCCGAGGACGTCCTACACGAACTCGTTTCGTCACGACCGAAGGCCGGCTGCAGATCAACAAAACGAAACCGACCGTCCCCCCGCGGTTGAAGCCCACTGGGAGATGTCTCCACGTCCTCGATGACCTTGTGACGAGGATGAGATTAGCGCAGGGTTTATGGCTGAAAAGGGGCTTTTGGCTCCTAGGGCCGCTTTGGCAAAACTTATCTCGCCGACTGTTGCAACAAGGTCACAAATTCTCCGCCCTCCGCGTCGCGAGCGCTCGGCGAGCGGCTGTTGTTCCAAGATGCCTATCCTATATCCTTGCGGGGGGTTTTCAGCCTCTGCTAGAGATTCGCAGGCCCGACGCCCGCAACGCTTCAGAGAAAACCGCCCATGCAATCGGCCGCCATGCCCGATCTCCAGCCTTCGCTCGCGCCGACGAAAGGCGACATGCGGGCTTCGGTGCGCGTGCCGCGCGACAGGAGCGGCTTTGGAAGGCTGTTCATTTTTCTCGGTCCCGGCTATCTGGTCGCGACCGGCTATATGGACCCCGGCAATTGGGCGACGGCGCTCGCCGGCGGCTCCAAATTCGGCACGGCGCTGCTGTTCGTCGCCGTGCTGTCGAGCCTCATGGCCATCGTCCTGCAATCGCTGACGGCGCGGCTCGGGCTCGCGACAGGGCTCGATCTGGCGAGCGCCTGCCGGCGGCGCTTTCCCCGCCAGGCGTCCTTCGTGCTGTGGCTGCTCGCGGAGGCCGGCATTCTCGCAACCGATCTCGCCGAAGTCATCGGCACGGCGATCGGCCTGCAACTGCTATTCGGCCTGCCGCTCGCGGCCGGCGTCGTCATCACCCTGCTCGACACTTTCCTCGTGCTCGCTTTCGAGCGCGTCGGCTTTCGCAAGATCGAGCTGTTCGTCGTGGCGATGCTCGGCGTCATCGCTCTGTCCTTCGGCGGCCAGTTGCTGCTGGCCAAGCCCGACGTCGCCGAGGTCGCGGCCGGGCTGGTCCCGACGGGGCAGTTCCTCGAAAATCCGGAAATGCTCTATATCGGCCTCGGCATTCTCGGCGCGACGGTCATGCCGCACAACCTCTTTCTGCATTCCTATATCGTGCAGACGCGCGCCGTGGGCGCCTCGCAGAGCGAGCGGCGGGAGGCCATAAATTTCGCGATTCTCGACAGCACGCTGGCGCTGCTGTTCGCGCTCGTCATCAACGGCTCGATCCTCGTCCTGGCGGCGGCCGCCTTTCATGCGACCGGCCACACGGAAGTCGCCGAACTCGGCCAGGCCTATACGCTGATCGCTCCCCTGCTCGGCGCGCCGATCGCGGCGAAGCTGTTCGCCATCGCGCTCATCGCCTGCGGCCTCAACTCCACCGTCACGGCGACGCTCGCCGGCCAGATCGTGATGGAAGGCTTCGTCGAAATCCGCATCAAGCCGGCGCTACGCCGGCTGTTGACGCGGCTCATCGCCATCGCGCCCGCCGTCGCGGTGACGCTCGTCGCAGGCGAGGCTGCGACGGGGCAATTGCTCGTCGCGAGCCAGGTGGTGCTGAGCTTCACTCTGCCCTTCGCCGTCGTGCCGCTCGTCTGGTTCACCGCATCGAGGCCAATGATGGGCGCGCTCGCCGCCCCGCGCGCGACGACCATCGTCGCGGGCGTCATCGCGGCGGCGATCATCGTGTTGAACGGGAAGCTGCTGTTCGACGCGGTGACGGGGCAATAGGCAGTCGGCAGTCGAATCCTTTCCGACGGCCTATAATGCCCACTGCCGGACTGCCCACCCCCTCAAAACTCGATCCCCTCCTGCGCCTTCACGCCCGCCGCGAAATGATGCTTCACCAGCGTCATCTCGGTCACGAGATCGGCGGCGGCGATCAGTTCCGGCTTGGCGTTGCGTCCCGTAACGACGATATGGAGCTCGGGACGGCGGGCCTTCAGCGCCTCCACGACCTCCCCCAACGGCAAATGCTCGTAGCGCAGTGCGATCGACAATTCGTCGAGCACCAACAGGCGAATATCGGGATCGGCCATCAGCTCCAGCGCCTTCTCCCAGGCTCTGTGCGCCGCCGCCTCGTCGCGGGCGCGATCCTGCGTCTCCCAGGTGAAGCCCTCGCCGAGCGTGTGCCAGGAGACGAGCCCCTCGTCCGCCCCGAGCTTTTCCAGAATGCGCCGCTCGCCCGTCTGCCAGGCGCCCTTGCCGAATTGCACGACGCCGACCTTCCACCCATGCCCGAGCGCGCGCAGGACGAGTCCGAAGGCGGCCGTCGACTTGCCCTTGCCCGCGCCGGTGTGAACCATCAGCAAGCCTTTTTGCGCGATTTGTTTGCCGGCGACCTCGGCGTCCTGCACGGCCTTGCGCTTTTCCATCTTCTCGCGATGGCGCCGGGCGGCGTCTTCGTCTCGAGGGTCATCGGACATGAGCTTTGCTTCCCTGTGTGCGAGCCTTCAGGCTCGCTCTCGTGACTTCCGCCCGTCTTCGCCGTTTGACGGCTGTTCGTCTCCAGCTTATGACTGTCATGGACGGTCCTTCGCAAGAAGGCGAAGAGGGAATGCGGTAAGGGTCCTCGACCCCATTCCGCGGCTGCCCCCGCAACTGTGACCGACGAGCTCGCGTCTTCACGCCACTGGATTTTTCCGGGAAGGCGGCGCGTGCGACGACCCGGGAGCCAGGAGACCTGCCGTCCTTTTTGTGGAACGAACGCCGCCGGTGGGGCGGCAAGGAGACGAAAAATGACCGCTCGCACCATTTCCGCCGGCCCATCCAAAATCCTCGCGCCGAGCCGCGCCGAAATCCTGCGCGCCGCACTCGTGACCTTCACGCTCGGCGCCGGTCTCGTCTTCCTCGCCGGCTTCGCCTATCCGAACGCGGTCCACAACGCCGCGCACGACACGCGCCACTCGCTGTCCTTTCCCTGCCACTGAGGCGTCGTGATCCAACGCCTCCTCATGGTCGGCGTCATCGCCGGCCTGGCCGTGGGGCTTGCGATTGCGGCCCTCCAGCATGTGACGACGACGCCGCTGATTGTCGCGGCCGAGGTCTATGAGACCGCAGCCGAGCACGCGCATGGCGGCGACGCGGGCGCGCATGAGCAGGCGGAGGCGCATGGCTGGGAGCCGGCGCCGGGCCTCGAGCGCACGGCGGCGACGAGCGTCGCGACCAGCGTCACGGCGATCGGCTATGCGCTCGTCCTGCTCGCGCTGATGCTTCTCGCCAATGAGCCGATCGAACCGGGGCGCGCCGCGCTCTGGGGCGCCTGCGCCTTCGCGGCGACAGGCCTCGCCACCAGTCTCGGCCTCGCGCCGGAGCTTCCCGGCAGCGCCGTCGGCGATCTTGTTTCGCGTCAAATCTGGTGGGTCGCGACGGCGGCCGCGACCGGCTCCGGACTGTTCGCGCTGCTGCGCATCGAGGCGCCGCTCGTGAAGCTCGCAGGCGTCGCGCTCATCGCCGCGCCTCATCTCGTCGGCGCGCCGGAGCCGGCCGCGCACGCCAGCACGGTTCCGGCCGAACTCGCGGCGCGCTTCGCCGCGACGTCGCTCGTCGTCCATGCGTTGACGTGGATTCTCGTCGGCGCCGGCGTCGGCTTCGTTTGGCGCTTCCTCGCGAAGGAAACGACGGAGGCCGCGCCATGAGCGCCCTGACGAAAATCCCCGCGACGATCGTCACCGGCTTTCTCGGCGCCGGCAAGACGACGCTGATCCGTCACATCCTCGAGAGCGTGCGCGACCGGCGCCTCGCGCTCATCATCAACGAATTCGGCGACGTCGGCGTCGACGGCGAAATCCTGCGCGCCTGCGGGATCGACAACTGCCCCGACGAGAACATCGTCGAGCTCGCCAACGGGTGCCTGTGCTGCACGGTGGCCGATGATTTCGCGCCGGCGATCGAGGCGCTGCTCGCCCATCCGAACCGCCCCGAGCACATCATCATCGAGACGTCCGGCCTCGCTCTGCCCAAGCCGCTGGTCAAGGCGTTCGAATGGCCGTCGATCCGCCCGCATCTCACCGTCGACGGCGTCATCGCCGTCGTCGACGGCCCTGCCGTGGCGGCGGGACGATTCGCCGACGATCTGGATGCGATCGCGGCGGAGCGCGCGCAAATCGAGACAATCGACCATGACAATCCGCTGGAAGAAGTGTTCGAGGACCAGCTCCTCTGCGCCGATCTCATCGTGCTCAACAAGACAGACCTGTTGAGCGAAAGCGAAGAAGCGCAGGTCGCCGCGCAAATCCGCGACAGCGCGCCGCGCGCTGTCAAG
>PQAN01000394.1 GCA_003105285.1 Methylocystaceae bacterium
AATCTCATCGGCCTGCTCGAGCGCCGTCTCGACGCCATCGTCTATCGCGCCAAATTCGTGCCCACGGTCTTCGCCGCGCGCCAGTTCGTCAACCACGGCCACATCCGGGTCAACGGCAAGCGCGTCAACATCCCGTCCTATCTGGTGAAGCCGGGCGATGTGGTGGAGGTGAAGGAAAGCTCCAAGCAGGCGGTCACCGTCCTCGAGTCGATCGCTCTCGCCGAGCGCGACGTGCCGGAATATTACGATGTCGACCACTCCAAGCTGACGGCCAGGCTGACCCGCGTGCCGCTGCCGTCGGAAGTGCCCTATCCGGTGCAGATGGAGCCCAATCTGGTCATCGAGTTCTATTCGCGCTGAGTTTGCAGACGGTTTTGGGGATCGTCGTCGCGGCGATCCCTAAGAAAAGGTCGAAAGACCACAGTACCCGCCCTCATGCCGAGGAGGCTCCGAAGGGGCCGTCTCGAAGCACGAGGGCGAGTTTCGGATTCCCGGTATGAAGGTTTCCTCGTCTTTCGAGACGCGCGCTTCGCGGGCTCCTCAGGATGAGGAAACATTCGCCCGATCGCCTTGCAAATCAAATTGCTAGACCTCCGACTTGGCGCGTCCCTCTCGATGCGGGTCGATTTCCCAAAAACGTAAAATGCTCTATGGTCGCGCCGTTCGCGATTCACGGAGCGGCCATGTCAGCCTTCGAATTTCTCGTTTCCCGTCGCGCGGCTGTCGCCGGCGGCGCTGCCATTTTCCTCGGCGTCGTGGCGCCGGCTTTCGCCGAGAAGGCTTCGAGCGGCAAGGTCGCGATCGACGAACTCCTCGCGCCCAATGCTCTGCCGGATGTCGTCGAGGGCAAGGCCGACGCCCCGGTCACCATTATCGAATACGCCTCGATGACCTGCAGCCATTGCGCGGCCTTCCATCGCGACGTCTATCCGGCCTTGAAGAAGAAATATATCGAGACCGGCAAGGTGAAATTCGTCCTGCGCGAATTCCCGCTCGACCCGCTGGCGACGGCGGCGTTCATGCTGGCGCGCAATTCGGGCGACAAGCGCGACGCGGTCGTCGACCTGCTGTTCGCGCAGCAGAAGAATTGGGCCTTCGTCGACAAGCCGCTCGACGGCCTGGCCAATGTGCTCAAGCAGACCGGGCTCGGGCAGGAGGCTTTCCAGGCCACGCTGAAGGATCAGCAGCTCTACGAGAATGTGAACAAGATCCGCGACCGCGCGGCGGAAAAGTTCGGCGTCAACTCCACGCCGACCTTCTTCATCAATGGCGACAAATACGGCGGCGAGATCGGCGAGGCCGATCTCGACAAGATCATCGCCGAGAAATCGAAATAGGCCGAAGAGGCGAGCCTTCGGGCTCGCATTTCGTCCGCGCCGCATCAGAACACAGTCCGCCGCTCCAGCGCGGCGGCGAGCGTGCCCTCGTCGAGATAGTCGAGCTCGCCGCCGACCGGCACGCCATGCGCGAGCCGGGTCGTCTTCACGCCGAGCGGCGCCAGCAGGTCGGCGAGGTAATGCGCCGTCGTCTGCCCGTCGACGGTGGCGTTGACGGCGATGATCGCCTCGCGAATCCGGCCCTCATGAATGCGTTCGACGAGGCTCGCGATGTTGAGCTCGCTCGGGCCGACGCCGTCGAGCGGCGAGAGCACGCCGCCGAGCACATGATAGCGCGCGGCGAGCAGGCCGGCGCGCTCCAGCGCCCAGAGATCGGCCACGGTTTCGACGACGACGAGAATCCCCTGGTCGCGTCGCGGGTCGTTGCAGATCGTGCAGGGGTCGCTGGTGTCGATATTGCCGCAGACAGAGCAGGTGAGAATGCGCTCATGCGCGACGCGCATCGCCTCGCCGAGCGGTCCGAGCAGCTCCTCTCGCTTGCGCATGAGATGCAGCACGGCGCGCCGCGCCGAGCGCGGCCCGAGTCCGGGCAGGCGGGCCAATAATTGGACGAGACGTTCGATTTCCGGGCCGGCGATGCGTTCGGCCATTGTCGTTTCAGGTTCCCTCGGTGCGTCAGGCGATGGGGGCGGTCGGCAGTCGGCTCGTCCACTGGCGACTGCCTCTTGGACCGCCCGTCCGATCAAAACGGCAGTTTCAGTCCGGGCGGCAACTGCAGTCCGCCGGTGACGGCCTTCATCTTCTCGGTCACGGCCTCCTCGGCCTTGACGCGAGCCTGCGCATGGGCGGTGACGATCAGGTCCTCGACGATGTCGCTTTCGTCCGGCTTCAGCAGGCTCGGATCGATCTTCACATGCTGCAGCGCGCCCTTGGCGGTGAGCGTCACCTTGACGAGTCCGCCGCCGGCCTCCCCCTCGACCAGCGTCTGATCGAGTTCGGCCTGAACCTCGCCCATTTTGGCCTGCATGGCTTGCGCCTGCTTCATCAATCCCATGAAGTCGAGCATCGTGTTTTCTCCTGTCTATCGGCGCGAACGACTGTCCCCGCTGCGGAGCGAGTGAGGGCCGAGGGGGTATGAGGCGCAGCGGCGAGCGCCTCTCCTCAATCGTCGTAAGGCTCCTCGTCGTTGTCATAGTTCAATTCGGCGCCGGGCGCCGGGCTCGGTTCGATCTCCTTACCGCGCACCGCGACGATCTCGGCGCCCGGAAAGCGCGCCAAAATGCCCGCGACGAGCGGATCGGCCTCTATGCCGGAGCGCTTTTCGCTCTCCCGCGCGGCGGCCTGCTCTCGAAGCGTCGGCGCGCCGCCGCTCGTCGCCAGGGCGACGAGCCAGCGCGCGCCGGTCCAGTCCTGCAATTTCTGCATCAAGGTCTGGGCGAGGCGCTGCGAGCCTCCTGGCGCGAGCTCGAATTCGATGCGGCCTTGCTCGAACCGCACCAGCCTGACGTCGGTCTCGAGGGCGATCTTCAATTGCACATCCCGCTTTTCGCCGGCGAGCGCGACGAGCGCGGGGAAGTCGGGAATCGTCGTCTCCATCCGCGCCGGGGCGGGGTCGGCGCGCGAAGCATCCTGGCGCGGCGCGGCGGAGGCGCGCGCGCCGCCGCCCGCCGCTCCGACGGTCCGCGCCGGGACGAGCGAGATGGCGGAGCTCGGCGGGGTGGCGCCGGATTGCGCCGGGAGCGGACGTCCGGCGCCGGCCTTGGACGCGTCCTGTCCGAAACCGAGCCGCCGCAACGCCTCCTCCGGGGACGGCAGCTCGGCCGCATGGGCGAGGCGCACGAGCACCATGTCGGCGCTCGCCAAGGGACGCTGCGAGCCGCGCAATTCGTCGACGCCCTTCATGAGAATCTGCCAGGCGCGCGTCAGCGCCGGCACCGAGAGCTTCTCAGCCGCCGCCGCGCCGCGCCGCCTCTCCTCCTGCGTCAGGGCGGAGGATTGCGCAGTATCCGGCGCGAGCTTCAGCCGCGTGGCGAGATGGGTGAATTCGGCGAGCTCCAGCAGCACCTGCGCCGGATCGGCCCCGCCGTTGTACTGGTCCTCGAGCAGGGCGAGAGCGGCGGCGATGTCGCCCTTCATCGCCGCCTCGAACAGATCGATGACGCGCGTCTTGTCGGCGACGCCGAGCATGAGGCGCAGATCCTCGGCCGCGATCGCGCCGCCGCCATGCGCCGCCCCATGGGCGATCGCCTGATCGAGCAGAGACAGGGCGTCGCGCGCCGAGCCCTCCGCCGCGCGGGCGATCATCGCCAAGGCTTCGTCTTCGATTCTCACATGTTCGAAACCGCAGATTTTGCGCAAATGTTCGGCGAGCGCGCCGGCGTCGATGCGGCGCAGGTCGAAGCGCTGGCAGCGCGAGCGCACCGTGACCGGCACCTTGTCGATCTCGGTGGTGGCGAAGATGAACTTCACATGCTCCGGCGGCTCCTCGAGCGTCTTCAGCAAGCCGTTGAAAGCCGCCTTGGAGAGCATATGCACTTCGTCGACGATATAGACCTTGGTGCGCGCCATCACCGGGCGGTAGCGGGCGTTGTCGATGATCTCGCGCACATCGTCGATGCCGGTGTGCGAGGCGGCGTCCATCTCCAGCACGTCGACATGGCGCGAATCGATGATCGCCTGACAATGCACGCCGAGCTCGTCCATATGGATCGTCGGCTTGTCCACGGCCGGACGGCCGTCTTTCGCCGGCAGTTCATAGTTGAAGGCGCGAGCGAGGATACGGGCCGTCGTCGTCTTGCCGACGCCGCGCACGCCGGTCAGCAGATAGGCCTGATGGATACGGTCGAGGTCGAAGGCGTTCTGCAGCGTGCGCACCATCGGCTCCTGGCCGATGAGGTCCGCAAAGCCGGACGGCCGGTATTTTCGCGCCAGCACGCGATAGGCGCCGCTCGGCCCCTCCGCCGCCGTCCGGGATTCGGCCGGAAGCGGGCTGTCGTTACGGGCGACGGATGGCGTGTCGCGCGGATGCTCGTCGTCCATCTTGCCGCCCGAACGGTCGCGAAAGTGGGAGGCTGGACGAAGACCCGCCCGGTCTCGTTAGGGCTGCTTCCTTCCGGACCTGACCCGGTTGGCGAGTGGAGCGTCCACCGCCAACCTCCCGCGCCCTATGTGGCAAAACTCCGGGGCCGGCGCAAGGGTGCAAGACGCGCTCTGTGCAAGACGCGGCACACGCAGCGGACTCCCGCGCCGCTCGGGGCTCGCCGCGGGACGCCTTCCTCTCCGGCGCGCTCGCCCTATGAATAGATTGCGAGACAAAAGCCCGAGAACATTCGTGAGAACGACGTTACGCGAATTTTTCTCATCCCGCGCCTCCCCGCGCGCGTAGGGGACGACATTCTTTCGAACGGAAAGATCGCCGATGAATGAAAACGCCGTTTTGCGTCGGCCGCCGGCCGAGAAGTACGATCCATTCGCCGGCATGGACGCGCTCGCGACGCCGATCAGGCGCCGTCGCGGGGAGATCGTCCATGATGGAGAGCGCGGCTCCCGCTACTTGTATCGGGTGGCGGCGGGCGCGGCGCGGCGCTGCGCCTTGCAGGCGGATGGCCGCCGGCGCATTCTGGATCTGCTGTTCCCCGGCGATTTCTTCGGCTTCGGAGAAAACGGCGAGACGGCCACGACGATCGAGGCGCTCGTCGACGGGACGATCGTGCTGCGCTATCCGCGCCGCGAGATCGAGGCGCTCGCCGACGCCGATCCGCCCACGGCGCGCGCCATTCGCGGCATGGCCTTCGCGACGATTTCCCGGCTCGAGACGCAGATATCGCTGCTCGGCCGCGTCAATGCGGTCGAGAAGGTCGGCGCGTTTCTGCTCGCGCTCGAGGAACGGCAAAACGCCGGCGGCGACAGGCTGACCTTGCCGGTGTCGCGTTGCGACATCGGTGATTTCCTCGCCCTTTCGCCCGAGACGGTCAGCCGGTCGCTGTCCTCGCTGGAGCGGCGCGGGGCGATCAGCTTCGCCGCGCCGCGCGACGTCGACATCGTGGATCGTATCGCGCTGCGCGAGCGAATCGTGAAACGCGAGCGCGCCAGGCCCGCACGCGTCGTGAGAAAGCGCAAACGCAAGCCGCCGCGCTGAGCCGAAGCCGTCAGCGCTGCTGCTTTGCGGCGCTCTCGGTTCTGGAGACGAACTGCTCGCTTTGATGCTGGACCTCGGACAGCGCCTTGTCGGTCGTCTCGGACGCGGATTTGGCCGCCGCCTCGCTCGCGTTCTGCGCCGTGACGAAGGCTTCCCTCGCCAGATTGGAGCAGAGCTCGCCGACCTTAGACGCGCGCGCGATGAAATCGCCATAGGTCGTCCTGGCGAATTCGGACTGCAGTTGGATGATGTCGTCGAGCTTCTGGACGCGCAGCAGCTTTTCGAAGAAGGCGCGGCTATTGTCGAAGGATTGTCTCGAATAATCGGTCGCTTCGGCCGCGATCGCCCGCAGCCCCTTCGCCGTCGAATTCGTCGCCGAGCTCACGATATCGAACTGTTGCTTGCCGAGCTCTCTCATATCGTCGAAGTTGAGATTTGCCATCGGTTGTCCTCCCGACCGCGAGGCGTTGCAGACGCGATATAGCGCCGCCGCTCGCGCGAACCGCGTTTTTTTGCATTGCGAGGCGCATCTTCGGGAATCGACGGTTCGAAGACAAATCCGGGAAATCACGTAGCGGATCGTCTGGTCGGCCGAGCCGAATGCGCGGTCGGCTTCAGGCCGGCGCGCTTTCGAGTATCTCCCGCAAGACCGCGTCGAGTTGCGCCGCTTCGGCTTGCACGACGGTCGCCGTCTGCGTCCAGACGAGAACGCAGCGGACGGTCTTGCCGGGATAGAGCTGCGCCACGGCGGCGCGATAGAGCGCGAGCTGGCGCAGTTGCGCCGCCGTCGGAGGATGGCGCGGCGTTCCGGTCTTGAAATCGGCGACGATCACTTCGTCTTCCGTTTCCGCGAGCCGATCGATGCGGCCGCTGACGGCGATCTCGCCGCGCTCGCTCCGCAGGCGCGCGACGATCTCCACCTCCGGCGCCGAGCGCGACCCGAACAGCGGCGCGAGCGACGCATCCGCGATGACGTCGAGCGCGGCCGTCGCGAGACGCGCGCGCCGATCCTCGTCCAACGTCCTGCCGCGCAACGCGAGAAAACGCCGGGCCGCCTCGGCGCGGCGCTCCGGCGCCGTGTCCGGCAGGCGTTGCAGCAGAGCGTGAGTGAGCCGCCCGACGAGCAGTCGTTCGCTGTCGCGGCGCGTCGGCGACGCCGCATCGTCCTGTTGCGCGAAGAGATCGGCTCCGGCGAGCGCCGTGGACGGGCGCAGCGGCGGCGCGGGCGCCGTCTCTCGAAGCGTGGGCGTCCGCGCATATCGGGGAATGTCCGTCGGCGAGATCGCTCGATGCGGAGTGGCCGGCGCGGCCCCGTTCGCGCTCACGCCGACGCCGCGGCGAAGAATTCGCCTAGTCTCGTCGAGCGGGTCCGGAAGATGAGCGCAGGACGGCTCGAGCGCATTGCGGATCGCATCGTGCCAGCAACCGGCCGCGCGGCCGGCGGCGCCGTGAAATCCGGCGACATAGAGCCGTTCCTCGGCGCGCGTCAGCGCCACATAGAGCAGGCGCCGGTGCTCGTCGCGCGCCGCCTCGCGCAGCCTCTCCCGCGCCCGCAGGATCGCCGGCGGATCGGCCCCCATGTTCATCGACCAGGCGAGCGCCGCCTCGTCGGTCTCGCCGAGCGCGAATATCTTGGGGTCGTGCCGGCCCGACGGAGCGCCGCACGTATCGGGCAGGAAGACGATCTTCGCCTCCAATCCCTTCGCGGCGTGCGCCGTCATCACGCGCACGGCGTCGCCCGCCGCCTCCATGTCGCGCTTGACCGAGACGTCGAGATTTTCGACGCTCGCCAAGAAGCCCGCGAGCATCGGCGCCTGCTCGCGCTCATAGGCCGAGGCGAGCCGCAGGAACTCGTCGATCGCGTCATTGGCCTCGAGACCCAGCCTCGCGACGAGCCTTTCGCGTCCGCCGCCGGCGCCGAGGATGAAACTGTAGAAATCGAACGGCGCGAGCGCCCTGGCGTCGCGCGACCAGCGCTCGATCCGCGCCGCGGCCTCCCTATGCTCCGGCTTTTGCGAACCGGCCAGCGCGTCGAACAGCGAGCCGTCGCGCGCCGGGGCGAGCGCGATGAGATCGTCGTCGTCGAGGCCGACGAGCGGCGATTTCAGCAGCACGGCGAGCGTCAGATCGTCCTCGCGAAGCAGAGCGGCGCGGCCGAGCGCGACGAGGTCCATCACGGCGATATGGCCGGCGAGGTCCAGCCGGTCGGCGCCGGCGACCGCAATTCCTTCCGCTTTCAGCGCGCGAATGACCGCCTCGAAAAAGGCGTCGCGCTTTCTGACGAGGATCATGACGTCGCCGGGCTCGATCGCCCGCCTTTCGCCGTTGTCCTCGACGCATTCGCCATTCTCGGGCGCGAGCAGCATTTTCGTCTTGCGGGCGATTTTCGCGGCGAGACGCGCGGCGGGGCTGGCGTCGTCGACATAGTCGAGCGGCAGCCGCCAGTCGGTGGGCGTCTCCACGCCGCGCGGCTGTTCGGGCTCCCATATTTCGACGAGGCCGGGAACGTCGGCTTTCCATGCTTCGTGCAGAGGCGCGGGCTCGCGCGGGTCGGCATGGAGGCCGCGGCGATTGTCGTCTGTCGCGAAGACCGTATCGACCGCATTCAACACTTCGGGCGCGGACCTGAACGAGCGCGTCAGCCGCACGGCTTCGAAACCTTTCCGCGCGTCGCGGAAGCGGCGATCGAAATCGCGGCGCATCGCGTCGAATTTTTCTGGCGCCGCGCCTTGAAAGGAGAAGATCGACTGCTTCTCGTCGCCGACGGCGAAGAAGGTCCGCTTGCGCCGGCCCGCGCCTTCGCCGGCGCAGAATTCGTCGGCGAGTGCGGCCAATATGTCCCATTGCGCGGCGCTCGTATCCTGCGCCTCGTCGACCAGAATATGGTCGATCTGCTGATCGAGCTTATAGAGCACCCAGGAGGGATCGGAGCGCCGCAACAATGTGCGCGTGCGTTCGATCAGATCGTCGAAATCGAACAGCCCGCGATTGCTCTTCATATGCTCATAGGTCGACAGAATCGCATCGCCCAGACTGGCGAGCGCCAGTGACCGCTCGCATGTCGACGCCGCCTTGCGCTTGTCGACGAGCGCGGCGAGGCGGTCTCGTTCCGTCTCGAGACGCGCGAGCAGCGCGGGCTCCTTCTTCTGCAGCCCGGCGGAAATGATCTTGCGCTCGCCCCCGCCGCGCGGCTTTCCCGCATCGGTGAAGAAGACGGAAAGATAGCTCTCCGCACAGGCGCCGCGCGCGTCCTCGGTCGGATTTTCGGAAAGGGCGCCGGCGAGGCTCGTTGCGAGCGTCAGTTGCTCGGCGAGCTTGCCGTCATTCGCTCCGCCCTGGCGCAGCGCCTGCGCGAGCGCCGGCCAGTCCCGATGATGAATGCCGCCCTCGATCATCTCCAATTCGACGCTCTGCAGCGTTTCCTCTTCCGAAAGCTCCAATTGCCGGCGTAGCGCCGCGGCATAGTCGCTCCTGAGCGCCAGATTGCGATGGATGTCGCGATGGCCGAGCAGTTCGCGGATCAATTCGTCGAAGCCGCCGCCGGACGTCAGCCGCGACACCTGTTCGAGCGCGGCGCGCAGCTCGCCCTTGTCGGCGATGGCGCGCGCCAGCGTCTGACGGCGCGCCCGCTCCAGCAGCTCCGCGCGCTGCAGGTCGTCGAGCACGCGAAATCCGGCGGCGACATTCGCCTCGAAGGGGAAGAGATGCAGCAGCCGTTCGCAAAATGCGTGGATCGTCTGAATCTTCAATCCGCCGGGCGTCTCGACCGTGCGCGCGAACAGGCGCCGCGCAAAGGCGAGATCGGCGCGCGACGGCGCGGGCGCGCCCGTCGCGACGATCGCCGCCGCCAGCGCGTCGTCGTCGAGCAGGGCCCAGCCCGCGAGAATATCGAAGATGCGCGCCGCCATATTGGCGGCCGCCGCCTTGGTGTAGGTGAGGCACAGAATCTGCGACGGCGGCGCGCCGTCGAGCAGCAGGCGCACCACGCGCTGCGACAGCACATGCGTCTTGCCCGAGCCCGCATGGGCCGAGACCCAGGCCGAGAGGCGAGGGTCGGAGGCGGTCCTCTGCTTGTCGCGCGTGTCCTGTGGAATCGGCCGCCTGACGCTCATTCGCCGTCTCCTCCGCCGTCGCGCGACCATTCCTTCACGCGCGCCAGATGATCGTAATCCCCATAGCGCGAGGCGAATGCGACGAAGGGGCGAGAGGGATAGGGCGTGTTCGCATCGCGAAACTGATCGAGCAGAACGAGGAGCTGCGCGCGATGGTCGGCGACGACGTCGGCGAAGCTCTTGTCCTTCCAGGCGAGCCATTGCGTCTGCCCGCCGTTCTTGCCGCTGAGGCGCACATAGGCGGCGGCCTCGACCGGCTTCTTGCCGACGGCCTGGAAAGCGCCGGCCTCCAGCATCGCCGCCTCGAGCGTCAGTTGCGGCGAGAAACCGGCGCCGACCTGCGCCGCCGTCGGCGGCGTTCCGGTCTTGTAATCGAAGACGGCGACTGCGCCGTTCTCGCCGATCTCGATGCGGTCGGCGACGCCTTTCAGCGTGAATGCGCTTCCATCGCCGAGCGGGAAATTCCAGGCTCCGAAAATTTCGACGAATATGCCGCTCGCCGTCTCGCGCCTCTCGCGCTCGAAAGCCAGCGCATGATCGAGGCCCGCCTCGATGCGCGGCCAGTCGAAGGCGAGAAAACCGGGATCGGCGAGAAAGCCGTCGAGCGCCTCGCGCGCGTAAGAGATCAGGCGTTCGCGCGCGTCCTCCGGCAAGGGCCCGAGCGGATGCGCTCGCTGGAACGCGGCCAGCGCGGCGTGAATGGCGACGCCGATCTCGCGCGCGCCTTTTTCCGCGCCGAGCGGCGGCAGCGCGACGAGGCGCAGAATTTGCTCCGCGAAGATCGCATAAGGGTCGCGCCGCAAAGTCTCGATGCGCGTGACGCTCAGCGTGGCGGGACGCAGCTCGACGGGCGGGCGCGGCAGCGGCCTTCCGATCGTCTGCCGCTTCACGGGGCGATCCAGGGCTATGGCGAGCGTCAGTTTCTCGTCGCCGCGCTGTTTGCAGCGAAGAAAGGCGTCGCCCGCGAGCGCCGCGAGGCGCGTGACGAAACGCGACGCCACGGTCGGCGCGCCGGCCCGTTTTCGCGCGCGGCTCACCACGACCTCGCGCGCGCCGAACGCCATGGTGAAATCATGCGCCGTCTGGCCGATGCGGCGTTCGGGCGGCGAAAGGCCCAGTTGGCGGCGCATCGAGCGGTTGAGAAAGGCGCCGCTGTCGGCCTGCGGCGGCCAGATCGTTTCGTCGAGACCGGCGAGCAGCGCGAGATCGGCGTCGAGCAGGCGCGCTTCGAGCAGACCCAGAATTTTGAGACGCGGATGCGCGCGTCGTGGGCCTCTCACGATCGTCTCGAAGGACAAGCGGTCGAACAGGGACGCATAGGCGCCGGCGTCGAAGACGAGCGCGCTGTTCGCGCCCGCGAGCGCGTCGAACAGCGACAGCAGCTCCGGCGCGCCCTCGCCGCCCGGCGTCGCGCCGACGATCGCCTCGATCGCCGCCGCATGGGCGCGCGTGCGCGTGGCGAGACTCGCGGCGGGAGACAAGGTCGCGAGCGGAGCCGTCGCGGCGTCCATGCGTGCGAGCAGATCGTCGATCGCCTCCCAGTCGGTGTCGGCGAGGCGCTGCAACGCCGGATAGGCGTGGGGCCGCGCCGCTATGTCTCGCGCCGCCGCCGCGCTCGCGGACCAGCCGCCGGCGCCGCGTTCGACACCGCGCAGCACGGCGATTTCGACGAGCGGCGCAAGTCTTTCGACCTGTTCGCGCTCGAGGCCGAAACGCGCCTGCGGATGCGCGAGCAGCGCCGCGACGTCGACGGCCGACGCTCCGTCTTCGGCGATCGCCGCGACGAGACGGGCGAGCGCGCCGATCGGCGTCATGGCGAGCGGACGCCCGCCCGAATCGTCGATCTCGATTCCCCAGCGCGCGAGTTCGGCCGAGACGCGCCGCGCAATGTCGCGATCGGGCGTGATCAGCGCCGCCGTGCGCCCGGGCGTCTCCAGAGCCTCGCGCATGAACAGCGCCAGCGCCAGCGCCTCCTCGCGCTCGTCGGCCGCCTCGACGAAGGCGACGCCTTGCAGCGCGTCCCCGAGAACGGCGCCGCGCGCGGCGCGATAGTCTCGCCAGGCGTCGGTCGTGTCGGCCGGGCGCAACGCCTCGGCGAGTAGCTCCGTTCTCGCGCGCAGCTCGGGGGCGGGAGCGCCGATGCGCCGCGCCTCCTCGCGCGCGACGCCGATGATCGAGAGGAGACGCTTGAGCATCGTCTGCGGATGCGTGAAGGCGGGCTCCTCCTTGTCGCCGCCGGCGTGACCGATGCGTCGCCATGCGTCTTCGGCCATGCCGAAGTCGAGACCGGGCAGAACCACGGCGCCGCGCGCGAGCCGCGCGATCGTCGCCAGCAGCCGCGCCGTCGCCGGATTGGCGCCCGTCGAGCCGAGCGCGACGACCGGTCCGCGCGCGCCGCCGCCCTGGAGATGTGAGATTTGCGCGCCGATCAGCGCGGCCTGTCTCGCCGCGCGGTCGATCCGGCCGCGTTCGGCGAGGATGTTCGGCCAGTCCTGCAGGGCGATCTGCAGAAAATTCGTCGTGATCGCCCAGAACCGGTCGTAGGACTCGTCGCTCAATCCATTCAGCGCGCGCGCATCGACTCCCTCGATGACGAATTCGTCGATGAGGCCGCACAGATCGCCGGCCAGCGCATAGGCGCTGGCCGGAGAGATCGCGACGAGCAGCGCTTCGCGCGCGTCATGTTCGACGCGTCCCGTCGGATCGATCGAGACGATGGCGTGGCGCAGCGCGCGCGCCCATTGCAGGACGAGCTCCGCCAGGACGAGACGGCGGTCGATCTCTTCGATCGCGGGCGCGAGCGCGTCGTCGAGGCCCCCATCGTCGAGGTCGCCGTGAAAAAGCGCGGACGTCTCCTGCTCGTCGAGGCCGCCGAGCGGCAGGATGCGCGGCAGCAGCGCCGCCGGCGCGTCGATAGCTGCGGCAAATTGCGCGGCCAACGCCCGGCCGGCGCGCTGGGTCGGCACATAGATCGTCGTTTCGGCGAGCGCCAGCGGCCCGCTTTCGCGCGTGAGGCCGGCGACGATTTCGCCGTCGAGCAGAGCCCTCGTGAAAGCCGCGAGAAATGGAACGCCCGGAGGAATGGAAAAGACGTTGCGCGGCGCCATCCTTTTTCCTCAGAATTGGGGCGAATCGATTCGGACGAAGCGCTCATTTCGACCGGTCCCGTATACTATTCCATATTCGTTGTTCCCTATTGAATAGCTACGGCCGCCGTGACGAGCGCGGCGACGACCGTCGCATAGAGCCGCGGCCGAAAACAAGAAGACGAGCGCGACGGAGGCGATCCCTGCGCGTTTGGCCCGTTTCGATTCGCGCGCATTGGTTTCGAAGGGAGGCCCGTCGATGAAATTGCCCCCGCGAGGCTCGCGCGCACGACGGCGCAGAGCGCCTGCGTCACGGTCGCGCTCCTCCCCGCCGCGCGCGTCCGACGAGACCGCTCCCGATCACGAGGCGCGGCTCGAAGCCGTCATGGAGACAGCGGCGGATGGCGTCGTGCTGCTCGACGAGGGCGGAGCGATCGCGAGCGCCAATTCGGCGGCGGCGCGGCTGTTCGGTTACGAGCGGGCCGAATTGGCGGGCATGGACCTCTCTCTTCTCCTGCCAGAGTTTCGAGGAGCCGGCGCCGCGCTGGACGTCGAAGCGCGCCGCAAGGACGGTTCGTCTTTCCCGGCCGAAGTGACGGTCGATGCGCTGCATGCCGCCGGCGGCGGGCCCCTCGTCGCGGTCATCCGCGACGTCTCCGAACGTCGCAAGGCCGAGGCTCTGCTGCAGGAATTGCAGAACGAGCTCATTTACGCGCGCCGGTTGACGACGATGGGCGAACTCGCCTCGGCGCTCGCCCATGAAATCAACCAGCCCTTCGCCGCGGTCGCGACCTACGTCAGGACCGCGCGCTGGCTGCTGCAGCGAAAGCCCGAGCCGAAGGCGTCCGACGTCGAGGATATTTTGGACCGCGCGTCCGCACAGGTGATGCGGGCGGGGGAGATCATCCGTCATTTGCGGGAATTCGTGACGCGCGGCGAGTCGGTGAAGACGGTGGAGCGCCTGTCCGCGCTCGTCGAAGAGGCGCATGGGCTCGCGTTCGTCGGCGCGCGGCAGGCCGGCGTCAGGGTGACGATCCGCGCGGAGGCTGCGAATGATTATGTGCTGGCGGATCGAATCCAGATTCAACAGGTCGTCGTCAATCTGATGCGCAACGCCGTCGAGGCGATGAAGATTTGCGCGAAGCGCGAGCTTGTCTTGTCGACGTCCCTCGTCGCCGCTAACCTTGTCCGGCTCGACGTGATCGATACGGGTCACGGCTTTTCCGAGGAGGCGCGCGCGACATTGTTCGAGCCGTTCAAGTCGGGAAAAGCGAACGGCATGGGCGTCGGCCTGTCGATCTCGCGCTCGATCGTCGAGGCGCATGACGGCCGAATCTGGGCGGAGCCGAATCCGGACGGAGGAGCGATTTTCCGCATTACGCTGCCATTGGTGGAATTGGGTTCCGATAGATGACTCTCGGCAATTTTGTTCATCTCGTCGACGACGATGCGGCCATTCGCGACTCTTTGACGCTGATGCTGGGGACAAGAGGCTTTCAAGTTCGCGCCTATGAATCCGCTATCGATTTCCTGGAGCGGATAAGGCCGACGCAGTCGGGTTGCGTCGTGGCCGACATGCGCATGCCGATGATGGACGGCATGGAGCTGATGGCGAAGATGCGGGTGTTGAACATCGCGCTGCCGGTCGTCATCATCACCGCTTATGCCGATGTGCCGCTCGCCATTCGGGCGATGAAGGCCGGCGCGACCGACCTTCTCGAGAAGCCTTTCGAAGAAGAAGCTCTGCTCGCCTCGGTGTGGAGGGCGCTGTCGATGGAGGGCGGCAGCCTCGCGCCCGACGCCGAGACGCGCAGCATATTGGCGCGTTTCGCCACGCTCACCTCGCGGGAGAAAGACGTGCTCGCCGGCGTATTGAGAGGAAAGCCGAACAAGGTCATCGCCCATGAACTGGGCATCGCCGTCCGAACGGTCGAACTCCATCGCGCCAATGTCATGGCCAAGATGAAGACCAACAGTCTCGCCGAGCTCGTACGGATGTCCCTGGTCGCTCTGTCGGTCGCGAAGCGGTAGCGACGGCTCACCCCGGCGAGGCGAGCCGTTCGAATGGCGCGTCGAAGCCGCTACTCCGTCCCGCCGCCGTTCAAATCCTCCGGGCGCGGCTGCAGCATGATGTTGTAGCCGGCGTCGAGAAGATGGATTTCGCCGGTCACGCCGCCGGACAGCTCCGACAGGAGATAGACCGCCGAGCCGCCGATTTCGTCGAGCGTGATCATGCGCCTCAGCGGCGCATGGGTTTTCTGGAACGCGCCCATGGCGCGCGCGCCGGTGATGCCGGCGCCCGCCATGGTTCGCACGGGGCCGGGCGACAGAGCGTTGACGCGGATGCCGCGCGCCCCGAAATCCGCCGCGAGATAACGAACCGACGAGTCGAGCGCGGCTTTGGCGACGCCCATCACATTATAATTGGGCATGACATGCGTGCCGCCGCCGAAGCTCACGGTCAGCATCGAGCCGCCGTTCTTCATCAGCGCCGCCGCCCGTTTCGCGGCCTCGGTGAAGGAGAAGCAGGAAATGACCAGCGTGCGGACGAAGTTCTCGCGCGTCGTGTCGGCGTAGAGGCCTTTCAGCTCGTTCTTGTCGGAATAGGCGATGGAGTGGACGAGGAAGTCGAGCTCGCCCCACTCCTTTTCCAGCCGCGCGAATACGGCGTCGACGGATTCGATATCCTCCACGTCGCAGGGCAGCACCAGATCGGAGCCGAGCTCGCGGGCGATCGGCGTCACGCGCTTGCCGAGCGCCTCGCCTTGATAGGTGAAGGCCAGCGAGGCCCCGTGCTTCGCCAATCCCCTCGCGACGCCGTAAGCGATCGAATGATCATTCGCGACTCCCATGACAAGGCCGCGTTTGCCCTGCATGAGGCCCGTTGAAACCGTCATAATGCCGATATCCTATTCTATTTCTATGGCCGTCACGCGTCCGGATGTTTGAAAACGAGCGTGGCGTTGGTGCCGCCGAAGCCGAAAGAGTTGGAGACGACGGCGCCGAGCGTCACATTGTCGCGCCGCTCCCGCAGGATCGGCATGTCCGAAAATTCCGGATCGAGCTCCTCGATATTGGCGCTCTCGCAGATGAAGCCGTTCTGCATCATCAGCAGCGAATAGATCGCCTCCTGCACGCCGGTCGCGCCGAGCGAATGGCCGGTGAGCGATTTAGTGGCGGAAATCGGCGGGCATTTGTCGCCGCGGCCGAACACTTCGCGAATCGCCTCGATTTCCTTCAGGTCGCCGACCGGCGTCGAGGTCGCGTGCGGATTGATATAGTCGATCGGCGCCTTCACCGTGGCGAGCGCCTGACGCATGCAGCGGACGGCCCCTTCGCCCGAAGGCGCGACCATGTCGTAGCCGTCCGACGTCGCGCCATAGCCGGCGATCTCGGCGTAGATTTTCGCGCCGCGCGCCTTGGCGCGCTCATAATCCTCGAGCACGACGACGCCGGCCCCGCCGGCGATGACGAAGCCGTCGCGGTTCTTGTCATAGGCGCGCGAGGCGGTCGCCGGGCGATCGTTGAAKGACGACGACATGGCGCCCATGGCGTCGAACAGGACGGACATTTCCCATTCCAGCTCCTCGCAGCCGCCGGCGAACACGATGTCCTGCTTGTTCCATTGGATCTGCTCGAAGGCGTTGCCGATGCAGTGATTGGAGGTCGCGCAGGCCGAGGAGATCGAATAATTGACGCCCTTGATCTTGAACCAGGTGGCGAGCGTCGCCGAGGCGGTCGACGACATGGCCTTCGGCACGGCGAAAGGCCCGACCCGCTTTGGCCCCTTGGTGCGGGCGATGTCGGCCGATTCGACGACGACTTTCGTCGACGGGCCGCCCGAGCCCATGATGATGCCGGTGCGCTCGTTGGAGACGTCCGTCTCCGTCAGGCCGGCGTCGCGGATCGCCTGATCCATCGCCACATGATTCCAGGCGGTGCCGGCGGCATGGAAGCGCATGGCGCGGCGGTCGACGATTTGCGAAGGGTCGAGCGTCGGCGCGCCATGGACCTGCGAGCGGAAGCCGAGCTCGGCGTATTTGTCGGCCTTGACGATGCCGGATTTCGCCTCGCGCAACGAAGCGACGACTTCCTGGGTGTTGTTGCCGATCGACGACACGATCCCCATGCCGGTAACGACCACTCGTCTCATATCTTCCTCCCCTGTGTCGGCTTTTGGCCCGATCACGACGCGCGACCGCTCTTTGGGACGACTTCGATCCTCGCGTCGCCGGGCGCCTTTCGCGATCCCGCGCCTCATTCGGCCGGCTCAGGCCGCGGACGCCGTCTCCGGCTTGGCCAAACCGACCCTCAGGTCTTTCGCCTCATAGATACGGGTCCCGTCCACCTCCAGCCAGCCGTCGGCGATGCCGAGCACCAGCTTGGATTTGAAGACCCGTTTGAAATCGAGGCCGTAGACCACCTTGTGGTTCGTCGGCCGAACCTGACCGGTGAATTTGACCTCGCCGACGCCGAGCGCCATTCCGCGTCCGGGCAGGTCCAGCCAGCCGAGGAAGAAACCGCACAACTGCCACAGCGCATCGAGCCCGAGACAGCCGGGCATCACCGGATTGCCCTTGAAGTGGCAGTCGAAGAACCACAGGCTCGGCTCGATGTCGAGTTCGGCGCGAACATAGCCTTTGCCATGCGCTCCGCCCTCTTCGAAAATTTCCGTGATTCGATCGAACATCAGCATCGGCGGCAGCGGCAGTTGCGCATTCCCGGGACCGAACAGCTCCTCTCGGCCGCAGGCCAACAGATCCTCATATTCGAAAGACGAGCGCCGATCGCTCATGTGTAATGCTTCCTCTGCCTTGACGAGCATGGTGGACCGGTCGCGCCGCTCGGCCGGAAGTCGCACTCCGTAACATAGGCGTCCGCCCGCTCAAAGTGGCGAGCCCGAGTCTTTTCTGCTGCGCCGCAGCAAGCGAGGCGGCTGTCCGGCGGGCGCCCGCCGCGGCTTCGCGCGTCATGAGGCGGCCTTCGCCGTCCTACAAAAATTCCAAAATCGACGCGCCGGCGCCGGCCGCGCCGCTCCTCGGCTTCGGGCGTGACGAAAAGACGCCGTAGAATCAGTTCTGTCCTGGCTGGTCGCGGGAACGACGCGGTGGCGCGGTTCATGCAGGAAAAAGTTGTCTATTCGCACGCGCTTACATATTGTCATAAACTATGGACTCGACACGAAACGGGCGAGACGACGCGCCGATGACAACGGGACTCTCGACGATGCAGCCCACGGACCGAGGAGCGAACGACGCGGCCGCCGCCGCCCGGCGGTTGCGCGGCCGGCTGCAGAGCGCCGGATTGCGGCCCACGCGGCAGCGCGTGGCGCTCGGTTGCCTGCTGTTCGGAAAAGGCGACCGTCACGTGACGGCCGAGAAATTGTTCGAGGAGGCCGTCGCGGCCGATATGCCGGTGTCGCTCGCGACCGTCTACAACACGCTCCATCAGTTCACGGCGGTCGGCTTGCTGCGCGAGATCGCGGTCGACGGCGCGCGCGTCTATTTCGACACGAATATTTCCGAGCATCATCACTTCCTGATCGAGGACGGCGACGGCCTGTTCGACATTCCAGGATCGTATGTCGATGTGTCGAACCTTCCCGCGCCGCCGAGCGGCATGAAGATCGCCCGCGTCGACGTCGTCGTCAGATTGTGCAAGGACGAGGGCTGACGCTTCTGAACTCCTCTCGTCTTCGCCGCCATTGCGAGCGAAGCGAAGCAATCTAGCGACCGTCGCGCGGCCCCTGGGTCGCTTCGCGCCTCGCAATGACGGCCGGGGCCGATCGAATCTCTCACTCGATCTTCTCGCCGGGATAGACGCCCCAGAGATTCTCCTGCTTCACGAAACCGTCGAAGCCTTCGCCCGCGACGCGGCACCACGAGCCGTCGCAGCGGCGCAAATTGGCGACGACGCCGGGCGCCAGGCGGGCGACCGGGGTCTCCCGGTCGCTGGCGAAAGCGAGCGTCGGCTCCTTTTTCCAGGGCGCGACGAGCGCCGTGCGCCGGCCGGACAGCAGCGAATGCAGCACCCAGCCTTCCGTTCCCTCCGAATCGCGGATTTTGCGCCAAGTCTCGAATTCGGCGGTGATTTCCACCGGCAGCCCGGCCCGTTCGAACACCCAGAGGGTGCGATGCTCCTTGCTCGGCCCCTCATGCAGATTGACGCGATCGGATTTGAGGCTGACGAAACGCGGAATCGGCAGACCGGAGACGGGCCCCGACTGCTGTTGCTGCGCAAGCGAACGCGTCGGCGCCGCGATCGGGACGGCGGCGAGAAGCAGCCCGAGGAGCGTCGCGCCCATGGACATGGCGCGGCCCCATTCATGTGTCGAGTTTCTCGGCCTCGGAGTCGGCGATTCGAGCATTTCTTGCGTTATTCCTCGAGGAGGCTTGCGGGCGGAGGGACGACGGCTCGTCTTGTCTTTGGCCCGCCATCTGATAGGAAGTTCGAAGGGAAGACGGCGCGGGCGGCAGTCAGGTCTTTTCATCCATCGTCGTTAAGGCCTGGTTGAAGGGACGTCGATTTTCGTCCGAGAGGCCCGAATGCGCGATTCGGCGTCTCGTTGCGCCTTTGAATAGAATGTATTCGAGCGAGGCGGGAGGACGAAGGGGAAGATGGCGAAAAAGAAGCCGCTCGTCGTGGTGACACGTCGGCTCCCCGAGGTGATCGAGACCCGCATGTGCGAGCTGTTCGATACGCGCCTCAATGTGAGCGACAGGCCGGCGACGCACGAGGAACTGGTGGAGGCCGTGAGGACGGCCGACGTGCTCGTGCCGACGATCACCGACCGCATCGACGCCGGGCTGATCGGCCAGGCCGGCGAGCAATTGAAGCTCATCGCCAACTTCGGCAACGGCGTCGATCATATCGACGTGGCCTCGGCCTTGCGCCGCTCCATCACCGTCACCAATACGCCGGGCGTCCTCACGGAGGACACCGCGGATTTGACCATGGCGCTCATTCTGGCCGTGGCGCGCCGTCTGGTGGAGGGCGCCCGCACCATTCCGGACGGGACCTGGGCCGGCTGGTCGCCGACCTGGATGCTCGGCCATCGCATCACCGGCAAGCGGCTCGGCATCGTCGGCATGGGCCGCATCGGCCAAGCGCTGGCGCGGCGCGCCAACGCCTTCGGCCTGTCGATCCATTATCACAATCGCCGCCGGCTGCCGGCCGAGATCGAGGACCAGCTCGAGGCGACTTACTGGGAATCGCTCGACCAGATGCTGGCGCGCATCGACATTCTGTCGATCCATTGCCCGCATACGCCGGCGACCTATCACCTGCTTTCGGCTCGAAGACTGAAGCAATTGCGCCCGCACGTCATTCTGGTGAACACGGCGCGCGGCGAGATCGTCGACGAGAACGCGCTGACGCGGATGCTGGAGGCGGACGAGATTTCCGGCGCCGGGCTCGACGTCTTCGAGCACGAGCCGGCCGTGTCGCCGAAGCTTCTCAAGCTGGCCAAGGCCGGCAAGGTCACGCTGCTGCCTCACATGGGCTCGGCGACCAATGAGGGCCGCGTCGACATGGGCGAGAAGGTCATCATCAATATCAAGACGTTCATGGACGGACATCGTCCGCCCGACCGCGTCCTGCCCAGCATGTTGTGATGTGCGCGCGCGTCTCGGGTCCCACCAGGCGAATTCGAGAAGGACTTAGAATGAGACGATCCCTGATCGCGCTGCTCGTCGGCTTGTCGGTCTGCTGTTTCGCGGCCGCCGCGCAGGCGAAGAGCAAGCCCGCGCACGACAAGGAGCAAAAGGAGGGGCAGGAGCAGCAGCAGCCGATCCCGACCTACAAGCCCTTCCCGCATAATTTCAATTTCGTGCTCAAGGACATCAACGGCAAGAACCCGCCTGTCGAGATGTGGATGAGGATCGATTCCACCCTGCGCGGCACGGGCTTTTCCGGCTGCAAGGCGTGGTCCGGCGTGTTCGTCGTCGGCGCCAACCGGCTGGGGCCGAAAGCCATGCCGGCGGTCAACGACAAGCAATGCGATCCGGCGCTGCAGGCGCTCGAGCGCGAATTCTGGAATGTGCTGCTGTCTGGTCCCTATTGGGACACGGAAGGGTCCGATCTCATCCTGAAAGGTTTCAAGGGCGGCGTGCTGCGCTTCACGCGCTCGCTGTGACGGACCAGGGCCGAATGGTCCGCGGTTGTCGTTCCCGATCGCTCGCTTCGCGCGCGCCGGGAATGACGCTGCGCCCCGTCACCCCGCGCCTTCGACCGGCGTCACGCTGACGCTCACATCGAGCTTCTGCCGGCCGGCGGCGAAGATGACGCCGTCGATCGGCGAGACGTCGGCGTAGTCGCGGCCGACGGCGATGACGATATGGTCGTTCTCGATGAGCAGCGCATTGGTCGGATCGAGGTCGAGCCAGCCGAATTCCGGTCCGCACCACAGCGATATCCAGGCATGGGAGGCGTCGGCGCCTTCGAGGCGCTCGGCGCCGGGCGGCGGAATCGTGCGGAT
>PQAN01000395.1 GCA_003105285.1 Methylocystaceae bacterium
ACGCGAGCGGGGTGCGCGGCGAGGTCCGCCTGTATGCCAATGCGTCCAGCATCGTCGACACCCTGCCCGACGAGATGCGGCGGTTTTCGCGCCGCCACCCCCACATCCAGATCAGGTTCGACGAAGGACGCAGCACCGAGGTGGTCGAAGCCGTCACCAGCGGCCGCGCCGATATCGGCATCTTCGTGCCCAACATTCCGGCACCCGGCCTGGAAACGGTGCCCTACCGCAAGGTCGACCTGGTGCTGATCACGCCGCACGATCATCCGCTCGCCGCGCACAGCAAACTGGCTTTCGCCGCCGCGGCCTCATACGATTTTGTCGGACTGTCGCGCGGCAGCTCGATAGGCACGCGCATCCGCTCGGCCGCCGCCAACACCGGCATCGCCTACCGCACCGCCATGCAGGTGACGACCTTCGAGGCCCTGCGCCGCATGGTGCAGGCCGGCATGGGCATAGGCATCCTGCCGGAAAGCTGCTCCGCGCCCTACGCGGAGGAACTGGGACTGTGCTGCATCCCGCTCACCGACGACTGGGCGAGCTATCACCTGAGCGTGTGCGTGCGCAAAGCGGAGACCCTGCCCACCGCGCCGCGCCTGCTGTTCCGCTTCCTGTCCGAGCTCGCGAGCGAGGCGTAAGCCCTCCTCTCCGGCCGGGGCTGCCGCTCATGGCGCGGCTCATTGACCGCGCGCTCGCCTATCGGGCGTTCCTCGAAAGGCTGCGGCTGCTGGGCGAAATGCGGCTGGGGAGCAAATTGCGGCTGCGCGGCCGGAGGCTGCTGCGGCTGATAGGGCTGGGGCTGCTGGTAGGGCTGCGCCTGAAAGGGCGCCGGCTGTTGCAGACGCTCCGACAAGGGCGCGAAGCGGTCGGGGATGGCGACGAAATCGTCCTCCTCGTCGCCGACGTCCGTCTCGGCCTCATAGGATCGTCCATAGCCGCTCTGGGGCTGCTGCTGCGCCGACTGCGCCGCCGCGATCAATCGGAAATAATGCTCCGCGTGCTGGAGCAGGCTCTCCGCCATGATCGTGTCGCCGGAGGATTGCGCGTCTCTGGCGAGCTGAAGATATTTTTCGGCGATGTGCTGCGCCGTGCCTCTGATCTTCACATCGGGCCCGTTCGATTCGTAGGAACGCGTCAAGGGATTGGGCCCTTTCCGATTGTTCCGTCCGCGGATGCGCTTGTTCTGTCCTGGTCTCATCGAAAATCCCCGAGAAGGTCCTTCGCCGTGCTGCATCGATGTTGTCGCTTCATTTGTCGTTCCGCCCGACTGGAAATCACCGACGCGACGGCGAATAGTGCGCGCGCCGAGCTTCATCGAGGCGGGAGCCGAACGGTTATGCCCGATCCATCCGAGGGAAACCGCTCGAGATCGAATGGCGATTTCGCTCGCATCGTTTCGACGCCTGATCCGCCGTTCGCGGACCACGCTGCGGCGCGGCGCTCCTCGAGAGCAAGCCCTCGCCGTTTCTTTTTCCTCCTCTCGAGCGTCGCTCGCTGTCCATGCGGCGACATCCTCCTGCGAGAGTCACATCTCCCGCGCGCTCGAGACTTCTGCGGAAAAAACCGAGCTCTTTCGAGCTCTCGTCACATTTCGCCTCTTCTACGCGACGATATCCCCCATGTCGCGACGATGACCCCATCCGGCCGGCGCCGATCGCGGAAGCCCATTTTGCGAGAGTCCGTCCCGCTCTGGGCTCGAAGCCGCATTATGAAACCGTTTCGACTGGACCCGGTTCGATTGCGCGCATCGGCTGTTTCGGTTTCGAACGCAACGGGCGTCGGCTTTGGCGACTTCGCGCCGGCTTGTTTCGATGTTCGACGCAAGATGTCGGCAAAATGAGGCGCTTGGCGATATTCGCCTCTCCGAGCCCCAGCATCGCTCGCGACGATCAGCGTTCCATTGAAAGCGACTATAATCTAGGCCGTTGGCGCCGCCAAGGGCGCGACCGCCCTGCTCGCAAATTAAATAGGGAGGTGTAGCGAATTTGTCACGGCCCCAATGCGCCGCGGTCGCGAAATCATTCGCCGAGGCTCGCCGCCACCGCACGCTCGTGACCGACGACATCTCTCCGGATTTCGGCGATTTCGAGGCCTCTCGCGGCGAGCAGCGCGGCGACGTCCCGCGACTGGCCGGCTCCGACTTCGAACACCGCGAGGCCTTGCGGCGCGAGCAGCCGCGGCAGGTCGACGACGATCTCGCGATAGCAGTCGAGCCCGTCCGCGCCGCCATCGAGCGCGAGCGGGGGGTCGTGCAGTCGCACCTCGGGCGCGAGCGTTTCGATCTCGCCGCTCGCGATATAGGGCGGATTCGAAACGACGAGATCGAAGCGCGCACGAATCGCCCGCGCCCAGCGACCCTGCACGACCGCCGCGCGCTCCGCGACGCCGCAACGGGCGAAATTCGCCGCCGAGGCGGCGCAGGCGCGTGCGGAGAGATCGATCGCGACGGCGCGCGCATTGCAGAATTCGGATAGGAGCGCGCAGACGAGGGCGCCCGATCCGGCGCCGAGGTCGAGGATCGACAAATCGTCCCGGCGCCGGTCGCGCAAATGCTCGAGCGTCAATTCGACGAGCGTTTCCGTATCGGGGCGCGGATCGAGAACGTCTGGCGCGACGACGAGATCTTGCGTCCAGAAGCCGCGCAGTCCGACGATGCGCGAGACGGGTTCGCGCGCGGCGCGACGCTGCGCATACGCGCTCAGCCTCCGGCTCGCCCCTGGCGAAAGAGGCGTGGCGGGCTCGAGCAGGAGATCGGCCTGCCGCAACTCTCCCGCCGCGAGCAGCAGAGCCTTGGCGTCGCGACGCGCGTCCTCGACGCCGCGCCGCTCGAGGAAGGCCGCGACGCGCTCCAGCGCCTCGGCGCGCGTGACGTCCTCGAGCGTCGGCGACGGCATCGTCAGCCGGCCCTTGCGAGCAGCGCCGTCACGCGCTTCGCGAAGGCGCTCGCGTCGAGCGGCGCTTCGCCGTCGACGATGCGCGCCGTGTCGAGCAGCAGCCAGAAGCCGTCCTCGGCGCTCGCGCGGTCGGCTTTGGCCTTTTTCGCCAGCGCGGCGATGATCTCATGGCCCGGATTGATCTCCAGCACCGGCTTGCCGAGAATGCCGCTCCGGCCGCTCTCGGCAAGCAGCCGCGTGAGCTGCAGATCGAGTCCGTGATCGGGCGCGACGAGGCACGCGGGACTTTCGCGAAGCCGCGTCGACAGCCGCACATCCTCCACATGTTCGCCGAGCGTCTCTTTCATTTGCGCGGTGAGCAGCGCGATCTCCGGCGTCGCGTCGGCGGGCGGAGGCTCGGCCGCGCCTTCGAGAGCCGGAATGGAATCGATGTCGGCCTTGCCTTGCGTCACGGATTTGAACGGCTTGCCGTCGAAGCCCAGCGCGCTCGTCACCCAGAAGGCGTCGACCGCGTCGTCGAGCAGCAGCACGTCCACGCCCTTGGCGCGGAAGCCCTCCAATTGCGGGCTCGCGGCGAGGCGCTTCTTGTCGTCGCCGGTGATGTAATAGATCGCCGTCTGATTGGGGCGGAGACTTTCGACATAGTCCTTCAGACCGCGCTCGCCCTCCGGGCGCAGCACGCTCGCAAAGCGCGCAATGGCGAAGATCTCGTCGCGGCGCTGCGGGTCCTCGTGCAATCCTTCCTTCAGCACGGCGCCGAAGTTCTTCCAGATGGAATTGAATTTCTCGGGTTCGCTCGAGGCGAGCTTCGTCAGCTCCTGCAGGATGCGCGAGGCGATCGCCTTGCGAATGGCGCCGACGATCGGATTGTTCTGCACCATCTCGCGCGAGACGTTGAGCGGCAGGTCCGCGCTGTCGACGACGACGCGCACGAAGCGCAGCCACGGCGGCAGGAGGTCGATGTCGCGCGAGATCAGCACGCGGCGCACATAGAGTTTCGATCGGCTCTTGCGCGCGGGATCGAACAGGTCGAATGGACGCGAGCCGGGGATGAAGGCGAGCACCGTATATTCGGTGCGGCCCTCGGCGCGCCAATGCACGGTGAGCGCCGGTTCGTCGAACTGGCCGGCGAGCTGTTGATAGAAGTCTTTATATTCCTGTTCGGTCACGTCGGATTTGGACTTCGTCCACAGCGCCGAGCCGTCGGTCAGCCGCCGCGCCTCCTTGCCCGGCCCCTCGACGAGATCGATCGGTATGGCGATGGCGCCGGAATGTTCGCGCAAGATGTCCTCGATGCGCGACGGCTCGAGGAATTCGTCCGACTCGGCGTTGAGATGCAAGGTCACGCGCGTGCCGTATTCGGGCGCGCGGTCGCCTGCGAGCGGCGTGATCTGGAAGGAGCCTTTTCCCTCGGACGTCCAGAGGAAAGCTTCGGTCGAGTCGGCGCGGCGCGTTTCGACCTCGATTTTGTCGGCGACCATGAAGGCCGAGTAGAAGCCGATGCCGAAACGGCCGATGAAGGCGCGGCCCTTGTCGCCGCCGTCGCCCTTCGCCTCGAGATCGTCGAGGAAGGCGCGCGTGCCCGAACTCGCGATCGTGCCGAGCGCGGCGACGAGATCGTCGCGCGACATGCCGACGCCATTGTCGGCGACGCTCAGTCTGCGCGCCTCCTTGTCGAGGGAGATCGTCACCAGCGGCGCGCCGGTCTTGGAGGCGAGGGACTCGTTCGCCAGCGCCTCGTGGCGCAACTTCTCGATCGCATCGGCCGCGTTCGAAACCAGCTCGCGTAAGAAGATGTCCCGCTCCGAATAGACGGAATGAGTCATGAGCTCCAGCAGGCGGGCGACATCGGCCTGAAAGCCGTAATCGCTCGGCTGCGCGGCGTCGTTGCTCGAATGGGCGTTGGCGTGACCGGTCACGGCGTCGTCTCCGATTGGTTCGGTTCGCGTCCGCCGGCCTGTCGGCTCGTCTCGTCGCTCGAGACGAGAAGCGCGTCTCTTCGAGCGGGACGGCGGCGGCGCATAGCGGTGCGAACAAGCTCGATGAGCATATGAAATGCGCGTCCCGCGGCGCCGGCCCATCCGGCTCGAGCGGAGCGCGCTGGTGATATCGGCGATGCGTTCGCGAGTTGCAAGGCGCCCGCGCCAAAAGGCGCTGCGCGCGCGAAACAAGACGGGCCGGCTCGAACTCTCGTTCGGCCGGCCCGTCCATCGCCACGAACTATACGCTGCCCTTGGATCGCGCCCTTCCGGGGGGCTGGGGGGCTGACGAAATCCGGAAAGCCGCATCCTGAGCCTGTCGAGGCAATGAATGAAATATTGGTCTCTTCCTTGGGCGTGCAAGGGGCCCAACATTGGCGAAAATGTGAAATCGCCGTCATGTTCCTTTGCCCGCGCTCCGGCTCTGAAAGGATTGTCGCCGAAGTGTCATCTTGCCCTTGCTCTCGCGCCCCTCGCGCGCAATCATGCGGGGGAGCGAAGGAACGCCGGCATGAACGAGACGGAGACGACTGATCCGAGCAGGCGAGGCGGCCTGTCAGTGGTGGCGGGCCGCGCCGCACAGAATTCGGATAAAGGCCGCGGCGGCTTCGCCCGGCCCGAGACGAGAGCGGCGCCGGCGCTCGTTTCCTTCGACCGCCGCGAACTGCGGATCCTCTTCGATCTCTACGGCGCCAAGGTCGCGGCCGGCGAGTGGCGCGACTATGCGATCGATTTCTCGCCCGCCAGGGCGGTGTTCTCGATTTTTCGGCGCGCCTCCGAGGCGCCGCTCTACCGGATCGAGAAAAACCCCGAGCTCGGCCGCCGCCAAGGCGCGTTCAGCGTCGTCGCGACGACGGGGCTGGTGTTGCGGCGCGGACACGACCTCGCCCGCGTCGTCGCCGTTCTGCAGCGCAAGCTCGAATTGGTGCGGGCCGAGTGAGAGCGGTTCGACTCTGAAGGCTCGACGAGCGGCGATATCCACGAAAAAGGCCCCGTCGGAGGGGCCTTTCCGTTACGCGCGGAGTAGGGCGCTCAATCGTTGCGGTCGCCGAACAGATAGAGCAGCGACTGGAACATGTTGATAAAGTCGAGATAGAGCGACAGGGCGCCGAAGACGCTCTTCTTCGCGGCGAGCTCATAGCCGTCGCCCTCGTAATACTGATCCTTGAT
>PQAN01000396.1 GCA_003105285.1 Methylocystaceae bacterium
AGGGGGCGGAACCAGTTCTCGGGGTGAGTGGGGCCTCGGTTATGTCACGCCCGTATTTTTCTCGTAACATATTGATTTTATTGGAGGGCTGGCGGAGAGGGAGGGATTCGAACCCCCGATACAGTTGCCCGTATGCCGCATTTCGAGTGCGGTGCTTTCAACCACTCAGCCACCTCTCCGGAGGCAAGAACGAGGCCCGGGCCTCGTTGCGGCGCTCGCGGCAATAGCACGCGCGCCCGTCGCCGATCAAGCCGTTCGGACCGGCTTTTCCGAGCCGCCCGTTCGGGCGCCGCCGATCTCGACAAGGTCAGGCCGCAGCTTGGGCGATGATCGCCCTCGCTTTCGCAACTACACCGGTCAGATCACATAGATGCGATCCGGCAGTTCGTCCCTGCCGCCGGGCGGCACGTGCGCGGAGAGGATGCGCGCGCATTCCTCGATCGCGGCGACGAAGCCGTCGGCGATGCGCCCCTCGCGCATATGGCCGCGCAGCAGATCGAGCGCGGCGCGCCATTGATCCTCGCCGATCTTGGCGGCGATGCCGTCATCCGCGACGATGCGGGCGTAGCGCTCGCCGAGCGACACGAAAATGAGCACGCCGGTGTGGTCACGCGTTCCCGCCACGCCGCGCGTGAAGAATTGTTCGATGGCGGCGCGATGCGCTCTCGTCCGCTTGACGTAGCGCGGCGTCGCGGCGAGCCGCAGCGGCGGCCATGCGAAGACGAGCGTGGCGAGAACGAAGGTAATGATCTGAATGGCGAGGATGGCGCGCACCCCGAGCTCGGTAAAAAAGACGAGCGGCCAGGGCGTCGCCAGCGCGAGGAACGCCGCCCATAGCGGCGGGACGTAGGCGTAATCGGACGAGCGGCGCGCCAGCACGCAGACGATCTCGCCGGCCGTACGCCGCTCCGCCGCCTGGATCGCGCCGGCGATGCGCGTATAATCCTCGCTCGAAATCGGCATCACCAGTCTCCCGAAGCGCCGCCGCCCCCCGACGAGCCGCCGCCGCCGGAAAAGCCGCCGTCGTCGCCTCCGCCCCAGGAGCTTCCGGAGCCCCAGGAGGAATCGTTCGAGGGCGGAAAATAGACGATCGGCCCACGGCCGCGGCGATAGGCCCGCCGGCCGCCGCGCGCATTGACGACCATCGACGAGAAGATGAAGACGAACAGCGCGAGCACGATGAAAGGAACGAATTGGTCGAACGCCGTATCGTGGTTCTCGGCGCGCAGCTTGACGCGCTTCTGCCATTCGCTCGAGTCGCCGCTCAACACCTCGATGATGGCGTCGACGCCGCGCTCCACGCCGGCGCCGAAATCATTCGCCTTGAATTTCGGCGCGACCGCCGTCGAGATGATGATCTTGGAGAGGGCGTCGGTCAGCACACCCTCGAGGCCATAGCCGACCTCGATGCGCATTTTGCGCTCGCTCGGCGCGATGAGGAACAAGACGCCGTTGTTCTTCTTCGCCTCGCCGAGCTTCCAGGAGCGAAACAGGCCGTTGGCGAAAGTTTCGATATCGGAGCCCTGCAGCGAGGCGACCGTGGCGACGACGAGCTGAATGCCGGATTTGTCCTCGAGGTCTTTCGATTTCGTCTCGACCGCCGCGCGCGCCGGCGCAGGAATGATGTTCGCCTGGTCGACGACGCGGCCGGCGAGCGGCGGAAAATCGAAGGCGGCGAGAGCGATCGAGGAGAAGACGCAGAGAATGACGAGTAGAGCCGGCCGCATGGCCTTCAGGCCCGCGAGCGTCGCAAAGTTCGGCCCGGCGCCTCGAGCCGAGCCCGAGGCGCGGCGAGAGCCGAGGCGTCGAGGGCGGCGTTTCGTGTCCAAGGCTCCGGGCGCCCTTTAGAACTTCACCGGCGGCGCGGTCTGCGCGCCCTCGCTCGCGGCGAATTCGGCGAGGGGCTTGGTCTCGGCGAAGAAGGTCTTCGCCCACAGCAGCGTCGGAAAGGTGCGCAGCGACAGGTTGAAGTCGCGCACGGCCTCGATGTAGTCGCGCCGCGAGACGGCGATGCGGTTCTCGGTTCCTTCGAGCTGCGACTGCAGAGCGAGGAAGTTGGCGTTGGATTTCAGGTCGGGATAGGCCTCGCTGACGGCGAGCAGCCGCCCGAGCGCCCCGGAGAGCTGCGCCTGCGCGTCCTGGAACTGTTTCAGCTTTTCGGGATCGGCGAGTTGCGTGGCGTCGATCTTCGTCTGCGTCGCCTTGGCGCGCGCCTCGACGACCGAGGTCAGCACATCCTTCTCCTGCTTGGCATAGCCTTGGACGGTCGCGACCAGATTGGGAATGAGATCGGCGCGCCGCTGATATTGCGCCTGCACTTCGGCCCATTTGGCCTTGGCTTCTTCCTCGAGCGTCGGGATCGTGTTGTAGCCGCAGCCCGAGAGCGAGAGGCCGAGAAACAGAGTGGCGAGGAGGGAACGCCAGCGGGAGGAAAAGCTCATGTCTTGCAAGTCTCCATTGCGGGCCCGACGCGCGACGGTCGAAGCAAACGCCCGCCCGAAACTTAGGCTAGCCCTATGACGATTGGAAGGGCGCCGGGCGGGCCGGCCGAACCGATCGCCGACGAGACTCAGCGGGCGGCGAGTTCGATGATCTCATTGGTGATCTCGTCCTGCCTTACGCGGCGGTAGCTCGCCATGAGCGCGTCCAGCGTCTCGCGCACATTCTGACGCGCCGCGATCATCGCCTGCAATCTTGCTTCGTTCTCGGCGGCGAAGGACAGGACGATCGCCTCGCAGAGTTCCGCGAAGACATATTCCTCGGCGAGCCGCGCCAACAAAAGCGCGGGCGGAAGAGTTGTCAAAGGCGGGACCGAGCGGCGCGAGGCGGGAAATCTCGCGAGGTCCAGCGGAATGAGCGGACGCTCCACCAGCGTGACGCCGCGCTCATCCGGCGCGCTGTGGACCATTGTGACTTCGGCCGTCCGCTCCGTCCCCAGCAGGTCGTAGAGCGCGTCGGCGACATGGTCTGCGAGCCCGGCGGCCTCGTCGACATGCGCGGCCATCGGCGCGGCCCAGTCGAGTCGAAGGCCGCGCTCCTCGGCGATCGTCTGACCGCGCCCGCCGACGAGAAACAGCGAGGCGCCCGGCCCCGCAGCGGCGAGCCGGCGCTGCGCCGCGTCCAGCACGCGCTCGCTGAAGGCGCCGGCGAATCCCTGCTCGGCGCAGAGCGCGATGACCACATGGCCGTCCGGACGGCTGCGCTCCGCTCGCGCGTCCGCCTGTAGCGCCATGGCTTCGCCGAGCGCTTCTCCGAGCGTATGGGCATAGGCGCGCACGCCCTCGAGATGGGTCTGCGCTTCGCGCAGGCGGGCGGCGGCGACGCCGCGCATCGCCGTGATGACGGCCTCGAGCTGGCGCGTCGCGCCGAGCCGCGCGCGCAGATCGCTCAGCCGCTCGGTCATGGCCCTTTCCGCACGAAAGGGCCCGCCTGTTCCGCCGCCGTCGCGACCGCCTCGACGAGACGGCGGCGCGAGGCTCCGTCCAACTCCTCTCCGGCGGCGACGGCCTCGACCGCGCGCGCCGCCGTCGCGTCGAGACCGGCGCGGAGGCGGGCGCGAACAGCGGCGATTTCGTCGGGCGGTACGGCGTCCAGCGCGCCGTCGGCGAGCGCGGCGAGCAGCGCGACCTGTTCGGCGAAGCGCAACGGCGCGAAGCGGGGCTGCGTCAGCAGGGCGCGTGTCAGCCGGCCGCGCGCGATCTCGGTCTTCACCCTGGCGCTGGAGAACCCGCCGAAACGCGTGAAGGTCTCGAGCTCGAGGAACTGCGAATAGTCGAGGCGCAGGCGGCTCGCGACCTGCCGCAGGGCCGGCGGCTGCGCCTTGCCGCCGACGCGGCTGACGCTCAGGCCGACGTCCACCGCGGGGCGCTGATCGGCGGCGAAGAGGCGCGCGTCCAGCACGATCTGCCCGTCGGTGATCGAGATCAGATTGGTGGGGATATAGGCGGAGAGATTGCCGGCGTCGGTTTCGGCGATCGGCAGCGCCGTCACCGAGCCGCCGCCGAGCGCCGAAGACAATTTCGCCGCGCGCTCGAGGAGACGCGCGTGGACGTAGAAAATATCGCCCGGATAGGCCTCGCGGCCCGGCGGCTCGCGCGTCAGCAGCGCCAGCTCGCGATGCGTCGCGGCATGTTTCGTCAGATCGTCGATGACGATCAGCGCATGCTCGCCGCGATCGCGGAAATATTCCGCCATGGCGAAGCCGGCGAACGGCGCGATCCATTGCAGGCCGGGCGAAGCGGCGGACGAGGCGACGACGAAGATCGTGCGCTCTGGCGCGCCGCGCTCCCTCACCGCCTCGACCGCCCGCTCGACCGCCGTCGCGCGCTGGCCGACGGCGACATAGACGCAGATCATGTCGCTGCGCTTCTGATTGATGATCGCGTCGATGGCGACCGACGTCTTGCCCGTCGCGCGGTCGCCGATGATGAGCTCGCGTTGCCCGCGGCCGAGCGAGAACATCGCATCTATGACCAATATGCCGGTCTCGACCGGCTCGCTCACGAGCTCGCGCTCGATGATGGCCGGCGCCGCGCGCTCGATCGGGTCGTAGCGTTCGGCATTTATGGGCTCGCCGCCGTCCAGCGGCCGTCCGAGCGGGTCGACGACGCGGCCGAGCAGTCCTGGCCCGACGGGGGCGCGCGCGACCTCGCCCGTGCCGACGACTTTCGCGCCGGCTTCGATCGCCTCGCCGCCGTCGAGCAGCACGACGCTCGCGCGATCGTCGTCGAGCGTCAGGACGAAACCCAGCCGCCCGCCCTCGAAGCGCAACAGCTCGTCGAGGCGCGCGTCCGGCAGGCCCGAGACGAAAGCGATGCCGTCGCCGAAACTCTCGACGCGCCCGACCGTCTCGACGGCGGGGCCGAGCTCGAGGCGAGCGAGCGCCGCGCGGCTGCGCGTCAACCAGTTTTCGAGGACGCCGGAGGGGAGGCGCGGGCTCATCCAGCCGCGAGCTCCGTCGCGATTTTTGCCAAGTCCGCGCGCAGGCTGTTGCGTATCGACGCGTGGCGGTCCTCGAGTTCGAGCCCGGCGATGAGCGCCGGATCGATCTCGACTCGCAATTCCACGTCGCGCCCGAGAGCTTTCGCGAGCGCCTTCTCGCAGGCCGCGCGCTCGTCCTGGTCGAGCGCGCGCGGAGCCCTCAGAAGAACGGGCGCTCCGTTTGCGCCGACCCCCGCCTTCGTCTCTGGAGGCAGGCTCGCCAGGGCGCGCGCGAGCCCGTCGACGAAGCCGACGACGCGCGCGTCGTCGGGCAGGCGGTCGACGAGCTTCGTCGCGATATCGACCGCCAATGAGCCGGCGCGCTCTGTGAGCGCCGCGTCCTCCGCTTTTCTCTGGCCGGCGATCTCGGCCAATGCGTCGGCGCGCAGTTTTTCGATCTCGGTCCGCGCGGCCGCGAGCAGCGCCGCTTTCTCGTTCGCGCCTTCGGCGAGCGCGTCTTTCACGGCGGCGGCGCGATCGGCCGCCATCCCCGTCAAAGCGCGCGCGGCGAGGTCGCGCTCGCCTTCGGCGGCGATCTTGGCGTCGAGCGCCTCCGACAGGAGCTGGTTCGCCGCCCGCTGACGCTCGGCGATGATGTCGGCGATCGGCCGAAACAGGAAGCGGGCGAGCAGAAAGATCAGAACGAGCGCGTTGACCGTCTGCAGCCCGAGCGTCCACCAGTCGATGCGCATCGCCCCGAAACCTCACTTCACGAACGGATTGGCGAACAGCAGCAGCAGCGCGATCACCAGGCAATAGATCGCCATCGTCTCGATCATCGCGAGGCCGACGAACAAGGTTCGCGACAGCGCGCCGGCGGCCTCGGGCTGGCGCGCGATGGCGTCCATCGCGGCGGCGACCGCTCGCCCTTCGGCGAGCGCCGGGCCGATCGCGCCGAAGGACACGGCGACCGCCGCGCCGATGATGCTCACGATCTCGATCATGAAAGTCTCAGCTCCTATCGTCTATCCTCGGAAGACGCATCCGGCTCGGGGCCGACCGCCGCGCCGATGAACACCGTGGCGAGCGTCGCGAAAATATAGGCCTGCACGGCGCCCGTCAGCAGATCGAGCGCCATCAGCGGAATGGGGACGAGAAGGCCGGCGAGCGACAGCACGATTCCGACGACGAACACGCCGCTCATGACATTGCCGAACAGGCGCACGACGAGCGAGAAGGTGCGGGTGATCTGCTCGACGAGATTGAGCGGGATCATCACCCAGCTCGGCTCGGCGAAGGTCTTCAGATAGCCGAACAGCCCGCGCGTGCGGACGCCATGATAGATCGTCGCGCCGAAGACGACGAGCGCCAGCGCCGCGTCGGTCTCGAGGCGAGACGTCGGCGGCTCGACGCCGGGTATGAGCGACGACCAATTGGCGACGAGCACGAAGATGAAGATCGCGCCGATCAAACCCCGATAGGCCCGCGGCTCCGTCTGCATCGTTTCCCGAATCTGGCCGTCGATCGTCGTCACCAGGAGTTCGAGCGCCGCCTGGGCGCGGCTCGGGCGCAGCGAGAGGCGCCGCGTCGCGAGAAGGGAGAAGACGACGAGCAGCGCCATGATCGCGAATGTGGCGAGCACGGGCTCCGTGATCGGCGCCGGACCGAGGTGGAACACCGGCTCTATGGCGAGAGGCGAAGCCTTCATTTCGCCTCGCCGAGCCGGCGCAGCAGCAGGCGTCGCGCGAACAAGAGGCCGAGGGCGCCGGACAGCAGGGCGAGGGCTCCGAATTTGGCGAGGGCGAAGAAGACCGCCGCGAGCGCGGCGAATCGGGCGAGTTGCGCGAGGATCGCGGCGAGCGCGCCGCCGCGTGCGAACAGGCCGACGCTCCACCACAGCGCCAGAAAATAGCCGAAACCGGCGACGGCGCCCACCGCGAAGCCGACGACGGCGAGTAGCGCGAAGTCTCGAAGAACGTTCGGATCGTTCATGGCCTCGACATCCATTTCCACGCTTGCCAGAGCCCGAGGCCGGCGCCGATCATCACCATCGGCGCGGAGAAGAACACGCCGGTCGAAAATTTTTTGTCGAGCCAATGGCCGACGAGAAGTCCGGCGAGAATCGGGACGACGATCGTCCAGCCGAGCGCGCCGATCTGGCCGAGCCGCGAGCCGAGCGACGGCTCCGGACTGTCGCGGCCGGCGCGCTGCCGGCCGGCGGCTCTGTGCGCCGCCTCGGCGATTTTGTCGGGCCTTTCCGGCGGCGGGTCGTCGCTCTCGCTCATGAGGCCTCCTCGTCCTCCAGCAGGACGGCGCCTGGCCCGATCCGGGGATGCAGATAGCGCATGAGCTGCCGCACGGCCCTCGTGTGCAGGCGCGTCTGTTCGACGCGGGCGCGGCGCACCGTGTCGAGCTGCGTCGCGCGCATCGCTCGCACGGCGCTTTCGAGCGTCTCCAGAGTCTCGCCGAGAATCGCCTGCCGGCAGGCGATCGCTACGCGCGCGCCGCCGGTCACGGTCAGCACTCCGCCTCTCAACGCGCAGAATCCGTCGCCGCTCGCGGCGCGCCAGCGGACGACGGAGGCCGGCAGCACCGTCAACAAATCGGCGTGGCCGGGCAGAATGCCGAAGCTTCCGCTCTCGTCCTCGGCGCGAACGGACGACACGTCGGCGGCGTCGACGAGCAGCGTCGACGGCGTGGCGATGGTCAGGCGCAAGAGGTCGGTCATGCCGGCGGCGCCGTCGTTGTTCCGCTTCGCGCGGATTCTTCTTTTTGTCGCGCTTCGTCCAGGGCCCCGATCATATAGAGCGAACTCTCCCGCCAGCCGTCGCATTCGCCCGAGAGGATCGCTTCGCAGCCGGCGATCGTATCGGCGATCGGGACGGAGCGTCCAGGTTCGCCGGTGAAGGCCTCGGTGACGTCGAAGGGCTGCGTCAGGAAACGCTGCAGGCGTCGCGCGCGTCCGACCAGCCGGCGGTCCTCGGCGCCGAGCTCCTCGACGCCGAGCAGCGAGATCACGTCCTGCAGCTCCTTGTAATGTTCGATGACGCGGCGCGCCTCGGTGGCGACGCGCGCGTGGTTCTCGCCGACGACGAGAGGATCGAGCAGGACAGAGGAGGAGGCGATCGGATCGATCGCCGGATACATGCCTTCGGCCGCCATGGCGCGGGAGAGGACGACCATGCTGTCGACATGTGCCGCGATCGTCGTCACCGCCGGATCGGTGAAGTCGTCGGCCGGCACATAGACGGCCTCGATCGCCGTCACCGCCGCCTCGCCCACGGAGGCGATGCGCTCCTGCAGCGCCGCGACCTCGCTCGCGAGCGTCGGCTGATAGCCTACGCGCGACGGCAGGCGCCCGAGCAGGCCGGAGACTTCCGCCCCCGCCTGCACGAAGCGGAAGATGTTGTCCATCATCAGCAGCACGTTCTGACGCCGCTCGTCGCGGAAATATTCGGCGATCGTCAGCGCCGTCAGCGGCGCGCGCCAGCGCGCGCCGGGCGGCTCGTTCATCTGGCCGTAGACGAGCACGGTGCGGTCGAGCACGCCGGACGTCTGCATCTCGAGCAGCATCTCATGGCCTTCGCGCGAGCGTTCGCCGACGCCGGCGAAAACGGAAATGCCCTGATAGCTCGCGACCATGGCGCGGATCAGCTCCATCACCAGAACCGTCTTGCCGACGCCCGCCCCGCCGAACATCGCCGCCTTGCCGCCGCGCGCCAGCGGCGTCAGGAGATCGATGATCTTTATGCCGGTCGAGAAAATCTCGGCGGCGCCGGTCTGCTGCGCGAGCGAGGGCGGCGGCCGGTGAATCGGGCGGCGCGGCGCGTCGTCGGGGATGGGCGCGCCATCGTCGGCGACGCGGCCGGTCACGTCGAGCAGCCGGCCGAGAACATGGTCGCCGACCGGAACCCGAATCGGCCCGCCCGCGGCCTCGACACGCTGGCCGCGCCGCAATCCCGCGGTCGTCTGTAGCGCAATGGCGCGCACCCGGTGCGGATCGAGGTGCGACTGGACTTCGGCGACGATCGTTTCGCCATTGTCGCGGCGAACGAACAGAGCGTCGTCGATGGCCGGCAGGCCTTCGCCTGCGAAGGCCACATCGATCACCGCGCCGCGCACTGCGACGATATGTCCCTGGCTTTCGGCGTCTTCGCCCATACGGCTCCTTGTCCGGTCGAGCGGAGCCGTCCTGGGGCGGGAGGCGAACCGCTTTTTCGATTTTTCGCGCTTTTTCAAGTCCGACGCGTGAAGCGTCTCATTCTAGCGCACGCCGAGCGTCCGTCGCATCCCCGTCATTGCATTATGGCTGTGTTTTCCGGCTTCGGATTCCCGGATTGTTTTTTCGGCGGCCTTTCCTACGTCTCCGGCATCGTCGCGTTTCGCTGGAGTTCGCACGGCCGAAGAACAGCGGAATGGACGAGGCGTCGGCGGTCTGAAGGAGAGGCGGTCGGTCTGTCGCCGATCGGCATTCGCGAACTGAGCAGGAGGCGGAAATGGCGGAAGCGGAAACCAAGGTTCCAGTCAAAGAGTCGAAGGAGACATTGCCGAGCTACGGCCTGTTCGAATGGCATCCGTTCGATACGCTGAGGCGTCAGATCGACCGGCTGTTCGAGGAGCCGTTCCGCAAGGCGGCGCCGGAGTTCGAGCCATTCGGACGGCTGCCGTTCGCTTGGGCTTCGTCGCCCGCCGTCGATCTCGTCGAGAAAGACAAGGAATATGAGATTACCGCCGAACTCCCCGGCCTCGACGAGAAAAATGTCGAGGTGAAGCTGTCGAACGGCACGCTGACGATCAGCGGCGAGAAGAAGGAAGAGCGGGAAGAGAAAGACAAGGGCTACCATCTGTCCGAGCGCCGTTACGGCGCGTTCCGCCGCGCCTTCCGCGTGCCGGAGGGAGTCGATCAGGAACACATCGAGGCGACGTTCGGCAAAGGCGTCCTGACGGTGCGGCTGCCCAAGACGACGGACGGCCAGAAGCCGGAAAAGACCATCTCCATCAAGGCGAAGTGACGCGCCGGACGGAGTGTCGAGGCCATTGGAGCGAAATCGCTCTCGATCGCATTGCGGTTTCGCTCTATGACGGTTCTCGCGCTCGCGCGAGACCGGTCGCGCCGGGCAGGCCCCGAGGTTTACGCGCATGGCCGGCTCCTTTCGCCTGGCGACGTTCAATGTCGAAAATCTCGACTGGTCGCCTTCCGCGGAGGAAGAGTTCGAGCGCAGGCTCGCCGTTCTGCGGCCTCTGTTCAGCCGACTCGCGGCGGATGTGATCTGCCTTCAGGAGGTCGACGCGCAGCGGCCGACGCCGCAGGCGCCGCGCCGCTTTCTCGCCCTCGACCGGCTTCTCGCCGATTCGGCTTATGAAAACTTCCATCGCGCGACCAGCCTGCGCCCCGGCGCAAAGACGCCCGCCGACGTCCATAATCTGGCGATACTGAGCCGCTGGCCGATCGTCGAGCGGCGTCAGATCCATCACGACATCGTCGCGCGATGGAGCTGGACGCCGCCTGCGGAGGGCGGCGCGCCGACGACGCCGATCGACATCGCCTTCGACCGCCCTTTGCTCTACGCGCGAATAGCGCTGCCGAACGGCGCCGCGCTGCATGTCGCAAATCTGCATCTTCGCGCTCCGCGCGCCGTGCCCCTCGGCTATGAGAACGGCGCCTCGTGCCGGTCGAGCCGCTGCTGGGCGGAGGGGCAGTTTCTCGCCGCGCAGAAGCGCGAGGGGCAGGCGCTCGAAGCCCGGCTTTTCGTCGAGCGCCTGTTCGACGCGGAGAACGATCCGCTGATCGCCGTCTGCGGCGATCTGAACGCCGACGAGCATGACGCGCCGACGCGTCTGCTGCGCGGCGCGCCCGAGGAGGATATGACCGAAGCGCCTCCCCGCGCGCTCCTCTCGCTCGAGGCGCGCGTCGCGGAGCCCGCCCGCTTCACCGTCGTTCACGCCGGGCGGCGGGTGCTGCTCGACCAGATCCTCGCCTCGCGCGCCCTCGCCGAACGTTGCGGGGAAGTCGATATCTTCAACGAGGGTCTCGAAGACGAAGTGACGGCGAAGGACCCGATTCTCGGCTCGTTGCACGCGCCGGTCGTCGCATCCTTCGAGCTGTGACGGGGCGAACCGGAATGATCGAATGGCGCCGCCGCTATTGCCGGTCGTCCTCGAAGTCTTCGCAACTCTCGTCGAACTCGTCGAGACCCGCCTCGAGATAGCTCGCGAGCAGGGGAATGCCGAGCAGATAGGCCGATGTCGGTCCCTTGTGTCGGTCCTTCGCCTGCGCGACGGCGGCGTCCCATTCGTCGGCGGAAAAATCGCCTCGGCCCACCCAGGCGAGGGCGACGAGCTCGGCCTGCTCGTCCTCGTCCATCGCATCGATGAATTCGACCAGCTCGAGGCGATTGGGCGAAAAGGCTTCCTCGGTGAGGACGCTGACGAACTTATCGTCCGACGGATTGGAGGAATCCGGCTGGACGCCTTCGTCCTCGGACTCGAGTTCACGCGCCTTGACGATGACGAAACACACTTTTTGCGTATTGATGTCGGGCATGGCTCTCGTCCTCGATCTACCTGGAGTCTCTACCGTGTTTCGCGGCGCTCGCGCCTTCGCGCCTCGCCGCGAGATGAATATGGGGCGTTCTCGTGACGCTTCGATCAAGACCCCGGCCTCGCGCATTTCCGCTCTCGCCCGCTCGCCGCCGGCCGGAGTGATCGGCCTCGTGGCGGCGCGCAACACATGCGCTTCGAAGCCGGAGCGAACGGCGTCGATCGCCGTGGCGCGCACGCAGACATCCTCGGCGAGACCGACGACGAAGACGCGCTCGACGCCGCGGCGGCGCAGCTCCTCCGCCAATCCGGCGCCGTCGAACGCGGAATATTGCTCACGCTCGGCGTATTCGGCCTTCGATACGAGGAGAGCCTCCGCCGGCAGCCGCAGCCGCGCATGAAATTTCGCGCCCTCCGTTCCTCGCACGCAGTGCTCCGGCCACGGTCCGCCGCGAGCGGCGAAGCTCGAGTGATCCGGCGGGTGCCAGTCGCGCGAGGCGACGATCGACGCCCCGGCCGTTTCGGCCTCGTCGACGAGATCGTTGACGAGCGGCACGATGTCGTCGCCTCCGGCCACCGCGAGCTTGCCGCCCGCGCAAAAGTCGCGCTGCAGATCGACGATCAGCAAGGCGTCGGTGGGGCGCAACCCTATCTTCGAACTCGTCATCGCCGCTTCTTCCTGCGAAACTGCCCGTCGTCCGCTCTCTCGTGGTTCGAACATGACGCAAGACCAGAGCAACGCTTTCGCCGCCCGATCCGTTTCATTGACCGACAAGGTGCGGCGCCTGCGYCGGCCTGCGGCCTATGCTCATGCGCCGGAGCGCGTCGACGTCGTCGAGACACATATGTCTTATGTGTTTCTCGCGGGAGACCGCGTCTATAAGCTCAAAAAGCCGGTTCGTTTCGCCTTTCTCGATTTTTCCACGCTGCGGGCGCGCGAGCTCGACAGTCTGGAGGAACTGCGCCTCAATCGCCGCCTCGCGCCTCGCGTCTATCTCGACGCCGTTCCGCTGACGCTCGGCGCGTCGGGCGAGTTGTCGATAAGAGGCGAGGGCGTCGTCGTGGATTGGCTCGTCGAAATGCGTCGCCTGCCGGAGGCGCTCATGCTCGACCGCCTGCTGTCGGAAGGCGCGCTGGATGAAAGTCGTGTCGAAAAACTCGCCGAAACCCTGGCGGATTTTTATCGCCGCGCCGAGCGCTCGACGATGACGCCCGCCGATTATGCGGCGCGATTTTTTCGCGAGCACGCCGAGAATCGCAGGATTTTGACGAGGCGCGACTTCGCGCTCGATCACGGCCGCGTTCCCGTCGTTCTCGATCGTCTCGAAGCCGGCCTGGTCTCGCTCCAGCCGCTCCTCGAGGAGCGCGTGCGCTCCCGCCATGTCGTCGATGGCCATGGCGATCTGCGGCCGGAGCATATCTGCTTTTGCGACCCGATCGCGATCTTCGACTGCCTGGAGTTCAATCGCGAGCTGCGTCAGGTCGATCCGTTCGACGAACTCGCCTTTCTCGATATCGAATGCGCTCTGCTCGGCGCGCCGCGCGTCGGCCCACGGCTCATCGCCGCTCTGGCCGAGCGACTGGGCGACGCTCCGCCGCCGGCGCTGGTCGCGCTCTATGCCGCCTGCCGCGCCGTGCTGCGCGCGCGGCTCGCGGTGGCGCATCTCTTTGATCCCGTTCCGCGTATGCCCGAGAGATGGGAGCCGTTGGCCGGCCGCTATATGCGGCTCGCCGAACAGCATTTGGCCGCTATCGGCTGAGGCGCGCGGCGTCGTCGCAACCCTCTTTCTCGCCTCGAGGGCGATTAAGGTCAGGCGCCCTCGCCCGGCGCACGAGCGCTGATCGCCAGGGCGTGGACGCCGCCCGCGAGTTCCTCCGACAGCAGCGAATTCACCAGGCGATGGCGTTCCACGAGCCTCTTTCCGGCGAAAGCGGCGCTGACGATGTCGACGCGAAAATGACTCTCGCCATTCGCATGGTGGCCGCCATGGCCCGCATGCCGGTGCGACTCGTCGACGACCGCCAGCGATATGGGCGCGAGGCCGTTCGTCAGTTTTTCCCGGATGCGCGCCTGGACGGCGCCTTTGTTGCCTCGTTCAGCCATCTCGGGGTCCTCCATGTCGGCTCTGTCGCAAAGCCGGATATCCCGCGGTTCTCCTGCAAAATTCCGGCCGCCGAATTTATCCGCGAGTTCTGCTTGCAGCCGCCGCTCAGTCTACCATAATGGATCGCCATGGATTTGAATTCCCCTCTCTTCGACCGCATCAGGGTCAAGCGTGAACCGCAACAGGAGCGCCGCGAAACTCGCTTTCGGTGCGATTCTCCCGGCTGCGAGGCCGAGGGGAGCTATCGCGCGCCGATGGGGCGGCTGCGCGAGGGACAATATTTCTGCTTCTGCCTGGAGCATGTCCGGGAATACAATAATTCTTACAATTACTTCAATGGGATGAGCGACGCGGATGTCGCCCGTTACCTCAAGGACGCGACGACCGGCCACCGCCCCACTTGGTCCATGGGCGTGAAACGCGGACCGGGCGCTTTTCGCGAGGATCGGGCCGAGGCCGGCGATTCTTCCGATCCGCTCGGGCTCTACCGGCAGCGCTTTCACCGCAGCAGGCCGCCGGCCGAGAGGACGCCGCGCTATTCGGCCGTGACGATGCGGGCCTTGAATACGCTCGGATTCGAGGAAACCGCGAGTGCGGAGGCGATAAAGACGCGCTATAAGGAGCTCGTCAAACGTCACCATCCGGACGCAAATGGCGGAGATCGCTCCTGCGAGGAGCGATTGCGGGAGATCATCCACGCCTACAAGACGCTGAGGGCGGCCAAGCTCGTTTGATCGGATTGCCTGGCCGTGCGGACGCTTCTCGCGCGCGCCCGTCGGCGGAACGGAGGATGAATGTTACTCGCAAGCGATAAAGCCGCCGGGGCCGCGCCCTTGCCGGACCTGAAGGTCTCGGTGCGCCAGCTGTTCGGCATCGACACCGATCTCGAGGTTCCCGCCTATTCGGAGCCGGACGAGCATGTGCCGGACGCCGATCCGGACTATCTGTTCGACCGCGAGACCACGCTCGCCATCCTCGCGGGATTCGCCCGCAACCGCCGCGTCATGGTCACGGGCTACCACGGCACCGGCAAGTCGACGCATATCGAGCAGGTCGCCTCGCGCCTCAACTGGCCCTGCGTGCGCGTCAATCTCGACAGCCATGTCTCGCGCATCGATCTCGTCGGCAAGGACGCCATCGTGCTGAAGGAGGGCAAGCAGGTCACGGAGTTCCGCGACGGCATATTGCCCTGGGCGTTGCAGCACAATGTCGCGCTCTGCTTCGACGAATATGACGCCGGCCGCCCGGATGTGATGTTCGTCATCCAGCGCGTGCTCGAGGTCTCCGGGCGACTGACCCTTCTGGATCAGAACCGGGTCATCCGTCCGCATCCGGCGTTCCGCCTGTTCGCGACCGCCAATACGGTCGGCCTCGGCGACACCTCCGGCCTCTATCACGGCACGCAGCAGATCAATCAGGGCCAGATGGACCGCTGGTCGATCGTCGCCACGCTCAATTATCTGCCGCACGACGCCGAGACCAATATCGTTCTCGCCAAGGTCAAGAGCTTCCAGAAGACCAAGGAAGGACGCGACGCGATCAACAAGATGGTGCGCGTCGCCGATCTCACGCGCAACGCCTTCATGGCCGGCGATCTCTCGACGGTGATGAGCCCGCGCACCGTCATCACCTGGGCGGAGAACGCCGAGATTTTCGGCGATGTGGGCTTTGCCTTCCGTCTGACCTTCTTGAACAAATGCGACGAGCTGGAGCGCCCGCTGGTCGCCGAGTTCTACCAGCGCTGCTTCGGCAAGGATCTGCCCGAGAGCGCCGTCAATGTGGTGATGAGCTGACTCGTCGAAGACGCGGTCAGTCCGGTTGAGGAGCGCGGCCTCCGTCGTTTTTCTGCTCGGAAAGAGGAGCGACAGGCCCGGCCCTTTTGCGGTCGCCCCTCATCCGACCCCGTTTCACGGGGCCGCCTTCTCCCGCCGGGAGAAGGAGTGTGCAGCAAGGCGGCTGATCGCGAGACGCTGTCGGCCATAGGCGCCTCCGGCGCCGACTGCGAAAAAAGAACCAGGCGAAGAGCGAAATTCGACACATGGCCTCCAATCGCAAACCAGCCACGCCCCGTGAGGCTCCGCAGGAGCCGTTCAAACGCGCCGTCGCCGGCGCGATGCGCGCCATGGCCAAGACGCCGGAGCTGGATGTTTCGTTTTCGCCGGAGCGCGCCGCCCTCATCGGCGGGGAGGACAAAGCCAAGGCGCGCCTGCCCGAGCCGCCGCGCAAGCTGACGGCGAAGGATGCGGCGATCCTGCGTGGTCATGCGGATTCGATCGCGCTGCGTCTCGCCTGTCACGACGAGGCCGTCCACCGGCGCCTGCAGCCCGCGAGCCTCGAGGCGCGCGCCGTGTTCGACGCGCTCGAGCAGGCGCGCGTCGAGTCGATCGGCTCGCGGCGCATGTCGGGCGTCGCCGCCAATATCGGCGCGATGCTCGACGATCGTTATCAGCGCGGGCGCTTCGCCGACATCACGAGCCGGGACGACGCGCCGCTCGAGGACGCGCTCGCTCTGCTCGCGCGCCAGAGGCTGACCGGCCTCGCGCCGCCGCCGCACGCCGAGAAGGTCGTCGATCTGTGGCGCCCCTTCATCGAGGAGCGCGCCGGGACGGACCTCGACAAGCTCGCCGGCGCCGTCGAAAACCAGCGCGGCTTCGCGCAACTCGTGCATCATCTTCTGACCGCCCTGGAGCTCGCCAGCGACAAGTCGCAAGGCGAGGAGGACGCCGACGAGACGAGCGAGGACGAGCCGCAGAATCCCGACGAGGCCGAGGGCGAGGAATCCGAGGATGAAAAGGATTCGGGGTCGTCCGAAATGGAGACCTCGATGGCGTCGGAAGACGCCGAGCAGGAGGGCGAGAGCGAATCGGCCGAGGCGCCCTACGGCGAGACATTGGACGAAACCGATTCCGGCGATCTCGACGAGGCGTCGGAAGCGCGCAAGCCCCAGTCGCAACAGCTCGATCGCTCCGGCGGGGAATACAGAGCCTACACCACCAAATTCGACGAGATCGTCAGGGCCGAGGAGCTCTGCGAGACCGAGGAGCTCGACCGGCTGCGCGCCTATCTCGACAAGCAGTTGCTGCATCTCTCCTCGGTCGTCGGCCGCCTCGCCAATCGCCTGCAGCGCCGGCTGATGGCGCAGCAGAACAGGTCTTGGGAGTTCGACCTCGAAGAGGGAATGCTCGATCCGGCGCGTCTGCCGCGCGTCGTCATCGATCCGCAGCAGCCGCTCTCCTTCAAGCGCGAGAAGGACACGGACTTCCGCGACACCGTCGTCACTCTGCTGCTCGACAATTCGGGATCGATGCGCGGGCGCCCGATCACCGTGGCGGCGACCTGCGCCGATATTCTCGCGCGCACGCTCGAGCGCTGCGGCGTGAAGGTGGAGATCCTCGGCTTCACCACCAAGGCGTGGAAGGGCGGGCAATCACGGGAGGTCTGGATCGCGGACGGCAAGAGGCCCAATCCCGGCCGGCTGAACGATATTCGCCACATCATCTACAAGGCGGCGGACGCGCCCTGGCGTCGCGCCCGGCGCAATCTCGGCCTGATGATGCGCGAGGGGCTCCTGAAGGAGAATATCGACGGCGAGGCGCTCGACTGGGCGCATCGCCGCCTGCTCGCGCGTCCCGAGCAGCGTCGCATCCTGATGATGATCTCGGACGGCGCGCCGGTCGACGATTCCACGCTCTCGGTCAATCCGGGCAATTATCTCGAGCGCCATCTTCGGCAGATCATCCACGAGATCGAGACGAAATCGCCCGTGGAGCTGATCGCCATCGGCATCGGCCATGACGTGACGCGCTATTATCGCCGCGCCGTGACCATCGTCGACGCCGAGGAGCTCGGCGGCGCGATGACGGAAAAGCTCGCGGAGCTGTTCAGCGAGAACGGCGGCTCGCAGCCCGCGCCGCTGCGCCCGGCCACCCCGCCGCGCGGCAGGAGCGAGGCCAAAGGCGCGCTCGCGGCGCGCTGAGCGTGCGCCGTCCCGAGTATTTTCCCCAATAGGCCAAAAGTTGAGACCGCGTTAATTTCGACGCGTCGCGCTTAACCACATAAAATTGGATTCGTCCTGGAACCTCGAGGGCGGCTTTTGCATTTACGATTTTGCGCGAGGTTGGGGATCACTGACTGGCGCGAAAAGTGACGTTTCGCCGCCGTTCGATCGGCGGGCGGGCGTTGTTGAGGGAGTTGTGTATGATTTCCTTTGGCAAAGTTCGAAACTCAGGATCGACGACAGCGTCCTCCGAGGCGCTCGATGTCCAAAGGGTCCTCTGCGTCGCCGCGATCTTCTCGTTGGCCTCTCTTCCCCTGTTGCTCAGCGTGGCGCTGTCGATCTGGGGTTGAAGCCGGAAGCCCCCGGCTCGACGGCGCAGGGTAGGGGTCGTCGATTCAGCGCTGCGGCCAGCGCCAAAAAAGACCTCGCGCCGGAGGGCGCGAGGTCTTTTTATTCGTCTACGACGCCGTCGAACTCAGGCGGTCGTCGCGGCGGACGCCTGCTTCTTGGCGATTTCCCGCTTCAAGGCGCGCGCGCCGTCGGAGAGCTCGGTGTCGCGGGCCTTGGCCAAAAACGCGTCGAGCCCGCCGCGATGCTCGACCGAGCGGAGCGCGGCCGCCGAAACGCGCAGCCGCACCGAGCGCGCGAGAGCATCCGACGCCAGGGTCACATTGACCAGATTGGGCAGAAAGCGCGTGCGCGTCTTGCGATTGGAGTGGCTGACGAGATTGCCCGTCTGCACGCCTTTGCCGGTCAGTTCGCAACGGCGGGACATTGTCGTGTTCCTTTCGATCGGCGAGAACGACGCGTTTCGCGCGCCGTTCGACCGCCGCATGTCATGAGAAATTCGCACAAAGGCTCTCGGGCCCGGAGCCGAGCCTTGGTTGGCGCGCCTTATAGGGGCAAGCCGGACGAAAGGTCAACAGCTAATCGTCGTGGGGCGCGCGCCATAAGCCTCCGCGCCGCCTTCGAAATGGACAAGAGGCTGGACATCCGCCGCATTCTGGGGTCTATGCGTCTCGCAATTCGAGCCTCGAGGGCGTCGGCTCGCCGCCCCATCTTCGCTCGGAGCCCTCACTTACGAAAGCCCCACATCCGAAGATCGGGCCAATGCGAGAGACGGCGCTCTCCAACGCACGCGCGATAGAAAGGTTAGGATTTCCCATGGCCGCCAAAGCGATTTTGCACATGTTGAGCACGCTGAAGCATATGAGCCCGTTCGACGTCAACATGGCGCTCGACGCCGGCTATGATGCGGCGATCCCCTACACCAATGTGACGCTCGACGAGGTGGAGGCGCTGGTGCAGGACGCCATGTTCTCGCGCGCGCCCTCGGCGGCCCTGCGCACGGGCGTTTTCTTCGCCGGCCGCGACGCGATTTTGGCGCTCGACATGCTGGACGCCGCCAAGAAGGCGCTGCTGAAGCCGTTCGAAATCTCGCTGTTCGCCGATCCCTACGGCTCCTTCACGACGGCCGGCGCGATGGTCGCCTTCGTGGAGAAGGTCTTGCGCGAAAAGAAGAACCGCGAGCTCAAAGGCTCCCGCATCGTCGTCTATGGAGCGACCGGCGTCGTCGGCTTCTCCTCCGCCGTCATCGCGGCGCTGGAAGGCGCCGATGTGACGATCGTCGGCTATAGCGGCCTCGATCGCGTCGTGAAGCAGGCCACGGAGATCGAGAAGAGATTCGGCGTCAAAGTCACTCCGGCCGACGGCAGCACGTCCGAGCAGGTGCGAAAGCTCCTGGTCGACTCCGAGATCGCCCTCACCGCCGCGCGGGCCGGCGTGCAGGTTCTGTCGAAGGARGAYCTCGCSGCCGCCAAATCGCTGCTCATCGCGGCGGACGTCAAYGCCGTTCCRCCGCTCGGCGTCGAAGGCTTGGGGCTCCACGACAAGGGCGTCGAGATTTCGCAATGGGGCACGCTCGGCATCGGGGCGCTCGCCATCGGCGACATCAAATACGGGACAGAAGCAGGGCTCTTCAAGCAGATGACGACGTCCGAGAAGCCGCTGGTCCTCGAYTTCCGTCACGCCTTCGCTCTGGCGCGCAGCCTCGTCTGAACCATCGCGGAGGCGTCCGGCCCGTCTTGCCGGCGCCGATCAAAAATGGTTGAGTCCGCCGCCGCGCAGGCCTGTCTCGCGGCGACCGGCTCGACCGAGCCGGCTGTTCATGGCGTCGAGGCCGCAGCCGGGAATAGGGAGGACGCCCGTGACGAGAGCCGCGCGGGCGGTCGAAAAGTCGAGTTCAACGAAAGGAAATAACATGGCCGTGATCACCAAGCTCCTGGTCGGCGAATCGCTCGTCGGCGAAGGCAATGAAGTCGCGCACATCGACCTGCTGATCGGACCGCGCGGCAGCGCGGCCGAGACCGCTTTCGCCAATGCGCTCGTCAACAACAAGGACGGCTTCACSACSCTGCTCGCCGTCGTCGCGCCGAACCTGCTCGCCAAGCCGAACACGATCCTGTTCAACAAGGTGACGATCAAGAACGCCAAGCAGGCCGTTCAGATGTTCGGRCCGGCGCAGGCCGGCGTCGCCAAGGCGGTCGCCGACAGCGTCGCCGAAGGCGTGATCCCGCTCGCGGAAGCCGACGACCTGTTCATCTCSGTCGGCGTGTTCATCCATTGGGACGCGAGCGACGACAAGAAGATCCAAGAGTACAACTATCAGGCCACGAAGGAAGCGATCGCCCGCGCCGTCAAGGGCGAGCCGAAGGCTTCCGAAGTCGTCGCGAGGCGCAACGAAGTCAAGCATCCCTTCGCCGCCAACTGACGCGGGAAGAGGCGCTTTTCGTCGATCGAGGGAGCCGCGTGCGGCTCCCTTTTGTTTTTTTAAGGGGTCGACGCGGCCATGGCGAGCGTGACATGACGAGCGTGATCGGCTGGGACATCGGCGGCGCGCATCTGAAGGCGGCGCGCGCCGAGCAGGGCAGAATCGTCGAGGCGTTTCACACGCCCTGCACGCCGCATCACGGACTAGCGCTTCTCGAGCAGGCGATCGCGCTGGCGAGCGAGAGGCTCGGGTCCGCGCAACGCCACGGCGTCACCATGACCGCCGAACTGTCCGACGCCTTCGAGACCCGCGCGCGCGGCGTCGCGACGATCGCCGCCATCTTCAAGCGGCAAATCAAGTCCGAGCATATCGACTTCTATGCGGGGGAGGGGGGCTTCGTTCCCTATTCCGCCATCGGCGAACATGCCGGCGCCATCGCCTCGGCCAATTGGCGGGCGAGCGCCGAACTCGTCGCGCGCCGCCTCGACGCGGCGCTCTTCATCGACATGGGGTCGACGACGACCGATCTCGTTCCCATCGACGGGGGCGCCGTGACGGCGCTGGGCGGCGGCGATTGCGAGCGTCTCGCCAATGGCGAACTCGCCTATTGCGGCCTCGTGCGCGGCGACCCGCTCGCGGGACTGACGCTGGCGCCGATCGACGGCCGCTGGACGCCGCTGGTAAGGGAGAGTTTCGCCTCGATGGCCGACGTCCATCGCGTTCTGGGCGATCTGCCCGAAGGGGCGGATGTCATGCCGACGGCGGACGGACGCGCCAAGACGGCCGAGGCCTCCATCGCCCGGCTGGCGCGGCTCGCGGGGTTCGACGCCGCGGACGCGAGCGTCGAGCAGTGGCGGTCCTTCGCGGCCTTTCTCGCACGTGCGCAGATGCGGCTCATCGAGGATCAGATCGCGCTGCTACAGTCGCGCGGCGCGATTGCGCGGGAGGCTCCTTTCGTCGGCGCCGGCGTCGGGCGCGCGCTCATCGAACGATCGGCGCGCGCCGAAGGGCGCGCCTATCGCGACTTTTGCGAGTTCCTCGACGCCGCGCCGAACGCCGCCCGCGCGGCGAGCGATTGCGCGCCGGCGGCGGCGGTCGCTCTGTTGGTCGGCGCGCGAGGATGAGCGGGGGCGCGGCAAGGCGTTTGCTAGGCGTCGTGAAAACCTGTGATGGACGCTTTCGCCATGGCTCCCGAATTCACCCCTTCGCCTCGGCCCGATTTCGGGCAAACTCGTCCCGGCCTCGGCGTGCTGCGCATGGCGGCGCTGCTCGCCGAAACGGAGGCCGAACCCGGCGAGGACGTGCTCGACCTCCTGTTCGACCAGGTGGAGGCGGGCTTTCTGGCGGAGGCCGCGCCGCCCGAGATATGGCCGGAGCTGATTCGCGGACTCATGGGCCGCTCGCCCTCCAAAATGATCCGAATTTTGCGCGAATGCGGCGCGCTCTCGCAAATATTGCCCGAGGTCGCGGCGCTGTTCGGCGTTCCGCAAATTTCCGAGGGGCCGGTCGATGTGGATCTCGGCGAACATATGCTGAATGCGCTCGCCGAGGCGGCCCTGAGCGATGCGCCGCTGGCGGCGCGTTTCGCCTTGCTCGTGATGAATGTCGGCAAAGCGGATTCCCCGCGCGAACACCTTCCCGTCCACTACAAGCATATCGAGCGCGGGCGCCCGCGCATCGAAGCGCTTTGCGAGCGCTTCGGCGCGCCGGCGGAATGCCTCGATCTGGCTCTGCTGGCGCTCGCCGAATGCGAGCGTGTGCATCGCGTGTCGAAGGCGCGCGCCGGCCCCGTCGCGCTGATGCTCGAACGGCTCGGCGCTTTCGGCGCCCCCGAGCGTTTCGCTCGACTGATGACGGTGTGCGCTTGCGACTTCCGCGCTCATGCGGGCCGCTCCGGGCAGGTCTATCCCAAAGCGGCGTTGCTGGACATTGCGCGCGAGGCCTGCGCCGAAATCGACGAGACTTTCTCCCCCGAGGCGAGACAGAGCGCCCGCGCCGAGGCTATCGCGCGGGCTTTTCGTTCACAACGATGGTCCGACCAACTCGCCTAGAGTCTTGTTTTGACGCGTTTCCGACGCCGAACCGGTTTCCGGTTCGGCTGGAAGCGCTCTAGGCGAAAGCGACCCGCCCTCTGAAATTTCCTTCGGAGGCGAGCGGGTCCCGAATCGAACGGAAAACGCTTCAAAGATAGGCGTAGCCCGCGAGGGCCACGCCGGCGACGGCCAGTCCGATGCCGCTGAACCAGGGCCAGCGGCGACCCTTGGTGATGATCGCGATGGTGGAGATGGCGATCGCGGCGTGCAGCAGAGTGACCGCCGTCGTCAAAATATGGTGGCGATGCTCGTGCCGCTCCGCCTCGTGCAGATGCTCCTCGACGCGATGCTCGAGCGCTTCGGCCTCGGTTTTGATCGCCTTGCTCTCGTCGTCATAGCGCTTCGCCTCGCGGGCGAGCTGCTCGGCCTGCGGGCCGCCTTGCTTCGCCCCGACCTCGTGGACGCTCTTCTTGATGCTCTTCGCCTGAAAGAACGCCCATTGGTCGCTCGCCTTGTTCTGGTTCAGCGCGGCGGCGTTCTGCGAGGTCAGCGCGGCGGCGGTCTCGATCGATTCGAGGCTGCCGACGCTCGCCGCCACGACGGCGAGAATGGCGATCGTCACCGATACGACGAGCAGGAAAGGCGTTCCCTCATGGGCGGCGTGCTCCGCGTGCTCGGCATGCTCGAAATGGTCCTGCGGCAATGTCTCGGACATGGTCTCTCCAGTGGAAAATCGACGCTTCGGCGTAAACGGCGAATCGGCGTCGGCTTAGCCGTGGTTCTACCCGCCGATGCAGCGGGCATCTACCGGCGACGGTCGGCGGAGCGACGGCGCCTCCGCTGCCGCTGTCCAGAACTAACGACGGAAATGGAACGACTTGTGACATTTCGGCGAAGAAGGCGTGGCCGCCATTCGGCTGCAGAGCTTGCTTCGGCCGCCGTCCTCGGCTTCTATGAATGCGTGTTCTCGAACCATTGTGGCCGATGACGAGCAAGAGCGACGAGCCGTTCACGGCGATCTGGCTGCAGGCCGGCGGTTGCGGCGGATGCACCATGTCGGTGCTGGAGCGCGGCGCGTCCGGCTGGTTCGAGGAATTGCGCCATTTCGGCGTTCGGCTGCTCTGGCATCCGAGCGTGAGCGAGGAGACCGGCGAGGACGCGCGCGCCATCCTCACGCGGATCGAGCGCGGCGAGACGCGGCTCGACGCGCTCTGCGTCGAGGGCTCGGTGCTGCACGGTCCGGACGGAACGGGACGGTTCAACAGGCTGTCGGGCGCGAGCCGCAGCATGCTCGAATGGGTGAGGGCGCTGGCGCCGCGCGCCAATTATTGCATTGCCATCGGCAGTTGCGCATCTTTTGGCGGCGTGCCGGCCGGCGCTCCCAATCCGACCGATGCGAGCGGCTTGCAGTTTCTCGCGAACGATCCCGGCGGCGCGCTCGGCGCCGACTATGTCTCCCGCGCCGGCCTGCCAGTCATCAACATCGCGGGCTGCGCGCCACATCCGGGCTGGATCATGGAGACACTGCTGGCCTTGTCGCTCGGCCGGCTCACGCGCGCCGATTTGGACAAGTTCGGCCGCCCGCGGCTCTTTGCCGACCATCTCGCGCATCATGGATGCAGCCGCAACGAATTCTATGAGTTCAAGGCGAGCGCGGAAGAATTTTCCGAGCGCGGCTGCCTGATGGAGCATCTGGGATGCAAGGCCACCCAGGCGGTCGGCGACTGCAATCAGCGCGCCTGGAACGGCGGCGGCTCCTGCACGCAGGTCGGATCGACCTGCATCGCCTGCACCTCGCCCGGTTTCGAGAACACACGCGGCTTTCACCGGACGCCGAAGATCGGCGGCATTCCCGTCGGCCTGCCGCTCGACATGCCCAAGGCCTGGTTCGTCGCTCTGGCCGCCCTGTCGAAGTCGGCGACGCCGAAACGGGTGCGCAAGAATTCGCGCTCCGATCACATCGAGCTGCCGCCGACGCCGGGCTCCGAGAAGCGCTGAGCGATGAGCCGCCTCGTCATCGGTCCGTTCAATCGCGTCGAGGGCGATCTCGAAGTCACGCTCGACGTCGAGGGCGGCGTCGTGCGCGAGGCGCGCGTCGCCGCGCCGCTCTATCGCGGTTTCGAGCAATTGCTGGTCGGCCGCCCTGCCGAAGACGCGCTGGCGATCGCGCCGCGCATCTGCGGCATATGTTCCGTCTCGCAATCGCTCGCCGTCGCCGCCATGCTGCGCGCCGCCCAGCGCTCGCAGGCCGCCCCGAACGGAATGCTCGCCACCAATATCGCGCATGCGGCGGAAAACATCGCCGATCACCTCACGCATTTCTATGTCTTCTTCATGCCGGATTTCGCGCGCGCCGCTTACGCCGCGCGGCCCTGGCATGCGGCGGTCGAACGGCGCTTCAAGGCGATGTCCGGCGCGAGCCTGCGCGAAGCTCTGCCGGCGCGCGCCGGACTGCTGCGGACGATGGGGCTCATCGCCGGAAAATGGCCGCACAGTCTCGCCTTCCGACCGGGCGGCGTGACGCGGGCGCTCGATCTCGGCGAACAGATGCGGCTCATCGCCCTGCTCGGCGAGTTTCGAGATTTTTGCGAGCGGACGCTGTTCGCGGCGCCGATCGAAACCGTCATCGAACTCGCCTCGGCCGAGGCGCTCGACGATTTCGCCGAGCGGGCCGGCGCGGCCGGAGATTTCGCCGCCTTCATTCGCATCGCGCGCGATCTGCGGCTCGAGCATATGGGCTCGGGCCCCGGCCTGCTGATGTCGAGCGGCGCCTATCTCGGGCCGGAGGGACATTTGTTTCCGTCCGGCCTGCTGAATGTCGCGACGGGCGACGTGCGGCCCCCGCCGTTCGGCGCGATCTCCGAGGACGTCTCGCACGCCTTCATGCGCGACACGTCGACGGATCCGGCGAGCGCCGAGACGATCCCCGACATGCGGCGAGAGGAGGCCTATAGTTTCGCGAAAGCCCCGCGTCTCGAGGGACGCGCCGTCGAGGTCGGCGCGCTGGCGCGGCAGGCCGTCGCCGGCCATCCGCTGATCCGCGACCTGCTGCGGCGCGCTGGCGCGTCCAATGTGTTCGCGCGCGTCGTCGCCCGCCTGCTCGAGATCGCGCTTCTGATCGAGGCCGCGCAGACTTGGACGCGCGAATTGCGGCTCGACGGCCCATTCTGCGCGCATGATCTGCCCTTGCAGGACGGAGCCATCGTCGGCTTCGTCGAGGCGGCGCGCGGGACGCTCGGTCATTGGGCGAGTTTGCGCGATCGTCAGATCCGCCGCTATCAGATCATCGCGCCGACGACATGGAATTTCTCTCCACGCGACGCCGCCGGCGCGCCCGGGCCGCTCGAATTCGCTCTGCAGGGGCTCGAGGTCGGCGACGAGGGCGCATCCAGCGTTGCGGTGCAGCACATCGTGCGCTCCTTCGATCCCTGCATGGTCTGCACGGCGCATTGAATGGCTAGTCGCTTACCGCGGATCGAAAGTAGTTTTCCATCTCCGCTTTTTTAGATTTCATCTAAATTTTCTCTATTCCTCGGAAAAATGGAAAATTTCTCAATCTTTCCGACTTGGCCTCTTTCTTGCGCTCTCCATGCACAGACGGCGTCGAACAACGAATGCCGCGATGCACAAAGGCAGTGGGGAGGGACATGGCCGCTATCGAAACCTTTTACGACGTCATTCGTCGGCAAGGCGTCACGCGCCGCAGTTTCACGAAATTCTGTTCGCTCACCGCCGCCAGCCTCGGACTGGGTTCGACCGCCGCCTCGACGATGGCGAAGGCGCTGGAGACCAATCCGCGCGTCCCGGTCATCTGGATGCACGGGCTGGAATGCACCTGCTGTTCCGAGAGCTTCATCCGTTCGGCGCATCCGCTCGTGAAAGACGTCGTGCTGTCGATGATCTCGCTCGACTATGACGACACGATCATGGCGGCGGCCGGCCATCAGGCCGAAGCCATTCTCGAGGAGACGAAGGAAAAATATAAGGGCAAATACATCCTCGCCGTCGAGGGCAATCCGCCGCTGAACGAAGGCGGCATGTTCTGCATCGACGGCGGCAAGCCCTTCGTCGAAAAGCTGAAGTGGATGGCCGAGGACGCCAAGGCGATCATCGCCTGGGGCGCCTGCGCCTCCTGGGGCTGCGTGCAGGCCGCAAAGCCCAATCCGACGCAGGCGACGCCGATCGACAAGGTCATCAAGAACAAGCCGATCATCAAAGTGCCCGGCTGTCCGCCGATCGCCGAGGTGATGACCGGCGTCGTCACCTATGTGACGACTTTCGGAAAGCTGCCCGAACTCGACCGGCAGGGCCGGCCGAAGATGTTCTACTCGCAGCGCATCCACGACAAATGCTATCGGCGTCCGCATTTCGACGCCGGGCAATTCGTCGAGGAATGGGACGACGAGGCGGCGCGCAAGGGCTACTGCCTCTACAAGATGGGCTGCAAGGGCCCGACCACCTACAACGCCTGCTCCACCGTGCGCTGGAACGGCGGCGTGTCCTTCCCCATCCAGTCCGGCCACGGCTGCATCGGCTGCTCCGAGGAGGATTTCTGGGACAAGGGGCCGTTCTACGAGCGCCTCACCAACATCAAGCAGTTCGGTATCGAGCATAACGCCGACGAGGTCGGATTGGCCGCGGTCGGCGCCGTCGGCGGCGCCGTCGCCGCGCATGCGGCCATCACGGCCGTCAAGCGCATCACGACGAAGCACGACGGGTAAGGACCGAAAGCGCGCACCCCTCGCCCCTCATGCCGAGGAGGCGGCGTAGCCGCCGTCTCGAAGCGCGAGGGGCGAGCTCCAGAGGGCGCGCGTGACGGCCCCTTCGTCCTTCGAGACGCGGCCTTCGGCCGCTCCTCAGGATGAGGGGGCCTTCGCCCAGGCGCCCTGAACACAACGATAAACGCCGCCGAGGAATCGCAATCATGGGCATTCAGACGCCGAACGGCTTCAATCTCGACAATTCCGGCAAACGCGTCGTCGTCGATCCGGTGACCCGCATCGAGGGACATCTGCGCGTCGAGGTCAATGTCGACAAGAACAATGTCATCCGCAATGCGGTCTCCACCGGCACGATGTGGCGCGGCATCGAGGTCATTCTGAAAGGCCGAGATCCGCGCGACGCCTGGGCCTTCACGCAGCGCATCTGCGGCGTCTGCACCGGCACGCACGCGCTCACCTCCGTGCGCGCGGTGGAGAACGCGCTCGGCGTCACGATCCCCGAGAACGCCAATTCGATCCGCAACATCATGCAGCTCACGCTGCAGGTGCACGACCACCTCGTGCATTTCTATCATCTTCATGCGCTCGACTGGGTCGATGTCGTGTCGGCGCTCTCGGCCGATCCGAAGGCGACCTCGGCGCTCGCGCAGTCGATTTCCGACTGGCCGCTGTCGTCGCCGGGCTACTTCAAGGATCTGCAGATCCGCCTGAAGAAGTTCGTCGAGTCGGGCCAGCTCGGACCGTTCAAGAACGGCTATTGGGGCCACGCCGCCTATAAGCTGCCGCCGGAAGCCAATCTGATGGCGGTGGCGCACTATCTCGAGGCGTTGGACTTCCAGAAAGAGATCGTCAAGATCCACACGATCTATGGCGGCAAGAACCCGCATCCCAACTGGCTGGTCGGCGGCGTGCCTTGCGCGATCAACATCGACGGCACAGGCGCCGTCGGCGCGATCAACATAGAGCGTTTGAACGAGGTGAGCTCGATCATCGAGCGCTCGATCGAGTTCGTCGAGAAGGTCTATCTGCCCGATCTCACCGCCATCGCCTCCTTCTACAAGGGCTGGCTCTATGGCGGCGGACTCTCCGGCAAGAGCGTCATGAGCTATGGCGACATTCCGGAGAACGCCAATGATTACTCCGCGAAAAACCTACTCCTTCCGCGCGGCGTCATCCTCAACGGAAATCTTTCGGAAGTCCTCCCGATCGATCACGCCGACCCGCAGCAAATCCAGGAGTTCGTCACGCATTCCTGGTACAAATATCCGGACGAGACGAAAGGGCTCCACCCTTGGGACGGCGTCACCGAGCCCGATTACAAATTGGGCCCCGCGGCCAAGGGCACGCCGACGAATATTCAGGAGCTGGACGAGAACGGCAAATATTCCTGGATCAAGTCGCCGCGCTGGCGCGGCAACGCCGTCGAAGTGGGCCCGCTCGCCCGCTACGTCATCGGCTATGCGCAGGGCAATCCCGAGTTCAAGGAGCCGACGGACCGCCTGCTGAAGACGCTCAACGTTCCCGTCACGGCGCTGTTCTCGACGCTCGGGCGCACGGCGGCGCGGGCGCTCGAATGTCAATGGGCGGCGCACAAGCTCGATCATTTCCAGAAGAAACTCGTCGCCAATATCAAGGCGGGCGATTCCTCGACGGCCAATGTCGACAAATGGAAGCCGGAGTCCTGGCCCAAGACCGCCAAGGGCTACGGCTTCACCGAGGCGCCGCGCGGCGCGCTGGCCCACTGGATCAAGGTCGAGAACGGCAAGATCGACAACTACCAGTGCGTCGTGCCGACGACCTGGAACGGCAGTCCTCGCGATCCGAAAGGCAATATCGGCGCGTTCGAGGCTTCGCTGATGGACACGCCGCTCGCCGACCCGCAGAAGCCGCTCGAAATCCTGCGCACGCTGCATTCCTTCGACCCCTGCCTCGCCTGTTCGACGCATGTGATGAGCGAGGACGGGCAGGAGATGACGAAGATCGAAGTGCGCTGACCCTTATTGGAGAGAACCGCCATGATTGAGGCGACGCAGGTTCAAGGCGTGCTGGACGGCCACGGCGAGCGCGCCGCGCCGTTGCAGACCGTCTATGTCTATGAAGCGCCGGTGCGGCTGTGGCATTGGGTGAATGCGTTGGCCATCGTCGTGCTGGCGCTGACCGGCTATCTCATCGCCACGCC
>PQAN01000397.1 GCA_003105285.1 Methylocystaceae bacterium
ATCGCGGGCGGCCGGGCGACCGCTTCCTGCTGGATACGGTGCGATGGGCGTGGCGCACGAAGATCGAGATGCATCTTTCCGTCGATCTGCGCATGCGCCTGTGGCGCTTCGCCGAGGACGAAGCCATTCGCGTCTTTGCGGGAAATCTTCGCGATCTGCTGCTGGCCGCGCCGGCCGGCGCGCGTGCGACGCTCGGCCTCGATCCGGGCTTTCGCACCGGCGTGAAGGTGGCGGTCGTCGATTCGACGGGCAAGATCGTCGCGACGACGGCGATCTATCCGCACGAGCCGCAGCGCCGCTGGGACGAGGCGTTGAGCATTCTCGCCAAGCTCGCGCGCGAGCACCAGGTCGATCTAATCGCCATCGGCAATGGCACGGCTTCGCGCGAGACCGACAAATTGGCCGGTGAGCTGATTTCCAAATTCCCCGAGCTGAAGCTCACCAAGATCGTCGTATCGGAGGCCGGCGCCTCGGTCTATTCCGCGTCGGAATACGCCTCGCGCGAATTGCCCGATCTCGACGTGACGCTGCGTGGCGCGGCGTCGATCGCGCGGCGCTTGCAGGACCCGCTCGCCGAGCTCGTCAAAATCGATCCGAAATCGATCGGCGTCGGTCAATATCAGCACGACATTTCGGAATTGAAACTGTCGCGCTCGCTCGACGCCGTCGTCGAGGACTGCGTCAACGCGGTGGGCGTCGATGTGAATACGGCGTCGGCGCCGCTGCTCGCGCGCGTGTCCGGCGTCGGCGAGCTGCTCGCCGCCAATATCGTCGCGCATCGCGACGCGCATGGGCCGTTTCGCACGCGCGCGGCTTTGAAGGAGGTGCCGAGGCTCGGGCCGAAAGCCTTCGAGCAGAGCGCGGGCTTCCTGCGCATCGTCGACGGCGACGATCCGCTCGACCGCTCGGGCGTGCATCCCGAGAGCTATCCTGTCGTGCGCCGCATTTTGGCGGCGGCCAAGGCCGAGATCAGACAGCTCGTCGGCAATGTGAGCGAACTGCGCAAGCTGAAGCCTTCCCAATTCGTCGACGAGACCTTCGGCCTGCCGACTGTCACCGATATATTCGCCGAGCTGGAGAAGCCCGGCCGCGACCCGCGTCCGGCTTTCAAGACGGCGACCTTCCAGGAGGGGATCGAGAAAATCTCCGATCTGCGTCCGGGCATGGTGCTCGAGGGCGTCGTCACCAATGTGGCGGCCTTCGGCGCCTTCGTCGACATCGGCGTCCATCAGGACGGGCTCGTCCATATCTCGGCCATGTCCAAGACCTTCGTCAAAGACCCGCGCGCTGTGGCCAAGCCGGGCGACATCGTCAAGGTGAAGGTGTTGGAGATCGACGCGCCGAGAAAGCGCATCTCGCTCACCATGCGGCTCGACGATACGCCGGATCAGCGGCAATCGTCCGCCGGACGGGAGCGTTCGGAGCGCGGCGGAGCGCCGGCCCAGAGGCAGAAGGAACCGCAAAAGGGAGCGGGCGCGCTCGGCGAGGCGCTGCTCGCGGCGATGAAGACGCCGCAAAAGAACGCGAGGGGGTGAGGCGAGAAAGGCTGGAGCGGGTGAAGGGAATCGAACCCTCGTATTCAGCTTGGAAGGCTGCTGCTCTACCATTGAGCTACACCCGCGCGCCCCCGATATGCCAAGTCGTGGCGCGCTTGGCAATGGGCGATGTGGCGGAAGCGGCGCGCGCGGGTCAGACTTTCTCGTCCGATTCCGGCTGTGGGAAGCCGTCTTTTTGGCCTCGACGGCGGTCGTGCGGCTTGACACGCTTCGCCTGCATTTCTCATTTGACAGCCGGGCATCGCCAAACTAACCGGAGCGCCCGATGATCGTTTCCAACGGGCGTTCCCACGCCGCTCTATCTCGAGGATCCAACGACCGTGGCCAAACCCGAACTCGGCGCTAAGCGCCAATGTCAGTCCTGTGGCGTCAAATTTTTCGATCTGAACAAGGATCCGGTCGTCTGCCCGAAATGCGGAACTGTGTTCCATGTCGCGCCCTTGGCGAGGGCGGCGAGCCGCGGCGGCGAGCCCGACGAAGAGGCGGAGGTCGAGAAGGACGGCGCTGAGATCGTATCGCTCGACGAGGTCGAGGCGAGCGAGAGCAAGGCCGAGACGATCGACGTGGACGAGGATGTCGAGATCGACGACGCGGCCGAGGAGGACGACACCTTCCTCGAGGAGGAAGAGGAGTCGGACGACGACGTCGCCGGCCTCATCGACGGCGACATCGACACGGACGAGGAGAGCTGAGGCGTCGGTCGCCGAGGCCGCGTTTCAACTCTCTTTCGATTCTTGCGGCGTCGGCCTGGAGCCGCGCCGCTTTTTCATTTCCAGCAGGCGGGTCGAGGCGCGGTCGGCGCGCCTGCGGCGCGCGTCCTCGTCCGTCGGCTGCAGGAGCTTTCGAAACTCGTCGCGCTTCTCGTGGATCGAGGCGATGACATAGCCCATTGGCACGCCGATATCGACGAGCACCGTCTCCGCGAGCTGCAGGCTCGCCTCGATCGTCTCGGGGATCGCGTCGCTGGCGCCGAGCGCGTAGAGATGCGTCGCATGGCGGGCGTCGCGCGCCCGCGCCACGATCGTCAGATCGGCGCGTTCCTCATGCACGAGGCGCACGATTTCTTCCGTCGCCTTGGGGTTTTCCACCGTCACGACCAGTGCGCGCGCTTGCGCCACGCCGCAGCGTAATAGAAACTCGCGCCGCGTCGCGTTTCCCCAATAGATTTGCTCGCCTTCGTCGCGGCGCGCGGCGACGAGCGTCACCGAGCTGTCGACGGCGACGAAGGGGATGTCGTGGCGTTTCAGCATGTCGCCGATGAGAGCGCCGACGCGCCCATAGCCGACGATGAGGACGCGCCCCGCGGCCACTTCGCTATCCGGCGCGAGATGGCTGAATTCGGCCTCGATATCCTGCCGGCGCCGGCCATGATCGATCCACTCGCCGAGCCGCGCCAGCGCCGGGACGGCGAACATCGTCAGCGTCACGGCGAGCATGGCGTCCGCGCCGAGCTCGCGCGGCAGCGCATTCGCCCCGACCGCGGCGGTCACGAGAATGAAGGCGAATTCTCCTCCGGGCGCGAGCAGCAGCGCCGTCTCGATCGCGACCGGAGGACGCAGCCGGAAGACGAGGCCGAGCGGGGCGACGACGGCCGTCTTCACCGCGATCAGGCCGACCGCCGCGAGGATGATCTTGCCGGGATCGCGAGCCACGAGGCCGACGTCGAGCCCGGCGCCGATGGAGACGAAAAACAGCCCGAGCAGCAGGCCTTTGAACGGCTCGATCGTCACCTCGATCTCCCGCCGGAACTCGGTCTCGGCGAGCAGCAGGCCGGCGATGAAGGCGCCGAGGCCCATCGAGAAGCCGCCCACCGCGCTGGCGACGCCCGAGCCGATGATCACGAGGAGGCAGGCGGCCATGAACAATTCCGTCGATTGCGCCGCCGCCACCAGACGAAACAGCGGCCGCAGCAGCAGGCGTCCGCCGACGATGAGCGACGCGAGAGCGACGAGGGCCGGAAGGAAGGCCCAGAACGCCGTCAGCGTCTCGCGCCCCGCCTCGGCGTCGCTGAGAAAGGAGATCAGGAACAACAATGGCGCGACCATCAGGTCCTGCAGCAGCAGCACGGAGAAGGCCGCGCGGCCGGCGGCGCGGTTGAGGCGCCGCCGCTCGGCGAGGATCGGAATGACGATCGCCGTCGACGACATGGCCAGCGCCGCGCCGACGAGGATCGCGGGGGCGGTGGCGAGGCCGAAGGCCAGGCCGGCGATCGCGGAGAGGACGGCGGTCGAAACGGCGACCTGCGCTAGGCCGAGGCCGAAGACCAGGAGGCGCATGCGGGCGAGGCGCTCCCAGGACAATTCGAGGCCGATCATGAACAACAGAAACACCAGCCCGAAATCGGCGATTTTTCCGACACCCTCCATGTCGCTCAAGGTGAAGGCGGAGAGCCATTGGTTGTCCTCGGCGAGCCGCCCGAGGCCGAAGGGGCCGAGCAAGGCGCCGGCGAGCAGGAAACCGAGAATGGGACTGACATGCAGCCGATGAAAGAGCGGCGCGACGACGCCGGCCGTGCCGAGGAACAGCAGCGCCTCTCGATAACCTCCCCACTGGAACGAACCCGTCATGATCTCTTTCCTATATGCACCGATATGATTCGGCGCCCAGCATAGGACGAGCGAGCTTGTTTTGAATGGCAAAAGAGCGGGGCGCGCGCGGCGTCGGGAAAGATTCGTCGTCGGTTTCCACGCGCCTGCGTTCCGCCGCCGTTTCCGCGCGGGTCGAGAAGGGGTCCGGGGCGCATCGGCCGCCGTTCGGCCGCAGCGCTCAAATTTTTCATTCGGCGTCGACGCGCCCCGGACACGGTTGCTGTCTCTGGAGTCTTTCCGTGTTTCATTGAAACACGGAAAGACTCCAGCTTCTTGTTTTGACGCATTTCCGACGCGCAGATCGCATGGAGCTACGGCAACGCCTGGCGATCCTTGCAGGGCGAATCCTTACGGTCCAGGCCGCGTTGGTGGAGACAGGTCCCCAGAGTGCGACGGACGCCGGAGGATCAGCCAGTCTGGGAAATCCGTTGGGGCGCGATTGCAATTGACGGCCGTCTCCCTGTCTACCTGCTGCACCACCTCGCCGACTTCGTGCTGGAGGAGCCGACGGCCGCGCTACCCGGTTTCGCGGGCCTGGGAACCGTCCGCGCCCCCGTCGACGCGAAATGCGAATTCCTGAGGAACGGGACGCATGTCGACGACGTGAGCCTATTGCGGGACGCCGCCGTCTGTTCTCTGCGGAGAGCGATCCGCTACCGTCCCGACAGCACCGATGCCTTGAGGGCGCCGCCCATGGTCGATTCGTCGCCGTCCCGATAGCCGGCCGGGCAGGCCGCGCTGATGAGCTTCGCGGTGCGCCGGCTGCGGGCGCCGTTGACGCTGATGTCCTTGACCTCGTCCATCACATAGGCGGTTGCAATGTCGCCCGCGATCGTACCCTTCGTGGTGGTCGGCGTCATTCCCGGCACGCCACAAACGGTCGTGTAGCTGTAACCTTTGGTGGTCTTCTCGAAGCGCTTGCTCGTGCACATGCTGCCCGAGATCTGGTCGAACGCGGAATAGACCGCCTCTGATTTCTCGCCGACGCAGAGATGGGTCTTAGACAGTGTGTCGCCATTCTGGGCGACGTCGGTGAACTCCCACCAGCCGGAATTGCGCTTTGGCCCGGCAATGTGCGCCGTCGTCATGTCGCCGGTCTCGGACGCGGCGGAAAAGACCTCCTGCGTCGCGGCCGGCGTTGGCGCAGCGACGCCGGCCAGCAGCAACATCATGGCGGCGGCGGCTTCGGTGTTTCTCGGACTCATGGTTCGGCTCATGGCTTGACGATCTCGACGCGGCGGTTCTGGGCGCGCCCGCCCTGGGTGTCGTTGGAAGCCGCCGGCCTGTCGAAGCCAAAACCCTGCGATGACATCCGCCCGGCGGTCGCGCCCTTTGACGCCAGATAGGTTCGGACGGCGGCGGCGCGGCGGCTGGACAGGTCCTTGTTGAAAGCGTCCGAGCCGATGTTGTCGGTGTGGCCTTCCAGGACGATCGTCCAGTCCTCATGTGCGCGCAGCAGTTCGGCGACCTGATCCAGCAGGGCATAGGAGATCGGCTGGATCACGGCCGAGTTGAAATCGAAATTGACGCCGTCGAGCCGGGCGCGTCCCGCGGACTGAAGTTCGGCTCCGAGTTGCGAGCCGGCGGCCTTGGCGCGCCAGTCGGGAATCATCGGGCAATTGCCAATATCGTTGGAAATTTTCTCGGCGCTCCAGAAGGCGTCATAGCCATATTCGGGATTGGAGGCGTCCGCCCGGCTCAGCGCGAACAAGGATTTATTGCCGGGCGCGAAGGCGAACAGCGCCAGCGAGCGCCGGGACACGCCGCCATCGTCTTCGTGCTCGATCATCTCGCCCTTGAGCAGGCGACCCTCCACGCCGGCGGCGATCAGGCCCGACCGGTAATCGAAGCAGCCGACCACCCGCGTGCCTTCTTGCTTGAGGCGCACCCGGCCCCAGCCGCTCGCACCCTGATAGGTGCCGCTGACATTCTCGACGCGGGCGGTATTGGTGAGTCTGCGGCCATAGCCGCGGAAGCCGGTCATGCCATAGTTCTCGGCGCCGTAATTGCTGGTGAAAGTCAGCCTGACCCAGCGGCCGACCGCCTTGCTCGGCAGGGCGAATGTCTGGTCGTTGCGATCGATCTGCAATTTGGCGTCGAGCACGGTGGAAAAGCCGGCGCTTGCGGAGGCGTCCGACACCTCCACGGTCACTCCCTTCACCGATTTCTCCGGATTGGTCATGCCGCCGGTGTCGAAGGCGATGCTGGCGATCTCGGTCTGCTCCGGCAGTTCCAGCACATAGGTCGCCGGCTTGCCGCCCTCGGCGCGGGTGTCGCTGTACGCTGTTTCGTCGATCAGGGCATAGGGCGTGTAGGCCATGTCCGCATAGTCGGCATCGGCCGGCTTCTGCACGAAACGGGCGCCGGCGGAAAAGGCGAACAGGTCCTCGGGCGGCGGCGATGACCCGGCGGCGGCGGCTTCCGCCGCGACAGCGGCCGTTATCAGAACATCCGCCGACGAGGCGCAGTCGGCAGCGGCCAGCAATGCGACGAAGGCGACAGTCCGGGTCGTGCGGAAAAGCCCGGCAGGCGAATGGGAATCAGCTTGCATGGGCTTGGAGATTCGATGAAGCTGATCGAGTGGATGGGTTCCAGGTTACGCTCGCGCTCGCTGGTCCGTAAAGATCGCACGCTTCCAGCAAGGAGAAACGATGGCGGCGCGGCGCATGAGCCGCGAAGCGCGCCAGATTTCCGGCGTCGAGGCCCGCGCCCGCGACGAACAGTCCTCCGTTCCAAGCCGCGTCCGCGTGCGACAGGAACGCGTGATCGGCCTCGAGAACGTCGACGAGGACGCCCACCACCTCCGGCCATTCGTCACCCGCAAGCGCCGTGGCGTAGAGGCGTTCTATTAAGCCCTGGCATGATTCCAATATCTTCTCCGTCCGCTTCGAGTCGGTTGTTCCCTTGCCTGCGGGTGGCGCCGCTCATTGGGCGCAGGATGATGCCAGCTGAGAGAGTGTTTACAGCCTTTGTTGCATAGGCAATAGCTTTGCGTTCCCCGGGTGGTTGGCAAAATATTTTTCTATAATTTCTAAACACCTAGCCGACATCCCCGGGCCCGGACATCCCACTGGGCCTCGCGGCCCGGATGCTTAGGGTGCGTACCCAAGCCGGATTCGCGCTCGAGAGGGGCTTCCTCATCCTCGCCCGATCGATTTCCGGCCGCCTCGGGATCACCACGGACGGCTTTCGCCGCCCGGCGGCTTTGCTGGCCGCGCCGGGATCAGGGTCGCCTCCCGCCGCCTCCCGCCCGCGCGCTCTGTGCCCTTGGAACGCCCCTTTGGTGGGCGGGAGCGGAATGAATATGGGAATATAATCCAGTGACTGTCGAGACCGAGTCTCGAAAGCCGCACCGCTCTCGGCCATTCCCCGCGCGTCGGCCGCTTGCAGGGAGACGAGGCGACGAGCGCTACGCGAAGCGATCGGGGCGCATGCGGATGATTCTCGGCCAGGCTCCGACGCCTCGCCGTCCGTCACATCTCACGCCACGACGTTGCGGCTCTCGAGAAAATCGCCTCGTTCGGACGGAAGATGCGCATGCCTGTCGCCGCCGCGGCATTCGGCGGCCAAGCGCGATACGCTTTCGACGAAAATGTCGCGCGTTTCCGTGCGCACGCCGATGTCGCGCAGCTTGGCGAAAGCGCGCGACAGGGTTTCCTGCTTCACGCCGAGACGCGCGGCGATCAGGCGCTTGTCGTAGGGCAGGCGGAAGCAGCACGAGTCCTCGCCGCCGGGACATAGAGACAAGATGAATTGCGCCAGTCTCTGATCGGCGTTTTGTCCTTTCAAAGACTCGACCTCGGAGATGAGCGCGCTGATCTTGCGGGCCGCCTCGTCGATGACCGCCCTCGCGAGCGAGGACGAGTCGCGAAGCAGACCGCCGAAGCGCGCGGCCGAAAGCTTCAATACGCTCGCTTCCCCGATCGCTTCGGCGCCGACGCGATAGATCGCTCCGTCCGGCGTCAGCGCTTCATAGAGGCTCTCGCCCGCAGTGCAGATATTGACGAGAGCTTCGTCTCCGCATGATGCGGTGCGCGACAGTTTGACATAGCCATGCAGAACGACGACGAAGAAGACCGCTTTGTCGCCTTGCCTGAAAACCACCTCGCCATCCGCGAAAGTCTCGACCTTCGCATCGCGCGCCAAGCGCTGAAGCGTCTGCGCGTCGACAGATGCGAATAGCTGCAAGTCCCGCAGAGGCGGCAACTCCGACATTCCCGCGCGCTCCCCGGCGCCCTTTGTCGACAGATGTTTTCGTCGTCCGCGACGCCCCGTCGAGCTTTGAGCGGCAACTTATCGCGAACGGCGACGATGGAAAAGGCCGCCCCTTTGGACACGACGTCGCACGGGATTTGCGACGACGCCGCGCCGTCGTCTCCCCGCCGTTTCGGCGACGCGCCGACGACATTGTATTTGCATCACTTTGCTACGCATCTTTCGCTCGAGGCCGAGACGATCGCGCCAGCGAGCGCATGAATAGCGCATCTTCCATAAGTATTTTTCGACGGCGAACGCTCCGGATTCGACGGGACGCCGACGACACCGAAAATCTGCGCTCGCGATGACGAGGGCCATTCGTCGGCGCGAGAGTTTCACCGCTCGGCCGCGGTCTCGCTCGTCTCGCCGTTGCGCTCGAGCAGAAACACCGCCTGCGCGCCGAGCAGATTCCACACCCACCAGGGCGCGTTCACGCGAATCGGCGCGCCCGAATGATCGAGCGCGACGCCGCGCTCGATATGCGCGCCGATCGCTTCGACGAGCTCGACGAAATCCTTGATCGTGCAGAGATGTATGTTCGGCGTGTCGTACCAGCTATGCGCCAGCGTGGGCGTGAACGGCATGCGCCCCTTGAACAGCAGCGACAGTCTCACGCGCCAATGCCCGAAGTTCGGAAAGGAGACGATCGCGCGCCGGCCGATGCGCAGCATATTGACGAGCACCTTGCGCGGATGATGCGTCGCCTGCAGCGTCTGAGAGAGAATGACATAGTCGAATCCGTCAGTCGGATAATCGGAGAGATCGGTGTCGGCGTCGCCTTGAATGACGGACAAGCCCTTGGCGACGCAGTCGTTGACGCCGCGCTGCGACAATTCGACGCCGCGTCCGTCGACCTGCTTCTGCTCGGCGAGCAATTGCAGCAGCGCGCCATCGCCGCAGCCGACGTCGAGCACGCGGCTGCCGCGCGCCACCATATCGGCGACGACGGCGAGATCGACGCGGACGGGCGCGCCCGGCTCGGCTTCGCTCGCGCCGGGAAGGAGCGACGACGGCGCGCTCAAGCTCTCGCCTCCGATCCCGGCCGGGCCAGCCCGCGCGCCGCCGCCGCGGCCTCGAGAAAGCCGCGCGTCGTCGCGATGAAGTAGGGCTCATGCAGCAGAAAGGCGTCGTGGCCCTTGTCGCTCTCGATCTCGACGAAGGAGACCGAGGCGCCGCCGGCGTTGAGCGCATGAACGATGGCGCGCGAGTCCGACGTCGGATAGAGCCAGTCGGAATCGAAGGCGACGACGCAGAAGCGCGTCTTCGTTCCCTTGAACGCCTGCGCCAGCGAGCCGCCGTAATCGGCCGCGAGATCGAAATAATCGCAAGCGCGCGTCACGAACAGATAGGAATTGGCGTCGAACCGATCGACGAAGGCCATGCCCTGGTGGCGCAGATAATTCTCGATCTGGAAATCGGCGTCGAAGGAGAACGTCGGCGCCGAGCGGTCCTGCAGCTTGCGGCCGAATTTGCGCTGCAGCGCCTGATCGGAGAGATAAGTGATATGCGCGGCCATCCGCGCCACGGCCAAGCCTTTTTCCGGCCGCACGCCCTGTTCGAGATAGCGCCCGCTGCGCCAATCCGGGTCGGCCATCACCGCCTGCCGGCCGACCTCGTGAAAGGCGATGTTCTGCGAGGAATGCTTGGCCGCCGTGGCGATCGGCATGGCGGCGAACACCCGCTCCGGATAGCTCGCCGCCCATTGCAGCACCTGCATCCCGCCCATCGAGCCGCCGGCGACGCAAAACAGCGTGTCGATGCAAAGATGATCGATCAGCATGGCCTGGGCCCGCACCATGTCGCGAATGGTCACGACTGGAAAATCGAGACCATAGGGCTGGCCGGTCGCCGGATTGATCGACGACGGCCCGGTGGTGCCGAGGCAGCCGCCCACCACATTGGAGCAGATGACGAAATAGCGGTCGGTGTCGAACGGCTTGCCGGGACCGACCATCACGTCCCACCAGCCCGCCTTGCCGGTCAGCGGGTGGAGATTGGCGGCGTGCTGGTCGCCGGTCAGCGCGTGGCAGAGCAGGATCGCATTGGAGCGCTGGGCGTCGAGCTCGCCATAGGTCTGATAGGCGATGGTGAGCGGCGCGACGCAGCCGCCGCCGTCGGTGCACAACGGTCGATCCGCCGGAAATTGGATGAACTTGCCGTTGGGCGCGTCCGACGCGGCGATCGTCTCGATGGCTGGAGCCCCTTTGGCCAAATCTTCCCCTCGCGTTCGATTTGCCGAACAATTTGTTCGGCAACATCGGAGTCAAACAGGAGATAGTCAAGCAAATAGCGCAGTCTCTCGCGCCGATTCGACTGGCGGCGACGAGTTCCGAGAGCGCGCCGTCGACAGGCTCGAAACTAGGCTTGCGAAGCCGAAGCTGCGGTATACACTATGCTGAAATCGCGTGGAGAACGTTGCAATGAAAAATGCTGTGTCTCTGACTCTGGTCGTCTGCGTTTCGGCCGGGATGCTGGCCGGTTGCCAGTCCGTTCAGCAATCGGCGGCGAGCGCGGCTTATACGTGCGAAGCGGCAGGACTTCGGCCGGGAACCCGCCGATTCGATCGCTGCCACGACGCCGTTTTCGCGCAGAACCGGGCTCAATCGGATCAGGCGGCGGCCGCCGCCGCGACCGCGGCTGCCGCGGGCGTGATCGGAGGCGCGGTGATCGGAGCGGCCGCCTCGCGGCCTCATTACGGGTATCCCTATTATGGCCCGTATTATTACCCTCGCTACTATTGGTGAAGTCGGGGCCGCTCGCGGCGGCGCCGAAACGTGTTCCGGTCGAAACGCCGCCTCGGCGTCCTGGCGCGAGAGCGGCGGCAGGCTCGGCTAGAGTCTCTCCGTGTTTCAATGAAACACGGAGAGACTCTAGCTTATTGTTTCGACGCGTTTCCAACGCCGAACCGGCATCCACTTCGGCTGGAAACGCTCTAGCCGAGCGCCTCGATCGAGGCGACGAGATGCGCCATGTCCTGCTCCCGCGACAGCCGGTGGTCGCCGTCGACGACGAGCGTCAGCACGACCGGATCGGCGGCGAGACATTCGACCAGCCGCATCGCGTGCCGCCAGGGCACGTCCTCGTCGCGCATGCCTTGCAGAATGCGCACCGGCGCATCGACGCGGATCACGCCGCCGAGCAGCAGATGCGCTCTGCCCTCTTCCACGAGGCGGCGCGTGATCGGCGTCGGTTCGGGCGAATAGGGCGAAGGGCGCAACCAGACGCCGTCCTCGACGATGGCGTGGCGAATGTCGTCGCCGGCCGTCTTCCAGAGCAACTCCTCGGTGAAGTCGACGGCCGGCGCGAGCAGAACGAGGCCGGCGAGCGGCCTGCGGCGCGCGGCCAGGCGGAGCGCCAGCAGCAGAGCGATCCACCCGCCCATCGAAGAGCCGACCAAAATCTGCGGCCCCTGCGTCGAGCCCTCGACCAGCGCGAAGCTCTGCTCGAGCCAGTCGCCGATCGCGCCATCCTCGAAGCGTCCGCCCGATTCGCCATGGCCGGAATAGTCGAAACGCAGAAAGGCGCGGCCCCGGTGCCGCGCCCAGTCGTCCAGGAAGCGCGCTTTCGTGCTGCGCATGTCGGATTTGAATCCGCCGAGCCAGACGACGCCCGGCCGCAGGGCGCCGCCGCCGCTCGCTTCGCGCATGCGCCGCGCGATGCGCCAAGGGGCGCCGCTTTCGTTCTCGACCTCGACGAAACTCGGCTCTGCGTCGACGACATCCACAGCCTATTCTCCCCTCGGACGAAGCCCGGCGGTCCCCTCTTGAAACAGCGCCGACGCCTGATATTTGAAGGCGTGAGGCCCTCATAGCGCCAGCGCGTCGGATGCGCGACCAGACGAAACAGGCCATACTCTCGGCCCAATTTTCGGTCGAAGACGCGATGGAAGAGGGACGCGGTTCTCGACCGAGCCGACGTTCTCGTTTACTGGGCCGTGACGCGTCATGCTACCGAATTTCGCCGCTTTCCCCTCGACCGCCCGGCCGCTCACCGGACGAACGGTGCTGCAGATCGTTCCCGATCTGCAGTCGGGCGGCGCCGAACGCACGACGATCGATATCGCCGAAGCGCTCGCGGGCGCGGGAACGAGATGTCTCGTCGCGTCCGAAGGCGGCCGGCTCGTCAGCGAGCTTCAGGCCAAGGGCGGCGTTTGGCTGCCGTTCCCCGCCTCGACCAAGAATCCCTTGTCGATGACGTTCAACTCGGTGCGTCTCGCGCGCATCATTCGCGACGAGAATGTCGACATCGTGCATGCGCGCTCGCGCGCCTGCGCCTGGGTCGCCTACTATGCGGCCCGCCAGACGGGAACGCGTTTCGTCACCACCTTCCACAGCGTCTATGGAGGGTCTTCGGCGATCAAGCAGCGCTATAATTCGATCATGGCGGCGGGCGATCTCGTCATCGCCAATTCGCAGTTCACCGCGCAGCATGTCGTCGAGCTCTATCCGCACGCCGCCGAGCGCATCGTCGTCATCGCCCGCGGGCTGGATTTGCGCGCCTTCTCGCCGACCGCCGTCGAGCCCGGCCGCGTCGAACGCGTTCGCGCCGCCTGGGGCGTCGCGCCGCATGAGCGCGTGGTCCTGCTGCCGGCGCGGCTGTCGGCGCGCAAGGGGCATCTCGTCCTCGTCGAGGCGGCGAAGCATCTCGTCGCCGAAGGACTCTTCGACGTGCGCTTCGTCTTCGCCGGCGACGCGCGCAGCGACGCGTTCAAGGAGAATATCGAGGCTCATATCGCGCGCGCGGGACTGGCGAACGTCGTCCGCGCGCCGGGCTTTTGTTCCGACATGCCGGCGGCCTATCTCGCCGCCGCCGTCACCGTGGCTCCCTCGACGGCGCCGGAAGCCTTCGGGCGCGTCGCCATAGAGGCGCAGGCGATGGGCGCGCCGGTCGTCGTCTCCGATCTCGGCGCCGCGCCCGAGACCGTGCTCGCGCCGCCGCATGTGGAGGCGGGCGAAGCCACCGGTTGGCGCGTGCCGCCCGGCGACGCGCTCGCTTTCGCCCGCGCCATCGAGCAGGCGCTCGATCTCAGACCCTCGGCGCGGGACGGTCTGACGGCGCGCGCGCGCCAACATGTGCAGCGCAATTTCTCCGTCGAGCAAATGTGCCGCGCGACGCTCGAAGCCTATGAGAATCTGCTCGCGAGAGGCTGACCTGCGAGCCTTCAGGCCCGCTCGAGCCGTCGAAGCTCCAACTCATTCGCGCCGAAGATTCGACAAGATGATCGCCGATCCTCCACGCTCGCAAGTAAAGAGGAGGATCGACATGAAGCGTAATTTCAGACTCGATTCCTTTAAAGCCGGAGGTCTCTCGCGCTCGCTGTGCTTTGCGGGCCTGGTCGGCTCGGCTCTCTACGCCGGTCCCGCCGCGAGCGTGGGATCGAACGACCCGCGCGGCGTCTGGCTTCGGCCCGAGGGCGGCGTGCAATTCAGCTTCTACGACTGCGACGACCGGCTCTGCGCCAAAGTCGTCGCCGCGCAAAACCCGGAGGATCGCGCCGCGATCGGCACGGTCATCCTCCGCGGCGCCAAGCAGACCGGGCCGAACGAGTGGAAGGGCAAGCTCTTCAACGCGGAAGACGGCAAGACCTACGACGGCTTCATCACCGTGAAGACCCCCACCGAATTGACGCTGAAGGGCTGCCTGTGGGGCGTGTTGTGCAGCGACGAGACGTGGAAGCGCATTTCCGGGCCGCACGCCGCGCATGCGATGGCCGCGCCGGCGCAATAGAGCGTTTCCGGCCGAAGTGGACGCCGGTTCGGCGTCGGTGTTTCAATGAAAGACCGAGAGACTCTAGCGGCGCAGCGCGAAGGCGGCCTTCGCCGAGAGGCGCCGGCTGGGGCGGGCGCCGCGCTCGAACTGAAAGGCGACAAAGGGCCGCTCGCGCGCGTCGGCGCGCCGATGTCATGTTTGAAACCTTCTGGTGTTATATAAACTACAATATAGCTCGGCGGGGCGTGCGGCACCCCTTTGAAAATATATAACTAGTTGAAAGATTGTAGATTTATATGCTGGCGTAGCGCTTGCTAATCCTCCTTCGCGGATCAGGAGGAAGACATGCGCGCGCACGAAATTTCCTTTGCCCCTCGAAGCCGGAAGCGGCCGCTGGCGGTCGTTCTGGGAACCAATGAGATCGCCTCGGCGGTCGCGGTCCATATGCATCGGCTCGGCTGGGCGGCGGTGCTCAGCCATGATCCCTTTCCTCCGGTCATTCGTCGACAAATGGCGTTCCACGACTGTCTGTTCGGCGATCGCGTGACGCTCGATCAGGTGACGGCGGAACGCGCCGAGACGGCGCTCGAGCTCTTCGGCATTCTCGATTATTCGCCGCATGTCGCCGTGACGCCCCTGCAATTTCACGATCTCGTCGCGATGCGCACGCCGCAGGCGCTCATCGACGCGCGGATGCAGAAATATCGCGTTACGCCGGATCTGCGGCATCTCGCCGGGTTGACCGTCGGACTGGGGCCCAATTTCTCCGTCGGCCGCAATTGCGACGTCGCGGTGGAGACGCGGCCCGCGCGCGTCGGCCAGGTCTTGCGCGACGGCGAGACGGACGCGGCCGATCATGTCGCCGATCGGCTGGGCGGCGTCGGCGAGGAGCGTTTCGTCTATGCGCAGCGCCGTGGGCTCTGGCATTCGGCGATCGATATCGGCGTGCGGGTGTTCAAGGGCTTCGTCGTCGGCCATCTCGACGGGACGCCGATCGAAGCGCCGCTCGACGGCGTGTTGCGCGGCGTCGTGCGCGACGGCCTGCAAATTCCGGCGGGCGTGAAATTGCTCGAGATCGACCCGCGCGGCCGCGCGGCCAGATGGACGGGCATCGACGAAAAATCGGAACTCGTCGCCAGCGCCGTCTCGCGCGCCATTCGGGTCGAGTTGGCCGAGCGCGCGGCCGCTCCGGTCATCGGCCCGGTCGTCACGCACTGACACGGCTGTCGCAAAACCGACACGGCCGTCATATTTCAGCTATGCTTTGTGCTATATTGCTCATCTTTCCGAAGGAGAGCGTCAATGCCACGAGCCCAGACCGTTACGCCGAGCGTCGGCATCATCCTCCGCCTGCCCAATGGCGGCGTCCTGGCGCCGCCCGACCTGGAATTGATCGACGCGGTGCGCAAGGAGCGTTCGATCATCGGCGCGAGCCGGGCCTTGGGGCTGTCCTATCGCAAATGCTGGCTGTCGGTCGACGCCCTCAACCGCACCTTCGAGAGCCCGGTGGTCGCGACATTTCCGGGACGGAGGGAGGGCGGCGCCGAGATCACGCCCTTCGGCGAGCGGCTCGTGGGCGTCTATCGCTCGATCGAGCGCCATGCGGCCAATGCCGCCAAGCGCACGCTCGACGAGATCATCGGCTCCTTGAACTGGTCCTTTCAGGCGAAGGCCAGCGACGGGGACGTGGAGCCGTCTCTGGATCGAGCAGCCGGCCATTGATCGCCACGGTTTTGATCATCGCCCAGGCGCGCAGCCCCTCGACGAGGGCGAGGCGCTCGACGGATTCGCGCGTGACCAGCGCGTAGAGGCTCGCGTCGCCGAGCGAAAGGGTCGCGCGCGCGAAGGGCGGCGGAAGAACTTCGAGTTCGGTGATCTCGCCCGGCAAGCGATTGAGAATCGAGACATCCATCGGCCGGGACAGCGCGATCGACACGTCGCGCGCGTCGATCTCCACCTCGATGGCGGTTCCGACCGCCGACTCCACCATCGGCACGCGCAATTCGCCGCCTGCAAAATAGAGCGTGGAGAGGCCCATCTCCTCGTCGTGGCGCAGCAGGCGCGCCGGAAAAACCGTCACGAAACGATGGGTCTGCGCAAAGAGGGGCGACCTTTTGTCGAGCATGGCTCGATAGAAGCGAAAAATGCGCCATTTTCGCATATTGCGTTCGGGCGCCTCGGCGTTACCTCCGCCGAGCGGTCAATGCTTCGAAATCTGGTAGAGGAGACTTTTGACATGGCTAAGATTTCTGCACGCAACATCCTTCCCGGCACGGTCAAGGAGGTCAAGAAAGGCGCGACGACGGCGCATGTTCTGATCGACGTGAACGGTTCCGTGGTCACGGCCTCGATCACCAATGAAGCGGTCGACGAATTGGGTCTGAAGCCCGGCGCGCCGGTCAAGGCGATCATCAAATCGTCGGATGTGCTCGTCGCCGTCGACTGACGTGGCGCCGGCGGAAATCGATCAAGAAAATCGACGGACGCCGATCGGGCGTCCGTCTCGGCTTTTTCAATTCGGGTTGCGCGCTTTCAGGGCTTCGAGCTCGAGGCGCGACAGGCGGAAAAATCCGCGGCTGTTGGCGCGCGTATAATATTTGTTCGCGGCGCGCGAGACGAGCAGCTTGAACCATTGCTCCTTGTCGAGATGATCGGGGCGCTCGGCGATTTCCCACACGCGGGTATCCGGCCAGAAGCGGACATGCAGCATGACCTCGTCCGCCGAAGTGGCGACGGCGTTTTCGTAAGCGTCGGGCCCCGCCGGCTCGGCCGGTGTCCGCGCGTCGCCGGGGGAAATCGCTTTGCCGCTGTCGGTCGAGACCGCTGGTGAAACATTCGATTGCACGTCGTCCTCCATATGCGCCGGTGTGGCGTTAGATAGTGACCCCGACCCCGCAACCGGCCGGTCCGCCTTTTATAAGCTAGCCATATAAGAATGTATATCGCTCGAGGCGATTTGCCGCAGCGACCGCCCCTGCGGTTTTCTGTCGCGCCCCGGTTCGCCGGGGGGGAAGGGCCGATTCTTGCTAGGTGAGGACGAGACGACAACAACATCCAGCCGAGCCATGGCCACCGACCGACATGCCTGCATCCTGGTATTGGGAGTCGGCGAGACCGCCTCCGCGATTGCGCGGGAGCTGTTCCTCGCCGATCATATCGTCGCGCTGCATCAATCGGCTCCCCCTCCGAATTTGCGGCGAAAAATGGCGTTTTCCGACGCCTGGTTCGATAGTTCGAGCGTGCTCGAGGGCGTCGAGGCGCGCCGCGCCGATCTCGTCGCCGAGTTCATGCTCGGCCTGCGCACGCGCATGTTCATCCCCGTGCTGACGCATTCCCTGCAGCAGATTCTCGAGCGCTGGCCGTGGGAGGTCATCGTCGACGCCGACACGCCCGGGCGCAAGGAGCAGCCGAATATCCGCAATCTCGCCGGCCTGACCATCGGCGTCGGCGCGGGCTCCATTCCCGGCGAGACCTGCGATCTGGCCATCGACTCGCACGGGCCGGACCCCGGCGCCATTCGCAGGCCGGGCGATCGGCCGGCGCCGCGCCCCCGCGCGAACGAACTCGCCGAGGAGAACGCGCTTCTGCCGGCGGAGAAGGCCGGGATATTTTCGGTCGCCAAGGATATCGGCAATGTCGTCGAGCGCGGCGAAGCTTTCGGCTTCATCGACGGCGCGCCCGTGCTCGCCCCTTATTCGGGCCGCATCCGCGGCCTCGTCAAGGGCGGCCGCGCGGTCGCCATCGGGACGCCGATCGCCGACATCGCCGCCTCGACCGCCGCCCAGGTCGCCGGCATGACGACGCAAAGCCGCCTGATCGCGCGCGGCGTGGCCTTCGCCATCGAAATGCAGGTGGAAGGATGGGCGCCGTTCTCCTGGGACGCGTTTCAGGAGGGGGAGGGCGGCGGCTTTTCCGTCTGACGGAGGACCCTCGAGCGGAAATCTACAAGGGTCGGCCGCAAATAGGCGCATTGAAATTCAAGGGCTTTTTTGCGCGATTTTTCCAGTGTGAAACGACGCCTGTTTGTGGCAGGTTTTCCCCATGCTCATGACGCCTCTGCCGGACCAGCCGATCCTCGCGCGCTTCCGCGCTGTCCTCGCCGAGACCTACGGCGACCGGCTGGAGCGCGCTGTGTTGTTCGGCTCGCGGGCGCGCGGCGAGGCGCGGGCGGATTCCGACTACGACATTGCTGTTTTCCTCCGCGACATGCCCGACCGCGCCGCAGAAATGAATCGGCTCGCCGATATCTCGACCAGCCTTCTCTATGATATGGGTGAATGCATACACGCCATGCCGTTTCGCGCGGGGGCTTACACCGAGCTCACCCCGCTCATGCACGAAATACGCGCGGACGGCATCGACTTATGAAGCCGGAAACCGCCGCCTTTCTCGCCAAGGCGCAACAGCTATTGGAGCGCGCGCCTCTGCTTCTCGCGCAGAATTTCACCGATGAAGCCGGACGCGCGGCCTATCTCGCCGGTTTTCACGCCGCGCAGGCATTCATCTTCGAGCGGCAAGACCGTTCGCCGAAAAGCCACAGCGGCGTGCAGACGGAGTTTGCGCGCCTCGCGAAGGACGAAGTCGCCATCGACGGCGAATTACGCGCCTTTCTCGGCCGCGCCTACAATTTGAAAGCCATCGCCGATTACGAGACAGGCCCCGGATCGAATATTTCCTATGCTCAGGCCGCTGCGGCGGTCGAGAGCGCCGCTAAATTTGTCGAGGCGATTTTGGCGCTATTTTCTCGGTGGGAGTGAGACGGGCGAGACCTCCTTCCGGTTCGACGCATTTCCTGCGCCGAACCCCGGTCTCGACTTCGGTCGGAAGCGCTCCCGGCTTCAGCCCGGCGGCAAACGCGACGGCTTGCCGTCCGCGCCCGTGAACGGAAACAGTCCTCCCTGGAAACATTGAGTCATGTGGCTCGCCTTGGCGATCGCCTGTTCCGCTTGCGTCTGCGGCAGCGTCTCGCGCGCAGTCTCGACGAACAATTGCAGCCAGCGCTCGAAATGCTCCGGCTCGATCGGCAGGTTCATATGCGCCGGGAAAGGGTGTCCCTGATAGCGATCGGTGCCGAGCAGCGACTTGGACCAAAAATTCTCGATGATCGTCAGATGGTGGTCGAGGTCGGGGATGGCGCCGGCGAAGACGGGCCCGAGCAACGGATCGGCGACGCCCTTGGCGTAGAAAGCCCGCACGCAGTCGCTGATCGCCGTCTCGATCGCGGCTTTTTCGGTTTCGTCGCGAACCTCGGGGAATTCGAACTGCATCCTCTCCTCCTGTCGCGCGCCGCGTAGCAAGGCGAGTGCCAGCTACGACCGCGCATTGAAATGAACGGCGCCGAACCGAGAGACGTCGTAACCGCCGAGCGTGCGCGCGCGGTCGTGGAAGGCCTCGCTCGCGCAAAAGCGCATGAGCTTTTGGAATGGCGGATCGAAATAGGCCTTGCGCCAGACCACGAGATCGAAGCGCTCGACGATGAGGCACGCGAATTCGAGCTGAAACTGGCGCGCGCTCGCCTCTATGCCGAGGCCGATGTCGGCGCGCCCCGCGGCGATCGCCGCGGCGAGATCGGTCTCGGAACGCTCGACCGCCGGGATGAGCCGGAGGTCGTCTCGCTTCATATTCTCCCTTTCGAGCAGCAGCGACAGAACGAGCTCGCTGCCGGCCTCCGGCTGGCGGGACTGGAACGCCAACCCGCGCGCGTCGGCGAGGCTTTCGATCGTCCGGCCGGGCTCCTTGCGAAACATCAGCCCGCGCCGGCGCTTGGCCCATTCGATGAGAACGACGGGTTCGTCCGACAAGCGCTCGGCCGTCGCGGCGACGTTCCAGGCGTCGGGTCCGGGTTCCGGGATATGCAAGCCGGCGGCGATGCAATCGCCCGCGGCGGCGCGTTCGAGACCGTCGAGCGCGCCGTCGAGGAAAGCGGCTATGCCGGAGCGCGACTCGCGCAGCGCCCATTCGAGCAGCGGATCGTGACCGCCGGCGATGACGAGCGGGCGCGCGGCCGTCGGCCGGGACTCGACCCGGGCCGCCTTCTCGCCGGCGCCGTTGGCGGCCAGCCAATTCTCGATTTCTTCACGCGGGAACAGGAGCTTGCCGGTGACGCGCCGCACCGGCAGCGCCCCTTCGGCAGCGAGATCGTAGACTTTGCGCTCCTTGACGCGCAGCAGCGCGGCGAGTTCGCGAGTGGTGAGAAATTGCGACATGTGTGTTTTTTCCGGAATTGTCGGAAATTTAGCATAGTCGGCGGGATTTGAAAGCGTGACGCTCGAGCCGGGCCGCAGCCCAATGTCTCGCTGGTTCGTCATTCCCGAGCGATCGGGAATCCAGAGCCGAGGCCGCAATTTCTCGTCATTGCCTGTTGGATTCCCGGTCGGGCCTTCGGCCCGCCGGGAATGACGGCCGCTAGACGGCTCCCCTCGGCGAGACGAATCTTTTCCCAAGAAGAAAAAGCCGCGTACGCCGCCGAAATTGCAAAGACGATTCGGAACGTCGGAATCATGTGTAATTTTCCATAAGACTCCATCATCGGCAGAATTTATGCATAGATATGCAAGGCTCGCTCGATCGGGCCGTTCCACCGGAGTCGTTCTCATGATCAAATCGGTAAGTCTCGCTCTTGTCGCCGCATATCTTTCTTTGACGATCTCGCCCGTCCGCGCGGAAGCTCCGGCCGCAGGCGCCGACAAGGCGACGGCCGCCAAGACGGTGACCATTTTCGCCGCCGCGAGCCTGAAGAACGCGCTCGACGACGCGGCGGCGGCCTTCAAGAAGAAAACCGGCGTCGAGGTGTCGGTCAGCTACGCCGCCTCTCTGCCGCTCGCCAAGCAGATCGAGGCGGGCGCGCCGGCCGACATCTTCATTTCCGCCGACGTCGCCTCCGCCGACTATCTCTCCACGCGCAATCTCCTGAAGGCGGACACGCGCGCCAATCTCCTCGGCAACAGCCTCGTCGTCGTCGCGCCGAAATCGTCGGCGGTGAAGAAGCTCGCACTCGAGAAAAAAGCGATTCTCGGCGCCCTCGGCGAGAGCGGCCGCATCGCGACAGGCGATCCAGCGTCCGTCCCGGCCGGCAAATACGCCAAAGCCGCGCTCGAAAAGCTCGATCTGTGGAGCGCGCTCGAATCCCGCTTCGCCTTTACGGAAAACGTCCGCGCCGCGCTGGTCTTCGTCGCGCGCGAAGAGGCGCCGCTCGGCATCGTCTACAAGACCGACGCCAATTCCGAGTCGAAAGTGGATGTCGTCGCGACCTTCCCGGAATCGTCGCATCCGCCGATCGTCTATCCGATCGCGCTGACCGCGAGCTCGACGAGTGAACAGGCCGTGAAGCTGCTCGCCTTTCTGAAAGGTCCGGAAGCCGCGCCCGCGTTCATCAAGCAGGGCTTCACGGTGCTGTCGCAGACGGCTCGGAACCGCTGATGGAGAGGGCGCTCGAACGCCCGGCGCCTCGCAGACTGCTCGTCGGCGACGTCGATCTCGATCCTCGGACTCGCAGCGTCAAACGTGGAGGGCGGCATGTCCGCATCGGTCCCAAGGAGTTCCGATTGCTGGAAAGTCTGATGGAGCAGCCCGGGCGCGTCCTGTCGCGGGACGAACTGCTGCGCGCAGTGTGGGGGCATGCGGCGGAGGTCGAGCTTCGCACCGTCGACGCGCATGTCAGCCGGCTGCGTCGCGCTCTGGTTCGAGGGCGTGAGAGCGACCCGATCGAGACATTTCGCGGCGTCGGCTATTCCTTCGTCGAGCGCTGAGCGGAAGCGTCGGGCGTTCGAAACAGGAATTGCCGCCGGGCCGCTTCTGCTCGAGAATGACGGTTCGTCTTCATCGGCGGAGCAGTCCATGCAGAAGCGAGCCCTGGCGGCTTTTCTCCTTTCGCTGTCGGCCGGCGCCGCGCTCGCGCAGGACGCGGCGCCGAGCGCTGTCCCGCAGAGCGAGCTGAAATATGCGCCGATTCCTCTGTTCGAGGGCGTCTTCGCCGCGCCGGTCAACGGCTCGGCGGCGCGGCCCGGCTCTCTCTATGTGCTCTCCGTCAAATACGCCGCCGGCGCCAAATCTTCGCCGCATGTCCATCCCGACGCGCGCGTCGTCACGGTGATCGCCGGACGATTCTACGCCGGCGCCGGACCGACGTTCGACGAGGCCGCGCTGCGGGCGCTCGGGCCGGGCGATTCGATCGTCGTGCCGGCGAACGCCGTCCATTACGGATGGGCGAAGGACGGCGAAACGCTGCTGCTCGAGGTCGGAATAGGCCCGAGCGGCGCGAGCCTCTGGCCGAAAGCTCCGCTGGCGCGTTGAGCGCCGTTACCCGATGCCGATGGCGCGCGCGTCGACGCGGACGGCGCTCCTGCCGCCGCCGCGCTTTTCGACCCGGATCTGCACGGGGATGCGCTGGCGCAGCGACTCGACATGGCTGATGAGCCCGACCTTGCGGCCCTGGCCCTGCAGCGCCTCGAGCGCGTCGATGGCGATGTCGAGCGTCGTCGCGTCGAGCGTGCCGAAGCCCTCGTCGATGAACAGAGTGTCGACGAAGGACCCCCGACCCTCCAGACTGCACAGGCCGAGCGCCAGAGCGAGCGAGGCGAGGAAGCGCTCGCCGCCCGACAGCGAGCGCGTCGAGCGCCGCTCGTCGCCGAGGTCGCGGTCGACGATCTGCAGCCCGAGATCGGCCGTTTCGCCCGCCGAGCGCTCCAGCCGATAGCGCGAGCTGAGCGCCGAGAGGTGCCGATTGGCGAGCGCGACGAGGTGATCGAGCGTCACGCTCTGGGCGAAGCGGCGGAATTTATCGCCGGTCGCCGAGCCGATGGCGGCGTCGATCTCCGCCCAGGTCTTATGTTCGGCGTCGGCCGCGGCGATGTCGGCGGAAAGCGAGGCGGCCTTCGTCCGCGCGGCGTCGTCCGCGCCGATCTCGGCGGCGATCTCGCCGAGCCGTCGCGCGAGCGACTCCAAGGCCTGTTCGGCTTGCGCGCGTCGCGCCTCCAGCGTCGCGACATCCTCGTCCGGCCGTCCAACGGCGATCGCCTCGGCGAGGTCGCGGGCGCGCGCGTCCATCTCGGCTTTCGCGGCGGCTGCGGATTTCTCGGCGGCGTCGATCCGCTCGCGCAGGCTCGCACGTTCGTCGGCGGAGACCGTCAGCAGAGCGAGCGCCGTCGTTTCGTCGAACCGCGACGCCGCGAGCGCCGTCGCGAGAGCGCTCGCCGTGCGCTCTCGGCTCGCGCGCGCGGTCTCCAGCGCCTCGGCGGCGTTGGCGAGGTCGCGGTCGGCGCCGGCCTTGGCGGACGCCGCTTCCGAACGTCGCTGCGCGGCGGTGTCGCGCGCCTGCTGCGCCGCGAGCCGCGCTTCATTGTGGCGCGTGCGATGGCTCGCCGTCGACTCGCCGCCGAGCAGCTCGTCGCGCCGGCCGCGAAGCTCCTCGAGCAGCTTCCGCCTGTCGTCGGCGTTGCGCTGGCGGCTCGCTGCGGTCTCGGCCGCGGCGCGCGCCTCGGCGGCCGAACCGGCGAGCCGCTGGGCCAATTCGGCGACGAGGCTCTCGATCCGTTCGGCGCGCAGCCGCGCTTCGCGATAGTCCTCGCCCTTTTGCTCGAGCCGCCGCGTCGCGCCGCCGAGATTGCGGTCGAGATCGGCGACCTCGAGGTCGCAGAGCCGCAGAAAGGGCGCGAGCGCTTCGTCGACGACGCGCAACCGTTCGCAAAGAGAGTCGCGCGAGGCAAAGAGACGCGCCGTCTCGACGCGCGCTTCGGCGAGTCTCGAGGCGAGGTCGTCGCGCTCCTGTCGCCGCGCGTCGAT
>PQAN01000398.1 GCA_003105285.1 Methylocystaceae bacterium
CGCGTCTCGAAGGACGCGGAAGCCTTCATTCCACAATCTGAAACCTCCCCTCGCGCTTCGAGACGCGCCTTTCAGGCGCTCCTCAGCATGAGGGGGAGGGGGCGCACGAAGTCTGCTGGGGTCCGCCCGTCACGCCAATCGCTGCTCGATGGCGATGCGCACCAGATCCATCGGCGTGCGGGCGCCGAGCTTGCGCTTCAGCAGCGAGCAGGTGTTGGCGATCGTCTTGTAGGAGACCTGGACCGAGTCGGCGATCTCGCTCATGCTCAGGCCCTTGCCGAGCATCCGCAAAATCTCCAGTTCGCGCGCATTCAGCCCGGAGAGCGGATTGGCCGTCGCCTGCGTCTTCCCGAAGGCCAGGCGATTGGCGATCTTCGGCATGAGGAAAACGCCGCCGGCCGCGACCTCCCGCACCGCCTTCAACAGGAGGAACGGGTCGTCGTTCTTCGTGACATAGCCGCGCGCGCCGGCCTCGATCGCGCGCGCGGCGAAGATCGGGTCGTCGTTCATGCTGAAAACGACGATGCGCGCCGCGCCGTCATGGCGCAGAATGCGGCGCGTGAGCTCGAAGCCGGAGGCGCCCGGCAGGTTGATGTCGATGACGGCGACGTCGGGGCGGCGCTCAACGAAGGCCGCCAGCCCGGCCGCGGCGTCGCCGGCGTCGAAGACCTCGATATCGGCCTCGCCGGCGAGCATCGCCGTGCAGCCCGATACGATGATCGGATGATCGTCGACGATCAGAACTCGCATGACGACGCGCGACGCCTCTGTACGAAAACGCTCATCAGAATGAGCGCGGCAGATTGACCGGGGCCTACCCTTACGTAAAGTCGCCGAGCATTGCAAAGGATGAAGGCCGTCATGCACCAACGCCTCTCGCTTCGCGTCAGGCTGCTCGCGCTGCTCGGCGCGGCGCTGGCGTTCGGCCTCGCGACCGGGATCGGCCTGCTCGTCCTGCACGCCGCCTCGCGGGTGCGCGCGGAGGCCGACAGCACCGCGCGCCTCGCGCGCGAATTCGTCGCGACGGCGCTCGTCAGCCTGGACGAGTCGCATGATCCGGTGGCGGCGCTGCGCGGACTGCTCGCCGACGTCGAGCGGTTGCGGCACATTCATATCTTCATGGACGGCGCCGGCGCGGCGGAAACGCCGATCGCCGAAGGCCGGCGCGCGCCGCAATGGTTCGCGACGCTCGTCGCCGCCAAGCCCAGCGTGACGCGCATCGATCTCGAGGGGCGCGGAAGGCTGCATGGCGAACTCGTCATCGCCGCCGATCCGGGCGACGAGATCGCCGAAATCTGGGGAGAGATCGTGTTTCTGGCGTTCGGCGGCGCCGCTCTGGCGCTGGCGGGCTTCATCCTCGTTTCGATCGTCGTCTCGCGCGCCTTGCGGCCGGTCTCGACGCTCGCCGACGCGCTGGAGCGCCTGGAGCGCGGCGACCATTCCGTGCGCATCGCCGACGGCGGGTCGTTGGAATTCGTCGCCATCGCCGACCGCATCGACGCGCTGGCTGCGACCTTGACGCGTTTCGACGACGAGAACCGCCGTCTCATCGAGCGCATCATCCATGTGCAGGACGAAGAGCGGCGCGACATCGCGCGCGACCTCCATGACGAGATCGGCCCGTTCCTCTTCACCATTCGCGCCGGCCTCGGCGCGCTGGCGCGCAAGCTCGAGGGCGGGACACAGGACAGGCGCGCGCTCGCTTCCGACTGCACGCGCATCGACGATCAGCTCGGCGCGCTGCAGCAGGTCAATCGTCGCATTCTGGGGCGCCTGCGCCCCGCCGCTCTCGACGAGATGGGGCTGGAAGGCGCGCTGCAGGCGCTGGCGCAGGGATGGCGCGAATCTCATCCCGATGTCGCGATCGAACTGAACCTCGCCGGCGCGACGCGACCGCTCGACGAATCGATCGCGCTGACCGCCTATCGCATCGTGCAGGAAGGGCTGACCAATGTCATTCGCCATTCCGGCGCGGCGCGCGTCGATATAGAAGTCGAACAGATCGGCGCGGAACGCCGGGAGCTGCGCGTCGCGGTCAGGGACGACGGCGCCGGCGTCGACGAGAACATGAAAAAGGGCATCGGCCTGCGCGGCATGGGGGAGCGCGTCGCCGCGCTCGGCGGACGTTTGACTCTCGAGTCCGTTCCTCCCGGCGGCGCGCTGCTCGAAGCTCGCCTGCCGCTCTGACCCCGCGAAGACGAGATCGCCGCCTAGTACATCCACGGTTTGTGATTTCGGCTACGGAACCCTATATTGACGGAGTCGGACGCTCCCATGGGCGTTTCGGCGAAAGACCTCATGGGAGGCGGATCATGAATTCCAAGTCTCTTGCGCTCGCTCTCACGGCCGGGCTCGCCCTCGCGCCGATGGCCGCGACCTTTCCGGCGCAGGCCGCTCAATCGCCCATCAAGACCTTCGACACGGACAATGACGGCACGCTCGACCTCGCCGAGGTGAAGAAGGCGGCGAGCGCCGTGTTCGACCGTCTGGAGAAGGACAATGACGCGACGCTCGACCGCAAGGAGGTCGGCTCGCGAATCCCGAAGAAGGAGTTCATCGCGGCCGATCCCGACAATGACGCGACCTTGACGAAGGACGAATATCTCGCGCTCGTCGAGAAACTCTTCAAGCAGGCCGACCCGGACAATGACGGCACGCTCGACGCCAAGGAACTGAAATCGAAAGCCGGCCGCGCCCTGGTCCGGCTGATCCGCTGACCGGCGTCTCGACCGAAAGCCCGGAAGCGGCTATCCCGTCGTCATGAAGAAGCGTTTCGTTCTCGGCGCCGTCATCGCCGCTCTCTCGGCCGCTCCTGCCGCGGCCGAGCCCCTCGCCATCAAGATCGGCGTGCTGCGCCAGACGCATTCGACCGAGACCTTGTCGATTCTCGACATTCCCGCCGCCGACGACACGCTCGCCGGCGCGCGGCTCGGCGCCGCCGACAACAACACGACCGGCAAATTCACCGGACAGTCCTTCGAGACGATCGACGCCAAGATCGCCCCCGGCGAGGATGCGGCGGCGGCGGCGATCAGGCTCGTCGATCAGGGCGCGGGCTTCATCATCGCCGATCTTTCCGCCGACGATCTGCTGCGCGCCGCCGACGCGCTGAAATCGCGCGACGCGCTGCTGTTCAACGCCAGCGCGGCGGACGAAAGGCTGCGGGAGGAGAACTGCCGCGCCAATATCGTGCACGTCGCGCCGACGCGCTCCATGCTCGCCGACGGGCTGACGCAATATCTCGTCTGGAAGCAATGGCGCCGCTGGTTCGTCATCAAGGGATCGCATCCGGAAGACGAGCTCTTCGCCCAGGCCGTCCGGGCGAGCGCCAAGAAATTCGGCGCGAAAATCGTCGAGGAGCGCGTCTTCGTCGACACCGAGGGCGGACGCCGCTCCGATTCGGGCAGCGTGCAGACGCAGCGGCAAATCCCGCCGCTGACGCAGAATGCGCCGGCTCACGACGTGCTGATCGCCGCCGACGAGAGCCAAGTGTTCGGCGGCTATCTGCCCTATCGCACATGGGAGCCACGCCCGGTCGCCGGGTCGGCCGGCCTCATGCCGGTGAGCTGGGACGCCTCGCACGAGCAATGGGGCGCGACGCAATTACAGAACCGATTCCTGCGCGATTTCCGGCGCGGCATGAATGCGCGCGACAATCAGGCCTGGCTCGCCGCGCGCATCGTCGGCGAGGCGGCGACGCGCGCCGATACGGGCGATCCGAAAGCGCTTCGCGCCTTCCTCCTGTCGCCGGAATTTTCGATCGCCGCGTTCAAAGGCGTGAGATTGAGCATTCGTCCCTGGAATCGGCAATTGCGCCAGCCTATTCTCTTGACCGACGGACGCATGACGGTCTCGGTTTCGCCGCAGGAGGGCTTCCTGCATCAGACATCCGAACTCGACACGCTCGGCGTCGACAGGCCAGAGACGAAATGCAGGCTGCAATGAGTAGAGAAAAGAACGCTCGGGGATTCGCCAAAAGCCACTGTGTGCGACTCCTTCTCCCACAAGGGGAGAAGGGGCGCGCGTTCTGCGAGTTCTGGCTCTTTCACGCAGGCGCGCTCGCCATCGCCGCTCTCCTTCTCGCCACGCCCGCCCACGCCTTTCTCGCTTATGTGAGCAATGAGAAGGGCAATACGATCACCATCATCGACACGGAGAAGCTCGAGGCGGTGAAGACCGTCAAGGTCGGGCGCCGGCCGCGCGGCATCGAGCTGACGAAGGACGGATCGGAACTGTTCATCTGCGCCGGCGACGACGACACGATCCAGGTGCTCGACACCAAGACATTGCAGATCACCGGCAATCTGCCCTCCGGCCCCGATCCGGAGCTGATGGTCCTCAGCCCCGACGGCAAGACGGTCTATGTCTCGAATGAAAACGACAATCTCGTCACGATGATCGACGCGCAGCGCAAACGGCAGGTCGGCGACGTGCCGGTCGGCGTCGAGCCGGAAGGCATGGCGATCAGTCCCGACGGCAGGATTCTCGTCAACACGTCCGAGACGACCAATATGGCGCATCTCATCGACACGCAGACGAAGCAGATCGTCGCCAATGTGCTCGTCGACGGCAGGCCGCGCTTCGCCGAATTCAAGAAGGACGGCTCGGAGCTCTGGGTGTCGGCGGAGATCGGCGGAACCGTCTCCGTCATCGATCCCAAGACCTACAAGGTGACGCAGAAGATCCGCTTCGAAATCCCCGGACTGTCGAAAGAGGCCGTTCAGCCGATCGGCATTTCCATCACGCGCGACGGCAAGCGCGCCTTCGTCGCTCTCGGCCCCGCCAATCGCGTCGCCGTCATCGACGTCGAGACGAAGAAAATCGAGAAATATCTGCTCGTCGGCCAGCGCGTCTGGCATCTCGCCTTCACGCCGGACGAGAAATATCTGCTCACCGCCAACGGCGTCTCCAACGACGTGTCGGTCATCGACGTCGCGAGCCTGAAGGTCGTGAAATCCATCCCGGTCGGCGCCTTTCCCTGGGGCGTCGTGGTGGCGCCGCAATGAGCGGCGAACCGCCGGCGCTGCGC